>NZ_NEJZ01000011.1:0-225510 GCF_002113215.1 Pseudomonas sp. B15(2017)
TCCGATCGAATGGCGGGGCGATGGAGGTATTGAATGGCGCTGAACCGAGGCTGGCTACTGTCAGAAATTACAGGTGCGGGCGGGTTTAAGACGAACGGTTGACCTGAAGGCTGAAATGATAAAACCCGCCGTCCCATGGAGTTTCTTTGAATCGAGGGTTTCGTAGGGCGAATCGAATCGACTTCCGGCGGGTTTGGCGTGGGTTTGATCATGGCGAATCTCCGTGATTGGACGGAGCCGCCACGCCTCATCGCTAAACCGGCGGATTCTGGAGGATGCGTAGGCATCGGCGCGAGGCTGGGTAGCCTGAGTCGGTCAGCCACTGAGTATGTTTGTTAAACATTTCTGTTTATGCCGCTCTGCCGAATTGACTGCAAGCCCAATCCCCGACGAACGGTAGTAAAACCTGTAATTTCTGACAGTAGCCGGCGAATGTGCAACGCCGTTAAATCACGTCAGAGCAACGAATCATGAACCTGCAGATAACGTGCAGATGTTCAAGAGGCGTGGCCATTTCGTGAGAGGGCGTCCGTAATGCCGATGACTCCAAACCAGATCGACTCTGTAGATCCCGAACTGGAAAAACCCAGGGTTCCGATCATCCTCAAGGATGAGAACGGCGATGAAAGTCCTGATGGGCTGCTGCCGCGCAGTGCTTTAAGCGATGATCTGCAGGTGATTGTCCCCGACTGGATACCGCCCCCCTTCGCTGATCCCATCCCTTACATCATTACCATCAGTTGGGTGCTGGAGGGCGGCTCTTTCACTCCGGTGTACAAAGATACATTCGATACGCCGGGTGAGAAGGTCTTGAAAGTCCCGCGGGACAAGCTGGCGCATGGCATTTACGCCTTGTCCTACGAGTTGAATTACGGTGGGAACAAGAAAAATTCCTTTGATACTCGAGTGACGGTAGATCGGCTGCCTCCGGATGATGGGCAAAGCCCCGGAGCCCTGATATTGCTGAACGTTCCCGGTGACGTCATTACCGACGACTATCTCACCCGTTTTGGCGAGGTCAGGTTTCAAGTCCCGTTTTATGTGGATGCCAAGGCACGGGATCGTGCGATCTATTTCCTGACCGACAGCGACAATCCGCCGGATTCGGAGCAGGAAATTCGCGAGCAAGAGTTCAGCCAGCCGGACATCGATCAGAAACAGTTGATCATCACGATTTATGAAGCGGACATTCGGGCCAGAGGGCACGGCCCACGATATTTTTATTACAAGTTGCGTGACTGGGCCGGCAACATCGGGCCGCGCGCCACGCTGTTGCCGGTGTTTGTCGATCTGAGACCCGGCCCCGGCAACCTCAAGCCGCCTCGTGTGCCCTTGTCGATCCGGGGATTGATCGACCGCGAGCATGCCCGCGAAGGGGCCACGAACCAGAAGGCTGTTACGGTCGAAATCGACCCTTATGACAACCCGGATGCTTCCGACGAACTTCTGATCCGGTGGAACGGTCATGATCTTGCACCGCTTGATGTCGATCCTGCGGCATTTCCACTCACCGCGACCGTGCCCTGGGCAACGCTGACGGCTGACGGGCTCGGGCCCATGGACGCGCATGTCGACTACCGCGTCAGCCGGGGCGGGATACCGACGCTGCCGTCACCTGAAACAACCGTGCCCTACAACTTTACAGTCGCAGGTCAAGACCATCCCGACGCACCTGCACTGTTGAACACCAGGCTGGCAAAGGTCGAGATTTACGGCGCCGTTTCAAAAGAGCTGAACAAGCTGCTGCCCGATGACTACGAATTGCCTGCCGAAGGGCAACTGGCGCTTCATGACGATCCCGTACCGGGGGAAAAGGTCTTTCTGTATTGGGGAGCCATCAGCACACCCGTCGCGGAGTACGAGGTTCAGCCTGGGGACACGGCCGGGAAGATCATTTTCTTCAGCATCCCCTGGGCGTTTATCGACCTGGACAAGGAAAACCCCGTACTACCCGTGCGCTACGTCACCGATAACGGTGTGAATCAGCAGTTGGCCCCGACGACCCTGGTGAACGTGGCAATCATCATCATCAGGAATCTGCCCGAGCCGACCTTCCCGGATGGCGGGCGACAAGGGCTACTCAATTGCTGCGCCAACCCGCGGTTGTGGGTGCATGTAAAAGTTCATGTCAAAGGGAATGACGCGTTCGACGAGAACGACGTTGTCGAGCTGCATTGGCAAGGGTGTCTGGGCCCCAACGGTACTTCTCCTATTGCGGGCGCTGCAGACTCTTTCCCGAAAACGCTGAGTATTGATGAGGCACGCAATGGTTTTGACGTGCTGGTGACGGACTATCAAAAGTTGATTGCGCCCATGGTCAATAACGGATCGGCGCTCTGTCGTTATTTTTTGAGAAAGAGCAATGGTGGGCGGGGAGAGTCGAGGCCGGATTTTGTAATCATCAATAGAACCATGCCCAGCGGGGAAGTCTGTGGACCGGATAAGGATCTTTGTAATGAGTGATTTCCCCGAAGGGCAAGTGTTTCAGGAAGTTTGTGCGTGTAATAACTGCTGATGCGCACAGTCGTGCCAATGCAGTGTTTTTTGATTTGCGGTTGGTTCCAGGTGTTCTGGCACGGGGATGCAATACCCTTTGTCATTTAATCAAGTCATTGAAAGGATGAGCAAAATGAAAAATGTCATTAAGTTGACCCCGGTACAAAGTCGTGAGCGTTATTTGAGTATTCTCCGAAATTCACCGAAAGCGGGCTATGAAGCGCCTGAGCTGGATGATGATAATCCTCTGCTGCCTGATGAGATGGACGATGAACCGAATCAATTGCACAAACAGTATCAGGGTTTTGCATTGAAAGTGAATGTCCTCAGGTTCGACGGGTCTGACGATGATCCTCCCGTTGACGGGTTTATAGATCTGACTTGGAATGGCACTCGGCAAGGCACCCGGTATACCTACCGAACCCCTCTTGATCCTGTAATTCTTGAAATTCCAATGGTATTGCCAGCAGGGCTTACGAATGTCTCGGGTCCGCACTTGTTGAGCTATGTACTCAATCATGGCGGGAACACTAAAGATATTCCGGATCTGCTCATCAATATCGACACTGCGCCACCTGATGTCAGCGGTCTTGTTTCTCTTCCTCCGGAGGTGGAGGCCAACGGGATTACCAAGCCTTATCTGGATGCCAACGGTTTTGTCCTGATTACCATGCCAAGGGTCGCCGATATAAAAATAGGGGACAAGTATGAATGTTATTTTGGCTCGACATTTCCGACACCGGTACACGTAGGAGATTTTACTGTTGTCGATTCTCTTGATCCCGTTACCTTTAATCTGACGACCGCAATGGTCGGAAATGAAGAGGGTGAGAGAGCGATTTTTTACTATCGTACGGATCGGAAAGGCAACCGAAGTCTAAATTCGCCTTTCAAACGAGTGAACGTAACATTGACGGACCCTCCAGCAAATCTGCTACCTCCAAGTATTCCGCTGTTTGATAACGACATGGCACCGAAGAAGATCGACCTCGCCGACGCTCGGATGCGCCCTGGAGTAGGGATCGAAGCTGAGTACGACAATTTTGTGGAGGGTGATGAACTTGAGGTCACCGTCGATGGCGTTGTAGTGCCAGCACAAAAAATCGCTGGCTTCCCTACTTATGTAGAGATTCCTTATTCGTACTGGCATAACGGTGATCTCGGAGAAAAAACCATTGAGGTCAGCTATCAAATAAAACGTGGAACGGTTCGACATCCTGCCAGTAATCCCCCCAAAAACGACGCTGTACTAGTCGATCTGCGCCGGCCAGGGGACGGCGAAGGTCCAGATGACCCAAATCCCGATTTTCTTCCAGTCGATGTTCAAGGGGCGGGCGGCAATCCGATAAACGTTTTGACGGTGCTGGACAAGGATCAGGATGTTGACGTAACAGTGGCCGCTTACCTGGGTATCAAGGATAAGGATATTGCCACTCTGATCTGGAACGGAGTTGAAGTTACAGACGCTGAAGGCGGTGTTCTTCAGTTGGATGGTACGGAGACTGACCTGGATTGGACAATTGATTGGTCAGTTGTAGATGCTGGTGGGAACGGCACTGAAGTTCCAGTGACTTATAAGGTCACCAATCCTGATGTGAACGATAACGAAGAGCGCTCACTGCCGCGGGATGTAGATGTGTTCATCAGACCGGGGAGTGTGCCTCAGGCAACCTTCCAGCATCTCGATCCGGATTTTGGTTATTTGAATTGCCCTTCATTGCAAAGCCATCCAGAGCTTATAAAATGTATCGAGGTTTTTATTCCGGGGGGAGAACCGCAACTGGAAGGTCAGACGTTGACTTTTACTTATCAGGGCTACAGTGATTCCGCTGGTAATACTGAGATACCGGGTAATAACGATAAGGTTACATATAAGCCGGATTCTTCGGATGTGCAAAATGGTTTTACCATACGCTTTCCGTATCAGCAGTTTCTTGATACAGGAAATGCATGGGGGGCGGTGAGTTATGAAGCCGTGATTGATGGGCGGCCTACACCGTCAGTGCGACACCTGGTCAGGGTGCTCATGAGGCATGGTGATGCGACACCTTGTAGTATTTGAAAGAAAAAAACGGGAGGCTGTTGCCTCCCGTTTTTATAAAATCAGTGTCAGGGATTTTTCTTCCTTGTTTATCGGACTTGTCCTACATTTTTTTTTGAGGAATCCGATTAGTTTTCGCGCTCTATTTCTTTACGAAAATGCATTTCGCACTTTTGCACGGGTATATCAGAGGTGGGTAAGTCATGAGAATATTTGGCGGGCGGCTTGAACGTCTTTCTGTAAAAGACGCGTTGAGTATTCTGATGGTCATGCCAGCCATTTCCATTTCCAGCGGCGGCATACTGGCAGCCACCATTGTCGATAACACGACGCTGAATATCGATTCGACGACAACGCCGATCGATTATCTGGTGCGTAACAACGCAGTGTTGAATGTCAATGGTGCCACCACCCAGTCAATTACCATTCGATCCGGATCGACACTGACCATCAATGGCGCCACGGTCGTCAGCAATCCTGGCGTCGAAGGCATTCTGGTCACCAGCAGCCGGGGCACCATCAACCAGGCCAATGTGACCAGCGACGACATCGGTCTGGCCGTCAACCGTTCTTCGATTGCCGCTGGCGGCTCTACTGTGGATGTTTCCAACAGTCAGATCCGTGGTGATGTTTTCGGCGCGCAAGTCACGGGGCTCAGCACTTTGTCGCTGGCCAATACGCAAGTGACCGGTACTGGCAGCAATGGCATTGGTGCGAATCTTCTTGGCGGCGCGTTGAACGCCTCCGCCGGGACGGTCATCACCGGTCAGGCGACAGGCGTGCGCATGGTCAACGATACGGCCAATGTCGGCGCCCGTACGCTCTCGCTGGATAACGCCACTGTTCAAGGCATCAACGGATCTGCAGTTCTGGTTGATCGCGGGACCAATGCAACCATCAACCTGTCGAACGGCGCCCGGCTGCTTGCCGGGAACAATAATCTGCTCGACGTCCAGGGTGCCTCCACCGCCGCCATGACCGTCGCCAACAGCGAGTTGCAGGGCAACATCAACATCGCCGGCAACAGCACCGGCAACCTGACCTTCGATCAAGGCCGGATGACCGGCGATGTGCTGGTCGAAAACGGTTCGACCGCCAACGTCACCCTGCAGAACAGTTCGCAGTTCACCGGCCGTCTCGACAAGGTCAATGCCGTGACCGTCAACAGTGGTGCGATCTGGACCCTGACGGGCAACGACACCGTAGGAACGCTCGCGATGAATGGCGGGACGGTTCGCTTTGGTGCGCAGGATGTGCCGAATACCTTTTACCAGTTGAACGTCGGTACGCTGGCCGGCTCGCCCGATGGTTCCAGCACTTTCGCCATGAAGGGCAACTTCGCCACGGGGCAGCATGACTTCCTCAACGTCACCGGTGTGGCGACCGGGCAGTTCGGTTTGCTGGTGGCGGCGTCCGGTCTGGACGCAGTCAATCCACAGCAACTGACCCTGGTGCACACCGCCGCTGGCGATGCGCAATTTGCTTTGACAGGCGGGCGAGTGGATCTCGGCACCTGGTCCTATGACCTGGCCCAGCGACCGGTTGGAACCGGCGGCACTGAATGGTTCCTCGATCCGACCACCCAGGTGATCAGCCCTGGTGCCAGTGCGGTGCTGGCCCTGTTCAACTCTCCGATCACCCTGTTGTACGGAGAAGCCAGTTCACTGCGCAGCCGCATGGGTGAGTTGCGCTTCAACGGTGGCCAGCCGGGCGCCTGGGCACGCACCTATGGCAATCAGTACAACGTGTCAGAAAGCTCCGGTGTGGCGTACAGGCAGAACCAGCAAGGGCTTTCCCTCGGAGCTGATGCCCGGGTGAATGACAGCGATGTTCTGGTGGGCGTGATGGGGGCTACAGTCAATCGGACCTGAATCTTGAACACGGTACTTCAGGCACGGTCAAGAGTTACTACTTCGGGCCTTACGTGACGTGGATGGACCGCGACACCGGCTACTACGTTGATGGCGTGCTGAAATTCAACCGCTTTCGTAATGAGGCCAAGGTTGGAATGAGTGACGGCACGCGTGCCAAGGGCGATTACGATAACTGGGGTTTCAGTGCATCGGTTGAGGCTGGTCGTCACATCAAGTTGAGCAACGATTACTTCATCGAACCTTTCGCGCAGTTTTCAGCCGCGCAGATCCAGGGCAAACGCTTCAGCCTGGACAACGACATGCAGGCCGATGGCGATCGCACTCGCTCATTCCTGGGCAAGGCTGGCGCCACGTTCGGGCGCAATTTTGATATCGGCAACGGTGCTGTGGCGCAACCTTATGCGCGCGCGGCCATTGCCCATGAGTTCGCCAATAACAACAAGGTCAAGGTCAACGAAAACAACGTATTCAACAATGACTTGTCAGGTTCCCGGGCGGAGTTTGGTGCGGGGGTGGCGGTGGCCCTGTCGGAGAAGTGGCAGGTGCATGTCGATCTGGACTATTCCAATGGGGAGCATATTGAGCAGCCGTTTGGGGTGAGTCTTGGGGGGCGGTACAGCTTTTAACTACTGTTTGGTAAAGGGAAGGTGTTTCGTAATCAGCGAGATACCCTAACGGCCGCTGCTCTGTCGATGAGCAGCGGCCTTGTCATTTCAGTTAATTGGTTTTGCCTGATGCCGTTGGACACTCTTAGCGCAAGAGTGTCCAGGAACGATGCTTAAGGTTTGATGCCAACTCCAAGTTGGATTGTGATAGCCATGTGGTGATTTTCCGCTCCGGTTACCAGATTTTTACAGTGATAAAACGGGTTGGGGTTGATAGGCACAGGCCTTTCCTCCCACGTCCAATACATTCCGTTACCCAATGGCCAGCGGCCTCCATAAGCGCTGTGTATTTCCCGTAACTCGCCCAACGAAGGCACCCTTGCTCCCTGGTTACGAGCAGCGTCCATAATGTGCGACCACCAATTACTACCCAGCGCGATACATTGGATGACGCCTGTCACGGTTACGGTATAGCTCTTTGTCTGGTTGGCGGCATCCGTGACTGTAATCCTTGTTGTACCTAGTCCCCTGACGGTTACCAGACCGTTGCCGCCATCAACATGAGCCACCGCGGTGTTTTCGGAGGAATACCGATAACTGGGTTGGCCTCCAGACGCTTGATGTTGAACGGAGGTTCCCGGACCGAAAGCTGGAAGGGTCTGCGGGCTGCCGGGAATCAGGTAGATCTTGCCGCTCAACGTCACCGGGCTTGTGTTGAAATTCAGTGGTGGAATCGGCGAGTTGACGGTGAAGGTTCGTGCGTTTGACGTTTGTCCGGTCGTTACAGCCCGTGCGGTGATGGTATGTCCACCCAGTCCTACTGCCAGCGTAGTGGTCCAAATACCGGTGCTCAGAGCAGTCGTATTGTGTTTTGGCGTGCCTCCATCGTAGATCTGGACCTGATGCAGAGGCGTTACCCGACCTTGCAACGCGACTGAAGTGTCTGTGGTCGCTCCATTGTTCTGCAGTTCACCACGGGAGTCTCTTACTGAATCGAGCGACGGAGCGGTGTGAACTTCGACGGTCAGTGTCCGTGCCCCCGAAGTCTGACCCGCGCCATACAGTGCTTTGGCGGTGAAGCTGTGCGCTGCCACGCTCAGGCCCGTAAGGTCCTTGGTCCAGATGCCGGTCGATGGGTCCGCTGTGGCGTTGCCCTTGCTGGCGGCGCCGTCGAAGATCTCCACCTGCTCGCCCTTGCTGGCGCTGCCCGTCAGTTTCACGGTTGTGTCGACGGTGGTGCCGCGATCTGGAATCACGGTGCCTTTGGAATCCTGGGCATTGGTGATGGTGGGGGCCACCACCGCAGTCACGGTCAGTGTCCGTGCCCCCGAAGTCTGACCCGCGCCATACAGTGCTTTGGCGGTGAAGCTGTGCGTTGCCACGCTCAGGCCCGTAAGGTCCTTGGTCCAGATGCCGGTCGATGGGTCCGCTGTGGCGTTGCCCTTGCTGGCGGCGCCGTCGAAGATCTCCACCTGCTCGCCCTCGCTGGCGCTGCCCGTCAGTTTCACGGTTGTGTCGACGGTGGTGCCGCGATCTGGAATCACGGTGCCTTTGGAATCCTGGGCATTGGTGATGGTGGGTGGCACCGCCGCCTTCACCGTAAAGGCCCGTATCAGGCTGGAAACCGGGTCCGCTGCATATAGAGCGTGAGCTGTAATGTGATAATCCTTGATCTGGAGGTTGAGCAGGGTCTTGCTCCAGATGCCATCAACCCCAACGTCAACATTGCCGTGCGAGGTGGAGCCATCGAAAATCTCGACCTTCTCATCCCGGGTCGCGGTGCCTTTGATGGTGACCTGCTCAAAGAAGGTTTCGCCGCCCTCTGTAACCTCCCCATTGGCGTCAGTCACATGGGTGATCTTCGGCGTCAGCCAGTCGTACCGGGTTCTGATCGTCAGCGATAATTTCGGGAACTCAATCGCATTGACTTCCTGATTGGTGCCATCAAACGAGACTTTGCAAATCACGTTTGCCGGTGTGGAATGCCCCAGTTTCATCAACTCGCTTCTGAGCAGCACTTCATTCAGCCCGCTGCTGACCTGCGCCGGCGTGATCTCGACGCCATCGAGCATCCGGATGACGTGGTCGCTGCCCGCTGCTGTCTTGCCTTCCAGCCTCAGCCAAATGCGTTGCTTGAGTGCGATGTAATGCCACTTGGATACGAGCGTGTTGGCATCGCCACTGAACGTCATCAGGTCGAGAATCTGGTTGGCTGACTGACGCACTTGTGGGCGAGGCAGATCGTTCTCGGGGTCGTCGAATCCCGTTACTCTCAGGCCCAACGACTCTGATTCTGTCTCGTGGCCATAGCGGCGCACGAAGTACTTCACGTCCACAGTTTTGTTGATATTTGGACCGATAATCGTCAGGGGAAGGTGAAAGTTCACGCTACCACTGCTGTGCCCGGGCAGCTCAAGATCTGTTGATGTACCAGCGCCTGGAGTGCCGATCCAATGTAGGGGAATGATATCGAGGGCCGGATCCATAGTGTCGTAGCTGACGTTGACATCAACACCATTCAGCCCATCCATTGCTTTTAGTATGGCGTTCGGTGCCTGTTTGACTTGTGGCGGTGGCAATTCACCTACGAGCGACCCGATCAGCAGGTCGAGTACGGCGGAGTGACTGTATAAACCTGTGGTCGCGTGCTTTAGCGAGTAACGCACCTTGACGTACTGCCCGATATTGCGAGTGACATATTCCGCAGGCACCCTGAAACGCAGCGGTTTACCGGCGCTCAGCGAGGTGATGGGCACCCAGTCGCTGATGCTGCCGAACGGATGGGTCGCTTGCCAATACCAGGTCACGATGTCGTCTTTTTGCGTCGGCGGATTTTCGATGAATATGTGGACGACATCGAAGACTTTGGATGGGTCGAGCACATCTGGATTTTTGCCGGCTTCCTCCACCTCGGGCCTGCGCAGTGTCGCGGTGACGCCTTGTACCCTGACCAACAGATGCTCTGAATCACTGATGCCGTAGAACTCCGGTTTGTCATTGGACACGGTATACCAAAGATCGAGACGGCCGTTGTCGAGCACGTTGATGTGCTCTGCGCCGACGTCAACAGTGAAAAAGCCTTCTTTTGCCTCGTTGTCACTGACGGCATGAGTGAACTCATGGACATAGGGCTGACCGTTGGACTTTTCACCTATCCAGTGACCGGCGACCAGATCGCCATTGGCAATGGCTGCGTACCCGATTCGCACCGTGGCGTAAGGCCTGTGCGGCTCGAGTATGTCGCCCAGCAACTCGAGAATCGTCGGTGCGTCCGGCATTGAAACGTCACCCACCACGTCGGCAAATTCGCGTTTGGAGGATAGCGGCGGACTTCCGTCCGCTTTCGTCAGCACGTAGGAGGCATCAGCCCGGCCCATGGCGATGGCGCGGACTTGCGCGTACGGCACCTCGAATGGCAAGACACTCGGGATGCTTTCCACCAGTTTGGTTTCGGTGTGAATCAACGGCTTGCCAGTAAAAGGGGTGCCGATCCAGGTCATTTCAATTGAATCTTTCAGCGCGAAATCTGAGCCCGCGATAGGGACCTGGACCGTGACGTTCTCCTTATTCAAGTTGATGATGGTGATGATCCCATTAACCGATTCCTTGATGATCGGGGCTTGCAGCCGCCAGGCGCCGGCGTCGACGGCAATCCGAGTGCGTTTGGAGTGCCGGGAAGACCAGTTCCATACTTCATCGTGAGGGTCGTACTTGATTTCCAGCGTCGGGCTGTCGCCACCGGCCAGAATGTCTTCCTGTTTGGCGACGATCACGATGGGGTCCTTGCCCTCTGCCTGAGCTTGTGTAACAAGGTGCGGCGCCAGGGTATGGCTGCCCCAGCGCATCAGAATCGTGTCTCGCAGTGTGATTTCCGGGTAGGCACGAACAGTCAGCGGAATGCCTTTTTTCGCCCACTCGGCGTCGATCACTCCCTGATCGATGATTTCCTGCGGCAGTTGCGCGATGTGCAGTTCGGAGTGCCCGTCGGGTAGATGGGGTTCCCTGTCTCGGCCACCGGGGCTGGTGAGTTTGATCCGAAACAGTGACAACACAGAGGGATCGTCCGGCGCGGTTTCGCCAAACCGGGTCAACTCATAAAAGCATTCATGCAGACCGGGAGAGAACAGCGCTTTGGGCAGATAAAAGAACAGGTGCTTGTCTTTTTCCCCCGCTTCAACCATTCGGGTGAGCACCGGAACGTCATCCCAGTAAACGACATTTTTATCACCCTCCAGCATGTCGAGGTACGCCACAATTACGCACAGCACGCCGTTGGCGCTTTCCTCGACCACTGCAATATTGATCCCGCCATCGGCATCCACGACCGGCGCGACTGCGCCGCTGATCTGCATGGGCCGAAGCGCCCTTGTGACGGGCTGATTGAGATCGGGAAACAGAAGCAGGCTTTTGGTGGGCATGACGAAACTCCTGAACGAGCACGCAATGGGATCGCAGACGGTTTTTTATTGAACCTGAGGGGAGGAGGGAGAGGTACTGTCAGATCTGACAGGTGCGCAGGTTTTTTAGACCAGCGGTCGCTGAGCGCTCAGCGTTTGTGCAGGGTTTTCTGTCGCAGAATGTAGACCGTCACCAACACCGCACTCGTCAACATGAACCCGCGCGCCCACGGCAGCGGCACCAGGTAGCATGAGAACAGAATGCTCGCCCACATCAGCCCGATCGCGTAGACCTTGCCCTTGAGCGGAATGCCGTTGCCATTGAGGTAGTCGCGGATCCATGGCCCGAGCCGGGGATGCTCGACCAGCCATTGATAGAAACGCGGAGAGCTGCGGGCGAAGCAGGCAGCTGCCAGCAGCAGGAAGGGAGTCGTGGGGAGAACAGGCAGGAAGATCCCGATCACCCCCAATGCCACGCTCAGCCAGCCGGTGGCCAGCAGGATGTAGCGCAACATCAGGGAGCGCTTGCCTATGGGGTTGTCCATAGGCCGGATCTTAGTGGTGACGTGGCTTGAGGATCGCCGGTTTTTCGTCAGGTGCCTGGCACAGCAGGTACAGCGCGGTCAGGGCTTCTGGAATCTGCACGATCATGTCGTCCATCAGGTTGGCGTCCCTGGCGATATCTTCGAACTCGGGCTGTTCGTCGAACAGGCCCGAACCGACCATGATCGGCAGGAGCATTTCGCTGACTTCTTCCTCGGCGGTTTCGAACCAGGCCGCTTCGCGCAGGAACACGCCTTCCATGAAGCCGATGCACCAGCCGCGCAGTTCGGAATCGTCCGGCTCGTCGCCCAGGTCCAGTTCGCATGGCAGCTCGAATTCTTCATCCGACGCCAGTTGGCGGGCGATGTGAGCTTTCAGGCCGATCAGCGTGGCTTCGATCTCTTCACGCTGGGCTTCGCTGCTGTAATGCGGCTCTTCGGCGAACAGGGCGTCGATCCACTCACGATCCGGCACCACATCGGCGCAGATCGACAGAGCAGTCAGGTAACCGTGTGCGGCCACGTAGTCCAGCGCCTCTTCATGCAGCTCGTCGGCGTCGAGGAAGACTTGCAGGCGGGTTAGTTGCTCGGCGAAGGACATTAAAGGGCTACCTTGGGGAATAAACAATGCGGGAATTCTAGGCCTTCTTGAGCCCTCAAGCCAGCCGCACGGCAGATTTGCCCGCACAAGCTTCTTATCGGCGGTGCCCTTTGCCGGGGAGGGCTCGGGTATACTGCCGCGCTTTGCGATCCCTGCCGGTGTCGCGGCTGAATCCGTACGGCGTCATGCAATGCGCCCTTACGTTTTGTTTAAAGCAGCCTCGGCTGTCTTGAACCAGCCTGTGCAGGGATGTTTCGGTGGATTTTTGGAGTTTTTATGCTCGAACAGGCTCAACGCGTCCTCAAGGACATCTTCGGCTACGACAGTTTCCGTGGCCGTCAGGGTGCAATCATTGAGCGCGTGGCCAGTGGTGGTGATGCCCTTGTCCTGATGCCGACCGGCGGCGGCAAGTCGCTGTGCTTCCAGGTGCCGGCGCTGCTGCGCGACGGCCTGGCGGTGGTGGTGTCGCCGCTGATCGCGCTGATGGACGATCAGGTCGCCACCCTCGAAGAGCTGGGCGTGGCCGCCGCCGCGTTGAACTCCACATTAAGCGCTGAACAACAGCGCGACCTCGCCAACCGGATCAAGCGTGGCGAAGTGAAAATGCTCTATCTGGCGCCGGAGCGTCTGGTGCAGCCGCGGATGCTGTCATTTCTGCAAGGCTTGAACATCGCCCTGTTCGCTATCGACGAAGCGCACTGCGTGTCGCAATGGGGCCACGACTTCCGCCCGGAATACCTGCAACTGGGGCAACTGGCGGAAATGTTCCCCGACGTGCCGCGCATCGCCCTGACTGCCACCGCCGACAAGCGTACCCGGGAAGAAATCGTCACCCGTCTGCATTTGCAGAACGCCGAGCGTTTCCTGTCGAGCTTCGACCGGCCGAACATCTTCTACCGCATCGTGCCCAAGGAGCAGCCGCGCAAGCAGTTGCTGGCGTTCCTCGCCGAGCGGCGCAGCGATGCCGGCATCGTCTACTGCCTGTCACGCAAGAAGGTCGAAGAGGTGGCCGCGTTTCTCACCGAGCAGGGCTTCCCGGCGCTGCCGTACCACGCCGGTCTGCCCAACGATCTGCGCGCCTATCACCAGAAGCGCTTCCTCAACGAGGAAGGCTTGATCATGGTCGCCACCGTGGCGTTCGGCATGGGTATCGACAAGCCTAACGTGCGCTTCGTCGCTCACCTTGATCTGCCTAAATCCCTTGAAGCCTATTACCAGGAAACCGGGCGCGGAGGCCGTGACGGTCTGCCGGCGGACGCGTGGATGGCCTACGGTCTGCAAGACGTGGTGATGCTCAAGCAGATGCTGCAGAACTCCGAGGGCGACGAACGCCATAAGCGTCTGGAGCAGCACAAGCTCGACGCCATGCTCTCGCTCTGCGAAGAAACCCGCTGCCGCCGTCAGGCACTGCTGGCGTATTTCGACGAAGACATGCCCGAGCCATGTGGCCACTGCGACAACTGCATCGACGGCGTGCAGACCTGGGACGCCACCGAGCCTGCGCGTCAGGCGCTGTCGGCGATCTACCGCACCGGGCAGCGTTACGGCGTCGGCCATCTGGTGGACGTGTTGCTGGGCAAAGACAACGAAAAGGTTCGCAGCTTCGGCCATCAGCACCTGTCTGTGTTCGGCGTGGGCAAGGCGCTGGGGGAGAGCGAATGGCGTTCGCTGTTCCGCCAATTGGTCGCCCGTGGCCTGGCGGACGTCGATCATGAAGGCTACGGCGGGCTGCGTTTGAGCGACACCTGCCGGCCGCTGCTCAAGGGCGAAGTGAGCCTGGAGCTGCGCCGCGACCTCAAGCCACAAATCACCGCCAAGAGCGGCAGCAAGAGCCAGGCCAGCCAGCTCGTGCGGGGCGAAGAGCGCGAACAGTGGGAAGCGTTGCGTGCCCTGCGGCGCAAACTGGCGGAAGAACACGGCGTGCCGCCGTACGTCATCTTCCCCGACTCGACCCTGCTGGAAATGCTCCGCAGCCAGCCGACCTCGCTGGCCGACATGGCCCGGGTCAGCGGCGTCGGTGCGCGCAAGCTGGAGCGTTACGGCGAAGCTTTCCTCGAAGTGCTCGGCGGCGAGGCCGAGGCACCGAAAGTCGTGGCCGACGTGCGCCACGAACTGATCACTCTGGCCCGCGCCGGCATGACACCGTTGCAGATTTCCGGTCAGTTGCAGTGCTCGGAAAAAAACGTCTACGCCATGCTCGCCGAAGCCATCGGCAAGCAGCAGTTGTCGCTGGAACAGGCGCTGGATTTGCCGGAAGACCTGATGGGTGAAGTCCAGGACGCATTCCTGGACGGCGAAGGCGAACTGCCGTCCGTCGCCGAAGTGGCCGAGCTGTTTGCCGGTCGTGTACCGGAAGGCGTGCTGTACTGCGTGCGGGCTGCGCTGCAATCGGAGTTTGAAATGTAAGAGGGCGTTTGTGCCAACCCTCATGCGGTTGTAACGATTCAGTACGGGGCGCCTCTTGCCTATAGGCAAATGTCATGCTTAGCTGACTAATAATTAGTTTTTCTCTATTTGTTCAGTCTAATCATGAGTGTTTTATGCCGTTAACCGATCAACACCGTTTTGGCATGCAATTGGCCCAGATGTCCCGAGGCTGGCGTGCCGAACTGGATCGCCGGCTGGCCGGCCTGGGTTTGTCCCAGGCGCGCTGGCTGGTGCTGCTGCATCTGGCGCGTTTCGAAGAGGCGCCGACCCAACGTGAGCTGGCGCAAAGCGTCGGCGTCGAAGGACCGACCCTGGCCCGTCTGCTCGACAGCCTGGAAAGCCAGGGACTGGTGCAACGCCAGTCTGTAATGGAAGACCGCCGGGCAAAGAAAATCGTGTTGTGCTCACCGGCCCTGCCGCTGATCGAACAGATTGAAACCATCGCCACGCAACTGCGCAAGGAATTGTTCGAGGGTATCGATGAGGCCGACATGAAGGTGTGCATGCGGGTTCACGGGCACATTCTGGCCAACCTGGAAAAGTCTTGAGGCATAACCGCGTGCCGTTTTTTTGAGAGATCGCGCTGGGCGGACTATAAGAACTACTGGGCAATATCGTGTTCGTACCGGATGTGCGAACGCATAGAAGTCGGTTTTGCTTATTTAAGGGATGCTCATGCTCGGAAGTCGGCACGTGGTACTGCGTTGCACCAACTCACTGTTGGTGGCCGGTGTTCTCACCTGGTCCACCGCATCATTGGCGTTGGGGCTCGGTGACATCACCGTGCATTCGGCCCTCAATCAACCACTCAAGGCTGACATCGCCCTGGTGGATGTCGGGGCCGTCAGCGAAAGCGATCTGGCGATCCGTCTGGCCTCGGCGGACGAATTTGGCCGCGCCGGCATCGAACGCGTGTTCTTTCTCAATGACCTCAAGTTCACCCCGATTCTGCGCGGCAATCGCAACATGATCCGGGTGACCTCCAGTAAACCGGTCAATGAACCCTTTCTGAATTTCCTGGTGCAACTCGATCAGCCCAATGGCCACCTGCTGCGCGAATACATCGTGCTGATCGACCCGCCGGGTTCACCGGGAATAGTCCCGGCCACCGACGAGCCGACTGCGCGTGCGCAATCGTCGGAATTCCCGACCCCCGAGTCTCCCTCCGCAACGACGCCGGCCAAACCTGCTGCACCCGTGCAGCCACCGGCCCCGGTCGCTGACGCGCAGGCCGAGCAATTGGCGGCGAGCCTTGTGCAGAACCAGCAACTGCAAAAAACCATCGATGAATTGAACGTGAAGCTTCAGGCCCAGGCAGTGCTGATCGCTGACGGCAAGAAACAGCTCGGCGAGCTGCAGGCCCGTCTGATTGAAGTGCAACAGGCACCACCGGCACCCGCAACACCCGTGGTGCCTGTGCCGGCGCCGGTCATTGCCCCGGTCGAGTCTCAGGAGGATTTACTCAACTGGCCGCTGCTCGGCGGATTGTTGCTGGTCCTGGGATTATCGGTGGCAGGGCTGTACGTGCGCCGGCAACGCCAGCAGGCGCAAGGGACTGCTGCGCCGTTGCCGTTCCTGCCGGTACGAAACGAACTCCCGGTCGACGACACCGAACCAATGCAGCCGAGTGCCGTGCACAGTGCGGTCGAACATCGCGAAGACCACGCCAACGGCGATGTGCTGGAAGCGGTCGGCATTTATCTGGCCTACGGTCGCTTGAGCGAGGCTGCCGGTTTATTGCGTGATGCATTGCAGCGGGAGCCGGAGCGCATTGACCTCGGCGTGCAGTTGCTCGAAGTGCTGGGGCGGCAAGGCGACTCGCCGGCCTATGACGAGCAGGAAGCCCGTCTGCGTCAGCTCGGGGTCGAGGATCAGCGCTTGCAGGAGATTCGCGCCCGCTACCCGAAACTGGTCAGCGCCGCACCTTTGGTGGCGGCGGCCCCGGTGATTGCCGAGCTGCCGATCGAATCCTCCGGGCCTGTCGAACCGGTAGTCGAAGACAATTTCGAACTGAATCTGGACCAGCTCTCGATGGCCTCCAGTTGGGATCTTGAGGAAGCTCGCCCGGCCAGCGCCGAACCTGAGCAGGCTCCATCGACGCTGGGCTCCGATCTGCAGGTATTGCCACAGGATTTCGAACTGCCGGAAACCCTGCCCGACGATGCCGAAACCGCTGAACTGGAATGGATCGTCGAACCAGAAACGCAGCCGCTGGACGAGGACTTTCTCAACGAGTTTGGCGATCCCGGCCCAGCGCTCTCCCTGGAGCCACTGGAACTGCAAGCCCCGGAACCCGAACCCTCGGACGCCGAGAACGCCGGCAAACTCGAACAGGCCCAGACCTGCATCGATGACGGCGATATCGATAGCGCCATTGCCTTGCTCAACGAACTGCTCAAAGAGGCTGACGAACCTCTCAAGCAAACGGCGCGCACGCTGTTGGCCGGGATTCGCTGACGACGGTCAGAACGTCTGCCCGAGGTTCAGGTACACCGCCTGCTCATCCGCATCGTTCAGGCCATAGCTGAAATTCAGCGGCCCCAGCGGCGTATCGAAACCGATGAACACGCTGGCGGCGTTGATGTAGCCGCTGTCGAATTCATTGTCGTTGTTCCACGCCCGGCCCCTTTCCAGTGACGCACCGGCGTACAACGGGAAGTCCAGCGGCAGGTATGAGCGCGGGGTAAGGCGGCGGTAATACACCGCGCGCATCAGACTGACGTTTTGCCCGGAGATCGCATCCTCGCGGAAACCCGACAATTGCCGGGCGCCGCCGAGCAGGAAACTGGAGGTCACCACGTTGGCATCGTCCAGCGTGCGACCGTAACGACCGCCCAGGATCAGCGTGTCCGGGCCGCTGCTCATGGCCTTGTCCAGTTTGAACTCCCACTGCCGGTAGCGTGTGTCGGAACCCAGGCTCGGTTCGAACTGCACCAGCGTCAGGCCGATGTCTTCGCCTTCGTGGGGGTAGTAGACGTTGTCCAGCGAGTCGAACGAGTACTTCAGCGCATAGAACCCTTCGTTGAAGTTTTCGCTCGGCAGATCCTGATCGCCGATCCGCACATCCGCCTTGCCCCAGGCCTCGCCGACGCCGAAGCGCACTTCGCCGCTGTTGCCGATCTGCCGGCCAACGTTGAGGCCGAAGCCGTAGCGCTCGACGCGATACTGGGCGATCGGATCGTTGTCCAGAACCGAGTCGACGTTTTGCGCGGCGAACGACGCATAAGGTGCCACGAAATAGCGAGAGCCCACATCCAGCGGCTGATAGAACTCGCTGTACAACTCTTGTTTATCGCCGATTTGTGCTCGGGTCAGCCATTCCGCGCCGAGGCGGTTGATGCCGTTCATTCGGTAACTGGCGCCGAGGTTGAAGGCGCTGTCGCCGCGCATGTCATCCGACAGGTTGAGGCCGACCCGCAGGTAATCGGTGCCGGTACGTTTGCCCCGCGCGCTGATCACCAGCGTGTGATCCGCGCCCTTGTGGACCACGCGGTATTGCACCTGCTCGAAGTAGTCGAGGCCATACAGCGTGCCCATGTCGGTTTGCAGACGACCCAGGTCCAACGGCTCGCCGATGTGCTGGCGGATGTAGTAGCGGATCACGTCGTCGCCGACTTTCGAGTCGTTCTCGACCTTGATTGCGGTAATGATCGGCGTGCGCTGGCCCGGCGCGCGGGCGGCATTGAGTTCGGCGTCCTGCGACTGCACGGGTTTGAGGCGGGCGAGGCGTACGTCCAGAGCCTTGGTCGCGCGGTAGCCGGCGTCGATCATCTCCTGGCCCCGACCGAAGTCGGTGGCGCCGAAACTGGCCAGCGGCGGCTGGATCAGCACGTCATCGGGATGCAGGGTCGCCAGTTGCTCTTCGGAGTTGCGCCGGGTCATCAGGGTGATCGACTGGTTCAGCACATCGACCACGGTCACCAGTTGCTTGCGGTTGCGCAGCGGGGTACCGATGTCGACCACGATAGCCACGTCGACGCCCATTTCCCGGGCCACGTCGAGGGGGATGTTGTCGGTCATGCCGCCATCCACCAGCAGGCGGCCGTCGAGTTCGACCGGGGCGAACACCGCCGGGATCGACATGCTGGCGCGGATCACCTGGGGCAGGTGACCTTTGCGGAACACCACTTTTTCGCCGTTGGCGATGTCGGTGGTCACGGCGCGGAACGGGATCGGCAGCTTGTCGAAATCCCGGGTGTCGCTGGTGTGGGCCAAGAGGCTTTCCAGCAGTAGCGCAAGGTTCTGGCCCTGAATCACGCCCAATGGCAGGCCGAGGCTGCCGTCGTCGCGAAAGCTCAGTTTCTGTTTCACCAGAAAGTCGCGGTCATCCTGCTTGCGCCGGAACGGTACGTCTTCCCGGGGCGGGGCGTCGGACAGTGCCTGCTGCCAGTCGATGGTCAGGGCGAGTTTTTCCAGTTCGTCGATCTTGTAGCCCGAGGCGTACAGGCCGCCGACCACCGCGCCCATGCTGGTGCCGGCAATCGCATCGATCTTGATGCCTTGTTCTTCCAGGGCCTTGAGCACACCGATGTGCGCCAGGCCACGGGCCGCGCCGCCGGACAGCACCAGGCCGACTTTCGGGCGTGTTGCCTCACTGGCATGAACGAACAGGGGAAGGAAACCAAGCAGCAGGCAGATCAGAAGACGACGCATCGTGAGTCTCGGGGCGAGCGATAAAGCCGGCTATTATAGCGGCGCCCCTCTGGCTCAGGAGTTTCAGCGCATGACCGACACAAAACCGGAAATCGTCATCACCTATTGCACGCAATGCCAGTGGCTGTTGCGCGCCGCGTGGCTGGCGCAAGAACTGCTCAGCACCTTTGGCGATGATCTCGGCAAAGTGTCGCTGGTGCCGGGCACCGGCGGGATATTCAACATTACCTGCAACGACGTGCAGATCTGGGAACGCAAGGCCGACGGCGGTTTCCCGGAGGCCAAGGTGCTCAAGCAGCGGGTGCGCGACCAGATCGACCCTGATCGCGACTTGGGCCACAACGATCGTACTCAGTGAGAGGTCGCCTCGGCCGCGACGGTTTTCCTGTCGTTGCTGCCTGACATCCGGCTCGACACCACGATGGCAACGATGATCAACGCGCCGCCGATCAACATGCGCAGGGTCGGATTTTCATCGAACAGCAGCCAGGCCACGGTAATTCCGTACACCGGCTCCATGGCGAACACCACCGCGGCCGTGCGGGCCTTGATTACCGCGAGGCTGGCGACAAACAGGCTGTGGGCAACGCCGGTGCAGAACACCCCGAGCAGACCGATCCACACCCAGTCGATGGCGCGCACTTGGCTCAGTTGCGGCGCCGCGACCGGCAGCAGACACAGCGCCACCACCACGTTCTGACACAACGCCGCCTGCACCGCCGGGATACGTCCGGAGCTGGCGCGGTTGGTCAGGGACAGCAGGGAAAACAGCAGGCCGGACAGGATTGCCCAGAGCAGGCCGGTAGTCGCGCCGCTGGCCAGATCGAATGCCGGCGTCACCAGCACCAGCCCGACACTGACCAGCGCCACCAGAATGATTTCATTGGCGCGGATGCGCTCGCGGAAGATCAGCCCTTCGAGGATCACCGTGAAGGCCGGGAAACTGGCGAAACCCAGGGTCGCGATGGCGACGCCCGCGACCTTGACCGCAATGAAGAAACTTACCCAATGGCCGGCCAGCAGCACGCCGCTCAGGGCCAGTCGTCGCCAGTCGACGGCCTGCAATTTCTGCCAGCCGCCCTGTTGGGCGAAACGGGCGAAAAAGGCCAGGGCCAGCACGGCGAACGCGGCGCGTCCGAACACGATGACCGCGGGCGTTGCGGCTGCGAGTTTGCCGAAGACGCCGGTCAGGCCGAACATCAGTGCGCCGATATGCAGGGCGCCCAGGGCGGTACGGGGAGTCATTGCAGTCCTTTTTCAAACACCATTACAGGCACACATTGAAGCGTGTCCCGACGGGAAAGTCTGTCGGCAGGCTATCGACTTTTGTCGTCAGCCTCGCGCCGCAATTGTGTAGGAGAGATACCAAATTCACGCAGGACGGCGGCCGAAAACGCACTTTGCGAGTTGTAGCCGACTCGGCAGGCCACTTCACCGACGGGCAGCGTGGTGTTGCGCAACAGCGCGACGGCTTTGTGCAGGCGTCGGCTGCGAATGTAGTCCATCGGTGTTTGCCCGCATTCGGCGACGAACCGCGCATGCAGCCGGGCGCTGGATAACCCGGCGACGCGCGCCAGATCCGCGACTTGCAGCGGATAAGCCGCGTACTGCTCGATGTGCGCATCGAGTGCCGCAAAGGGCAGGCGGCGCGCGGTGATCTCGGTGGGTGGCACGTGGCTCAGGCTTGCCAGCAGCAACACCGCGCCCTGTTGCGCAATCAACGGATCGTCCACCGGGCTGTTCGCCAGCCAGTTGACCAATTGACCTTGCCCCGCGTCCAGCGACAAACGGGCGGCGTTGTCCAGCAGTCGGCGGCTGGCATCGGCGTGATCGCCCAGTGAGCGTGTCAGCCATTGTTCGTCGGGCACATCCAGTACCAGACAGCGGCTGCCCTTGGGGCTGCCGCACGCGTGATGCGCACCGGCGGGGATCACCACGAAGCTCTGCTGCATTACCTGACTGCCACGCCCTGCGACTTCGAAATCCAGCGCGCCGGACAGGCCGAACACCAGTTGCGCGTGGTTGTGGCTGTGGGCGATCAGGTCGTGGCTGTAATGGCGCAGGGTCAGGATCGGTTGCATGGTGGTCTCCGGGCGAGCCGCCAGTCTACACCGGCACAGGGGCGGCGCGTTTGTCACACGACTGACGCATGCTTGTCATGGTCGATTAACCGGGCGCGCGCACAGTGGCGAAAACATCGCAGAGGGTTGCCCATGACCAGCGCCGAGCTCGCCAGACCCAGCCGTAAACAACGGGTTCGCACCCTGTGGATCTCTGACGTGCACCTGGGCACGCGGGATTGCCAGGCCGAGCATCTGTCGCAATTTCTCAAGGGCTATCACGCCGACAAGATCTACCTGGTGGGTGACATCATCGACGGCTGGAAGCTGCGCGGTGGCATGTACTGGCCGCAGGCGCACACCAATGTGATCCGCCGTTTGCTGACCATGAGCAAACGCGGCACCGAGGTGATTTACGTCACCGGTAACCACGACGAATTCCTGCGCCGCTATTCAAAACTGATTCTGGGCAATATCCAGTTGGTCGACGAGGCGGTGCACGTCACGGCTGATGGCCGGCATCTGCTGGTGATTCACGGCGACCAGTTCGACGTGATCACCCGCTATCACCGCTGGCTCGCGTTTCTCGGCGATTCGGCCTACGAATTCACCCTGACCCTCAACCGCTGGCTCAATCATTGGCGGGCGAAACACGGTTACGGCTACTGGTCGCTGTCGGCTTATCTCAAGCACAAGGTGAAGACTGCGGTCAGCTTCATCAGTGACTTCGAGGAAGCCATCGCCCACGAGTGTGTGAAACGCGAATTGCACGGCGTGGTCTGCGGGCACATTCACCACGCCGAGATCCGCAAGGTCGGCGAGGTGGATTACCTCAATTGTGGCGACTGGGTGGAGTCGTGCACGGCGCTGATCGAACACTGGGACGGCACGATCGAACTGTATCGCCTGGCTGATGCACAGGCGCGGGAAGCCGAATTGAAAGCCGCGAAGGTTGCCGAGCTGGCCTGAGCGACGGCCCCTGTGGGAGCGGGATTGTCTTTATGCGGGGGTGTGCTCTTCCATCGCCGCTTTATAGATCGAGTTTTTCGGCTGGGCGAACAGCCTTTCCACCATCGGTTCGAAGAAGCTCAACGGCAAGGTGTCGTACTCGGGGTCGAACGCCGCCGCGTCGTATCTGGCGCAGAACTCTGCGGTCGCCAGAAACTGCGGATGGTCGCTGAATTGCTCGCGCAGGTGCCGATCCATGCCAAGGTGATGGAAAAAGTAGTAGCCCTGGAAGATCCCGTGCTTTTCCACCATCCACAGGTTTTCGGCGCTGACGAACGGCTTGAGGATGGCGGCGGCGATGTCCGGGTGATTGTAGGAGCCGAGGGTGTCGCCGATGTCGTGGAGCAGGGCGCAGACCACGTATTCCTCGTCGCGCCCGTCGCGAAAGGCGCGGGTTGCGGTTTGCAGCGAGTGGGTCAGGCGATCCACCGGAAAACCGCCGAAATCGCCTTCCAGCAGTTTCAGGTGGGCCATGATCCGGCCCGGTAATTGGCGGGCGTAGGCGCTGAAGTCCGCCGCAATGATCGCCCAGTCGTCCTGTGTACCGTCCTTCATGTGGGTGAAACGGGCAGTGGCATTCATCGGCAATCCTCTTGGTCGGAATTTCTAGAACGGCACGCGGCCCAGGATCATGTCGCGGTACATGACGAAGTCGCCGAGCAGGCTGTAGAACGGGTGCTGGAAGGTGGCCGGGCGGTTTTTCTCGAAAAAGAAATGGCCGACCCAGGCAAAGCTGTAGCCCGCCAGCGGTAACGCAAGCAACAGCAGCCAGGCGCCCTTGGCGATGGTCAGGGCAAGAATGAAAATCACCAGCGTCGTACCGATGAAATGCAGGCGACGGCAGGTGCTGTTGTTGTGCTCGCTGAGGTAATACGGATAGAACTCGGCGAAGCTGTTGAAATGCCTGATGGTTTCCACGACTGCGATCTCTGTGGTTGTTGTTCTGATTGCAAGTTGTTCGGCGGGTAGCTTATTTGAGTCTAGAGTGATCAATGGCGTCGGCCAGTGACAATCGGCGCCACTTTACTATCCTTGGAAAATCCGCCGTAGAATGCGGCTCATCATGTCATCCAAGAACAAACGCCATGAGCGAACGAACGACTTCTGCAAGCTGGGCAATGGGGATTGTCAAAGCACTGGAAATGGACGGCCTGGATTGCCGGGTTCTGTTCAAACAGCTAGGGCTCGATTACGCGGCGCTGGATGATCCGGATGCACGCTTCCCACAGGATTCCATGACCCGACTCTGGCAACGGGCGGTCGAGCTGTCCGGCAATCCGGCCATCGGCCTGAACATGGGCAAAGTGGTGCGGCCGGCTTCGTTCCATGTCGCGGGTTATGCGCTGATGTCCAGTAATACGCTGGCCGAAGGTTTTCAGCGACTGGTGCGTTATCAGCGAATCATCGCCGAAAGTGCCGACCTGAGTTTTCGCCTGCTCGACGAAGGTTATGCGCTGATTCTGACGGTGCATGGCGATCACCTGCCGCCGACCCGGCAAAGTGCCGAAGCCTCGCTGGCCTGCGCGCTGGCGCTGTGCGGCTGGCTGACCGGGCGCATGCTGCACCCGCGCAAAGTGCTGGTGCAGGGCGACGAGCCGGATGATCTTGAACCCTACAAACAAGCCTTTCATGCACCGCTGGTGTTCAACGCGCCGTACGACGCGCTGATCTTCGAACGGGCCGACATGGAAGCGCCACTGCCCACCGCCAACGAAGCGATGGCGCTGTTGCACGACCGGTTTGCCGGGGAATATCTGGCGCGGTTTTCGGAAAGTCGCGTGACCCACAAAGCACGACAGGTCCTGTGTCGTTTGCTGCCCCAGGGCGAGCCCAAGCGCGATACGGTAGCGCAGACCCTGCATCTGTCGCAGCGAACCTTGCAACGGCGCTTGCAGGAGGAGGGCACCAGTTTTCAGCAGTTGCTCGACGACACCCGCCGCGAACTCGCCGAGCAATACCTGGCGCAGCCGAGCATGACCTTGCTGGAGATTGCCTATCTGCTGGGGTTTGCCGATCCGAGCAACTTCTTCCGCGCCTTCCGTCGCTGGTTCGACACCACGCCCGGCGATTACCGGGCGCGGTTGCTGGAAGCGCCGAACGCGATCAGTGACGCCAGAACGCCGGAATACACAGTACAAACACCGTAATGATCTCCAATCGGCCGAGCAGCATGCCGAACGACAGAATCCATTTGGCCGCATCCGGCAGACTGGCGAAGTTGCCGGCCGGGCCAATGGTCTCGCCCAGGCCGGGACCGACGCCGGACACGGTGCTGGCGGCGCCGGTCAACGCAGTCATCCAGTCCACGCCCAATAGCGACAGCAGCAGGGCGATCACGCAGATAGTGATGGCGAAGAAGAACGAAAAGGTCAGAATCGAACGGACGATTTCTTCGTCGAGGCGGTGACCGTTGTACTTCTGCTTGATCACCGCCCGTGGGTGAATCAGCTGGTTAAGGTTGGCCTTGAGCAGGATGTAGGCGACCTGAAAGCGGAAGATCTTGATCCCACCCGCCGTCGATCCGGAACAGCCACCGACGAAACCTAGATAGAAGAACAGCATCAGCGAGAAATTGCCCCACAGGCTGTAGTCCCCCAATGCAAATCCCGTGGTAGTGACTACCGACGTCACGTTCAGCGCCACGTGGCGCAGCGCATCCAGCCAATGCAGGTTGGTGGTCCACCAGTACCAGGTGCCGAGCACCAGCCAGGTCACCAGCAACATGCCGAGCAAACCCTGCACCTGTTGATCCTTGATCAGCGCCCGACGGTTGCCGCGCAGCGTTGCCACGTACAGGGTGAACGGCAGGCTGCCGAGGATCATCACCACCACCGCCACCCAGTGCACCGCCGGTTGCGTCCACTTGGCCAGGGACTGGTCGGAAGTCGAGAACCCGCCGGTGGAAATTGCCGACATCGCGTGGTTGATCGCATCGAACGGGCTCATCCCGGCCCACCAGAACGCCAGGCTGCCGAGAATCGTGATGCCGACGTAGGCCGCCACGATCAGCCGCGCCACCATATGCGAGCGGGGCATGACCTTTTCCGAGCGGTCCGAGGATTCGGTCTGGAACAGGCGCATGCCACCGATACGCAGCAGCGGCAGGATCGCTACCGCCATGCCGATGAAGCCGATGCCGCCGATCCAGTGCAGCAGCGAGCGCCACATCAGGATGCCGGGGGACATGTCGTCCAGATGATTGAGCACGGTCGACCCGGTGGCCGTGATGCCGGACATGCTTTCGAAGAACGAGTCGGTGTAGCTGATGTGTTGGGTCAGCAAAAACGGCAGTGCGGCGAAAATGCACACCACCAGCCAGCTGCTGACGGTCAGCAGGTACATGTCCCGGGGGCGCAGGTGGATGTGTTCCGGACGCCCCGGAATCACCAGCGCGAGGCCGGCGACGAAGGTGATCATGCTCGCCCAGAGGAACGACGGCAGATCGCCGGTGCGCTCGAAAATCACCAGGGTGGCCATCGGCACGACCATGGCGATGGCCAGGGTGATCAGGAAGATGCCGATGATGAAACCAATGATCCGTAAGGTCGGCAACGCCATGAAGTCCGCTCGGGCTGATGTGGGAAGGGCGCCATTCTACCTGCGGTGCAAGGCATGTAAACCGACGCGTCTGGATCACTTGCAGCTAGAATAGCCGGACATTTTTTTCAGGAGGTGGCCGATGCAGGCTCTCGACGCTTTGCTCAACCGTGTTTCCGTTCCACGACTGATCGATCCGGCCCCTACCGCCGAACAGCGCGAAGTGCTGTTTGCCGCCGCGACCCGCGCACCGGATCACGGCCATTTGCAGCCGTATCGCTTCCTGACCGTCGAAGGTGCGGCGCGTGAGCAGATGGGCGAGTTGCTGGCCGAAGCTGCAAAAATGCAGGAAGGCGAAGTCACTGAAGCGATGATCGACAAGGCGCGCAACGGTCCGCTGCGCGCGCCGCTGGTGGTCGTGGTCATCGCCAGGTTGCAGGATCACGTCAAATACCCGAAGGCCGAGCAACGGCTGGCGGCGGGCTGTGCGGCGCACGGGATTTTGTTGGCGGCTTATGCGCAGGGGATTGGCGCGGTGTGGCGTACCGGTGATCTGGCGTACTCGAAACATGTCGCCAAGGGCCTGGGCCTGACGGATGACGAAGAGGTGATTGCCTTCCTGTACCTCGGCACGCCGCAGAAAGAACCGCGGGTGGCCGAGAAGGTTGATCTGGCGGAGTTTGTCAGCGCCTGGCCGGCAAAGGCTTGACTCCATCAGGGCTGTACAACAGCTCCCGGCTCCAGCGGTAACTCCAGACTGGCCACAAAACCGCCCTGCGGATGATTGGCCAGCACCAGCGTCCCGCCATGCCGCTCCGCCGCCCGTCGGGCAATCGCCAGTCCCAGGCCATGCCCGGCAGCGGTCTGCCCCGGCGCCCGATAAAACGGTTCGCCCAACTGGCTCAGATGCTCTGCCTGCACCCCCGGCCCATGATCACGCACGCTGACCACGATCCGCTCGCCCTGACGTGACGCCTGCATTTCAATTGCCTGCCCGACCGGGTTGAAGCGCTGGGCATTGCGCAGCAGGTTGTCCACGGCGCGTTCGATCATGGTCGGCCAGCCTGTCAGATTGAGCGCCGGCTCGGCTTCCAGTCGCACCGTCTGCTCCGGCGAGCCGAGTTGCGCGTCCTTTTGCACGGTGGCGAGCAAGGCATTCAGATCCACGTCTTCGGCGCTGGCGTTGTCGGCATCGACCCGCGCCAGCACCAGAATTTCACTGATCAGCGCTTCCAGCCGGTCGCATTCGCGGGTCAGTCGCGGCCAGAGTTTTTCCCGTTCTTCGGGGCTCGCCCGTTCAGCCAGTGCCAGGGCGATGCGCAGCCGTGCCAGCGGTGAGCGCAATTCGTGGGATACGTCGCGCAGCAACTGGCGCTGACTGCCGATCAGGCTTTGCAGGCGGGCGCCCATGCGATTGAAGTCGTTGGCCAGCACGCCGAATTCATCGCGACGGTTGGCCAGTTGCGCCAGGCTGTTCTGCTGATAGGTGGTCTGGCCGAGGTCGTGCACTGCGCCGCGCAAGCGACTGAGCGGGCGGGTGATGGAAAACGTCACCAGCAGGCTGAAGAGGGTCAGCACCACCAACGCAATGCCCAGCGCACTCAACGGCCAGAGCAGGCTTTCGCGGTGCCAGGCATCGAGTTCCGGGTGCGGGATGCGGTAGATGAAGAGGTAGGTGTCGCCGCTTTTGTCGCTGGTGAATTCGTCGGTCAGACGCCTCCATGGCAGGCGTCGGTCATCGTTGTGCTGCCGCGCCTCGAAGGCGGCCGCACGCCGGGGGAAGGTGCCGCGCACCAGCGGGTCGCCGCTTTCGTTCAGCACTTGAACGTCGATGTGGTACTGGCGTTTGCGCTGTTCGAGGATGTCCTGTGCGGCGTCTTCGCCCTGGGCTTCGTAAGTCTGCGTCCAATCGGCGGCCAGGGTGTTGAGGCCCGGATGGCGGCTGAGGATCCATGCGTCCTGGTTGAGCATGTGCCCCAGCAGAATGGAAAGCCCTGCAACCAGAGCGATGGCCAGCCAGAAGCTGGCGAGGATACGCCAGAACAATGAACGCACAATTATTCCTCAGAACACACGCAAAACCTTGTGGGAGCGAGCTTGCTCGCGAATGCGGTGGATCAGACAAGAACATGCTGACTGACACTTCGCATTCGCGAGCAAGCTCGCTCCCACATTGGGCTGGATAAACAAAGACCCGACGGCGTGAACCGTCGGGTCAGAACATTATTGCGCTTTTTGCGGCTGTTGCGCTTTCCAGGCTTTGAACTCGGCCCATTCGGCGCGACGCTCGGCCTGTTTCTTCTGGATCTCGTCGAATTTCTTCTGTTGATCCGGTTTCAACACGGCGCGGACATCGGACTCGGCTTTCTTGTGGTTGGCCGCCATCTCGTCCTTCATGGCTTTCTGGTCGGCTGGCGAGAGTTTCTCCAGGTATTTTTCGACCGTCTGCTTACGTTCGTGCATCTGCTCGCCCATGATCTTGCGGATCTGCTCGCGCTGTTCGCGGGACAGGTCCAGCTCGCTGTACGGGCCTTTGCCGTGCATGCCGTGCATCTGACCGCCATGGCGCGGGCCGTCCAGCGGGCCACCCATCGGGCCGCCATCTTGTGGCATGGCCATGGCGACGGTCGGCAGGGCAGCGGCAAACATCAGAGCGATAAGTGTCTTGCGCATGGTGAATCTCCTTTGTCTCGTTCCCGGTACGTTCCGGATGAGTACAGATTACGGAGATCAAGGTCAGCGGCGGTCAGCGCTGTGTAAAGCTTGGGTAAACACGTTTTCGCGCCGACCTGACAAAACTTACAGACAATCAGAGGCTGTAGTAGTAGCCACGGCTGCGCAGGGCAACGATGCGTGGGCGGCCGTCGGGGTGCGGGCCGATCTTTTTGCGCAGGTTGCTGACGTGCATGTCGAGGCTGCGGTCGTACAGGGTCAGCTTGCGGCCGAGGGCGATCTGCGCCAGTTCCTGTTTGTCCAGCGGCTCGCCCGGTTGCTTGAGCAGGGCTTCGAGCAGGCGGCTTTCGGAGACGGTGAGGGTGAATTCCTTTTCGTCGATGCTGACCACGCCGCGCACCGGGCTGAAGCTCAGGTCGCCCAGTTCGAGCTGGGTCGACACGGCAGCCGGGTGGCTGCGGCGCAGCACGGCACGCAGGCGGGCGGTCAGTTCGCGCGGATCGCAGGGTTTGGCCAGGTAATCGTCGGCGCCCAGTTCCAGGCCGAGGATCCGGTCCAGCGGTTCGCCCCGCGCCGAGAGCATCAACACCGGCAGGTCGGCGTGATCGCTGCGCAGTTGCTTGAGCAGTTCCAGGCCGCTGCCATCGGGCAGCATCACGTCCAGCACCACGGCCGCCGGCGCGGTCTCGGCCAGCGCCTTGCGGGCGCTCTGACCATCGTGGCAGGCCCGGACCTGAAAGCCTTCCTGGCTCAGCCAGCTACTCAGGAGTTCACACAACTCCTGGTCATCATCAATCAGTAACAGCTCGCTCATGACTCACTCAATTTAGCCATTGCCGACGTTTTCGGCTTGCTCCACTGGCAAAGATACCGCAGAGCAGCGCCAATAGCGCTACCCCGGCCCCGGTGACGAACCATTGCTGCTGTTCGGTCAGCAGACGCGGCAGCGGGCTGGCCTGGGCTTCCTTGAGTTGCAGCTTCAGACGCTGGTTCTCCTGGCGCAGCCGGGCAAGCTGGGCGCTTTCGCGGGTGTTGTCGGCATTTTGCAGTTGTTTGCTCAGTTCTTCCCGTTGCTGCTCGCTGACCTTCAGGCGCTGCTGCAACTCAGTGATCTGACTGCCGGCGCTCAATGAAAGCGGCGTGGAATTGCCGTCTTCGGTGCTTTCTTCACCATGAGCGGGCGCCACGATCGACAACGTGACCAACATCAGACACAACGGACCCTTGCGCATCGCGACTCCTGTTTCCAAATGGATATTGGGCAGGTTGTCGGCCGGCAAACGAGAATAATGAGCGATTGAGAACGCGATGAGCCGACAAGGTTCATCGCGTTGAGGTATTGGCGGGGGAGGTTACGGCAGGACTTGCTTGAACGGCTTGACGATCACGTTGGCGTAGACGCCGGCGGCGATGTACGGGTCGGCATCGGCCCAGGCTTGCGCCGCGCTCAGGGAGTCGAATTCGGCAACGATCAGGCTGCCGCTGAAACCTGCTGCGCCCGGATCATTGCTGTCGATCGCCGGGTGCGGGCCGGCCAGCACAATGCGGCCTTCGCCCTTGAGCACTTGCAGGCGTTCAAGGTGCGCCGGGCGCGCAGCGAGGCGGGCGTCCAGGGAATTGGCGACGTCGGTGGCAATGATGGCGTAGAGCATGTCAGTCCTCGGTTTTTGGCGTTGTGGTATCGGCGTCGTGCAGGTGACGGGACAGGTAGATGCCCTGACCGACCAGGAACAGCACGGTCATGCCCAGGCTGCCGAACACCTTGAAGTCCACCCAGATGCTCTGGAAGGTGAAGGCGACGAACAGGTTGGCGGCCCCGCAGAACAGGAAAAAGGCGATCCAGGCGATGTTCAGCCGGGTCCAGACCGGATCCGGCAGGGTCAGCGCGTGGCCCATGATGCGCTTGATCAGCAGGCGGTCACCGATGAAATGGCTGCCGATGAAGGCCAGGGCAAACAGCCAGTTGACCACCGGGGCTTTCCATTTCAGGAAGGTTTCGCTGTGAAAGGCCAGAGTCAGGCTGCCGAACACAAGGCAGGCGACCAACGTCAGCCACTGGCTCTTCTCCAGCTTGCGCTGCTTGATGAAGAGCGCGCCGTACACCACCAGGGAGCTGATGATCAGCATGGCGGTGGCACTGTAAATGCCGCCTACCGTCAGTTCATGGCCGGCAACGTCGACGGTGCGTGGATCGAGTTTGTAGACGATGAAGAACAGCAGAAGCGGGATGAAATCGATGAATTGTTTCACAGTGAGAGCCAGAAGCTGGATGTGGCGGCATAATAACAAACATATGGGCGCGCGATAGCGCCAGCTGATTTGAGGTTACTCATCCCCGTGAATGTTGATTTGCACTGCCACAGCACGGCCTCCGATGGCGCCCTGGCGCCTTCGGCACTGGTTGCGCGTGCGTTCGAGAACGGCGTGCGAGTCCTGGCCCTGACCGATCATGACACCCTCGAAGGCCTCGCCGAAGCGCGCACGGCCGCCGAGGCGCTGGGCATGCAACTGGTCAATGGCGTCGAGTTGTCCTGCACCTGGGGCGGGGCGACCATTCACGTGCTCGGCTACGGTTTCGATGTCAACGCCGCACCGTTGGTCGAGGCGATTGCGCAATTGCACGACGGCCGCTGGCTGCGGTCTGAGGAAATAAGCCGCAAGCTCGCCCTCAAGGGCATGCCGAATGCGCTCGATGGCGCGCGGCAGATCCAGCAGGAACTGGGCGATAGCGGCAATGCGCCGGCCCGTCCGCATTTCGCCGACTGGATGGTGCGTGAAGGTTTTGTAAAGGATCGCGCCGAGGCGTTTCGCAAATGGCTCGGCGCCGGCAAGCTGGGGGACGTCAAACAGCACTGGCCGACCCTCGAAGACACTGTCGGCACGCTGCGCGCCGCCGGCGCCTGGGTCAGCCTGGCGCATCCGTGGCATTACGATTTCACCCGCAGCAAGCGCCGAAAGCTGATTGCCGACTATATTCAAGCGGGCGGGCATGCGATCGAAGTGGTCAACGGTCACCAGCCTGCGGAACAGGTGGGCAGCCTTGCAATCCTTGCCCGTGAGTTCGGTCTGCTGGTCACTGCCGGCAGTGATTTCCATGGCCCTGGTGGCTGGTCGGAGATCGGCCAGTACCGGCCGGTGCCGGAGGACCTTCCACCCCTGTGGTGTCGGTTCAAACATGACACAGTTATTGCCGCCGTCTGAACAGGTAGAGAATGTGAGTCAATTTTTCCAGATTCATCCGGAAAACCCGCAAGCGCGCCTGATCAAACAGGCGGTCGAGATCATCCGCAAAAGCGGGGTGGTGGTCTATCCAACGGACTCTTCCTACGCAATCGGTTGCCAGATCGGCGACAAGAACGCCATCGAGCGCGTTCGACGCCTGCGTCAACTCGACGAAAAGCACAACTTCGCGCTGATCTGCAGCGACCTGTCGCAACTGGGCAATTACGCCAAGATCGACACCGGGACCTTTCGAATCCTCAAAGCCCACCTGCCGGGACCGTACACCTTCATTCTCAACGCCACTCGCGAAGTGCCGCGTCTGTTGCTGCATCCCAAGAAGCGGACCATCGGTCTGCGGGTGCCGAGCCATCCCATCGCGTTGGCTTTGCTGGCCGAACTGGGCGAGCCGCTGATGAGCGTGACCCTGATCATGCCGGGCGAAGAAGACCCGCTGAGCGATCCGTACGAAATGCGCCAGTTGCTCGAGCATCAGGTGGACCTGATCATCGATGGCGGTTCCGGCGGCATCAAGGCCTCCACCGTGATCGACCTCACGGGCGATGATCCGGAAGTGATCCGCGTCGGTTGCGGCGATCCGGCGCCATTCATGGTCGAGGCCTGAATGTCCGCAGTGGAAACCGTTGATCCCCAGGCCGGTGCCCAGCAGGAACTGCCGTTTGCCATGGTCTATGGCCAGGCGGTCACGGAAATGCCGCTGGACCTGTACATCCCGCCGGACGCCCTGGAAGTCTTCCTCGAAGCCTTCGAAGGCCCGCTCGACTTGTTGCTGTACCTGATCCGCAAGCAGAACATCAACATCCTCGACATCCCGGTTGCGGAAATCACCCGCCAATACATGGGTTATGTCGAGCTGATGCAGTCGGTGCGTCTGGAACTGGCCGCCGAATATCTGGTGATGGCCGCGATGCTGGCCGAGATCAAGTCCCGGATGCTGCTGCCCCGGGCCGAAACCGTCGAAGACGAAGAAGAAGACCCGCGCGCCGAACTGATCCGCCGCCTGCAGGAGTACGAGCGGTTCAAGGCTGCTGCCGAAGGCATTGATGGCCTGAGCCGAGTCGGTCGCGACGTGATCGTGCCCAAGCTCGACGCTCCGGAAGCCCGCGCGCGCAAGCTGCTGCCGGACGTGGCACTGGCAGAAATCCTGATGTCCATGGCCGAGGTGCTGCGCCGTGGCGACATGTTCGAAAGCCATCAGGTCAGCCGCGAGGCACTGTCCACCCGCGAGCGCATGAGCGACGTGCTGGAGCGGCTCAAGGGCGGCGGATTTGTGCCGTTCGTCGAGCTGTTCACCGCCGAGGAGGGCAAGCTCGGCGTGGTGGTGACCTTTATGGCGATCCTTGAGCTGGTCAAGGAATCCCTGATCGAGCTGGTGCAGAATGAGCCGTTCGCCGCGATCCACGTGCGAGCCCGAGCCGAATAACGAGTCCCGATATGAATCTGACTGAACCCCGCGAGCTGGCGTCCCTGCTTGAAGCCTTTCTGTTGGCCTCGGGAAAGCCGCAATCCCTTGAGCGCCTGTATGAACTGTTCGAAGAAGGTGAACGCCCGGAACCGCCGGTTTTCAAGAAAGCCCTGACCCTGCTCGGCAAATCCTGCGAGGGCCGGGCGTTCGAGCTCAAGGAAGTCGCCTCCGGCTATCGCCTGCAAATCCGCGAGAAGTTCGCGCCGTGGGTTGGTCGCTTGTGGGAGGAGCGTCCGCAGCGCTATTCCCGGGCACTACTGGAAACCATGGCGCTGATCGCCTATCGCCAGCCGATCACCCGGGGCGAAATCGAGGACGTGCGGGGCGTGGCGGTCAACACCAACATCGTCAAGACGCTGATGGAGCGTGAGTGGATCCGCATCGTTGGTTACCGCGACGTGCCTGGCAAACCGGCGATGTTTGCCACCACCAAGCTGTTTCTTGATCACTTCAATCTGAAAAGCCTCGACGAACTGCCGCCACTGGCCGAGCTGCGCGAAATGGAGGCCGATCCGGTACTCGACTTCGACGACGCCCCGGTGCCGCCGGGCTTGCAGGAACTGGCCGACGCCAGCGCCGAGCCGGAAGAACCGAAGGAAGAAACCAGTTTCCACACCCTGCTGCTGGAGCTGGACAGCATGGAGGAGGGGATCAAGACCGACTTCGACGACTTGCTGCGTGACGGCGCGGGCGCCGAATCCATGCCGACGGGGTTTGAATCCGATCCGGTCGAGCCGCCGGACGAGGGTGAGCCTGAATCTGAATTTGAGCCTGAATTTGCGCATGAGCCCGAATCCGAATCCGAATCCGAGCCCGAGCCCGAGCCTGAGCAGCAAGACGATGTGCTCGGCGTGGCCGAAGCCCGGGAAAAACTGCTGGCTGCCGTCGCCCGTCTGGAACAGCCAGCATCAGAACCTGCCGCCGAGGCAGAACTGAGCGAAGAGGAAGCCGAAGCCCGCGCCCTGGCCGAAGCCATCGAAGCCGAACGTCGCGAGTTCGAGGATTGAGCATGAGCTTGACCAAAGACCCGTGCATCAACGTCTGCAAGTTCAGCGACGACATCTGCGTCGGTTGCGGCCGCAGCAAGCGCGAGATCCGGGCCTGGAAGAAACTCGACAAGGACGACAAGCGCACCGTACTGGCCGAAGCCGCGCTGCGTCTGATCAAGCTCGGGGCCACCGGTCGGCGGAAAAAGAAATAACCTTGCCCTGATCGACTAGTCTCTGATGCGCGCGCGGCCACATCCGCGTATGATTCGCGACCCTTCGGCGATCCCTTCGCCCGAAAACCCAGATTTCAACGCTTCAGCAGCTCAATTCTCAGCGCCGCTGAACAGACCACACCGGGAGGTGCCCAGATGAGTGACATCAAGCAGAAAGACGACCAGGAAATCGGCCCAGCAGGCGAAAAGCTGCAGAAAGTCCTCGCCCGTATCGGCGTTGGCTCGCGCCGCGATGTTGAATCCTGGATCAGCCAGGGCCGGATCAAGGTCAATGGCAAAGACGCCACCCTGGGCCTGCGTGTCGACATGCACGACGCCATCACCATCGATGGCAAGGTCATCAAGCGCGAAGAAGCCGCCGAGTCGGTTCGCCGCGTGATCATGTACAACAAGCCCGATGGCGAGATCTGCACCCGTGACGACCCGGAAGGCCGTCCGACCGTGTTTGACAAGCTGCCGCGTCCGAAAGAAGGTCGCTGGATCAACATCGGTCGTCTCGACATCAACACCACCGGTCTGCTGATGTTCACCACCGACGGTGAATTGGCCAACCGCCTGATGCACCCGTCCTACGAGATGGATCGTGAGTACGCGGTACGTGTACGAGGCGAAGTCGACGACGAGATGATCGAGCGCCTGAAGGCCGGCGTGGTACTGGAAGACGGCCCGGCGCGTTTCACCGACATTCAACAGGCGCCGGGCGGCGAAGGCTTCAACCACTGGTATCACTGCGTGGTGATGGAAGGTCGTAACCGTGAAGTACGTCGCCTGTGGGAATCCCAGGGCCTGGTGGTCAGCCGCCTGAAGCGTGTGCGTTTCGGCCCGGTGTTCCTCAACTCCGACCTGCCGATGGGCCGTTGGCGCGAAATGAGCCAGTACGAAGTCGACGTGCTGAGCGCTGAAGTCGGCCTGACCCCGGTGGCCATGCCGCAACTGAACGCCAAGAGCAAAGACAAGCTCGACCGCATGCAGCGCAAGTCGTCGCGTCCGATGGCCCGTACCGAGCGCGTACGCACGCTGCGTCCGGCCAACGGTGCGCCGGTTGGCGCCGGTCCGCGTCCGGCCCGGGAGCCGCAGATCGAAGGCGAGCGTCCAGGTCGCAAACCGGCAGCACGTCCGGATGGCGAGCGCGGCCCACGCACTCCACGTCCGGCCAATGGCCGAACCGAGCGTGGCGAAGGTCGCGGTACGCCGGTGGCGGATCGTCCAGCCGACACCAAGCGCCCGGCCAAGCCGGCGCCGAAACGTCCAGGCATCAAGCTGGCAGACGATGACAAGCCATCGGGCAAGCGCCGTGGTGCACCGGCCGGTTCCGGCCAGCGTCCGGGTTTCGGTCGCAAGAAGCCGGAATAAGGCAGCTGCAAGTTTCGAGCGGCAAGCTTCAAGCTGAAACAGAAAACGCCAACTCTTGGAGTTGGCGTTTTTTTTGATTTTTTTATTTCTTTTTTTGAGGTGTTTTTTCTTGTTTTAAAACAAAAAAAACCTGACGCCTTTCAAATAGTTAGCCAGCTAACGTCAGTCGCCGGGCACGGCTTGGATGGGTCTGGATTGGAAACTTTACGTTACGCGCTGTCAGAGAATATTTACGAAAAAGCCGTCGCCGCCCCGTGACTCGGGAGCTTGTGTCCAGCTGTAAGGAAAATCTGCCGGAACCAGCCCCGCCGGGTGTTGCGCGGTGCTCTTGCGCGCTTGTTTCAGTGTCGTTTGGAGGGTGAGATGCGCTGCATGCCTGTCGTGCAGGTGCATAACAAGAAGGAGGCGCAATGAACGCCGTTATCCATTTTCACTTCTCCACGTGGGGCGGATTTTCCATCGTCCACGCCGATGGCCTGCAAAGGCCTGACTCAATTTTTGCAGCCGCCCGGGCTTCCCGGGGTGGACACATGCAATCCCGGCAACCGACACGCTGATCCGGCGAGGTCTGGCAGCAGGGGGTTAGCGGTGTACAATGCGCCGCGTTTTAACTGTGACCCTCTGCGTAATCGCGCAAACCTCAAGGTTTATCCGCCTTGTTCACTCCGCCGCGTCACAAGCGTGTCGGGTTCGATTTCGTCACAGATAAAAACAAACAGGTGACGCATGACCGTTGTAAAAAAGCTGAATTCCTGGTGCCTGCGCTGGGGTTTGATCAAGGTTGGCTGAAATCGCCACCTTGCAGCAACGTCTACTGAACATCATCAAACCTTGCGTGAGACCTTTTTCATGAGTGGACAAAACTCGCAATCAGGCGAGCTGAAACGCGGCCTGAAAAATCGCCATATTCAACTGATCGCCCTCGGTGGCGCGATCGGTACCGGATTGTTCCTCGGCTCGGCCGGGGTGCTGAAATCCGCCGGTCCGTCGATGATCCTCGGCTATGCCATCTGCGGCTTCATCGCCTTCATGATCATGCGCCAGCTCGGTGAAATGATCGTCGAAGAGCCGGTGGCCGGTTCCTTCAGCCACTTTGCGCACAAATACTGGGGCGGTTTCGCCGGCTTCCTGTCGGGCTGGAACTGCTGGATCCTGTACATCCTGGTCGGCATGTCGGAGCTGACTGCGGTCGGCAAATACATCCACTACTGGGCGCCGGAGATCCCGAGTTGGGTCACCGCGGCTGCATTCTTCCTGCTGATCAACGCGATCAACCTGGCCAACGTCAAAGTCTTCGGTGAAGCCGAATTCTGGTTCGCGATCATCAAAGTCGTGGCGATCGTCGGCATGATCGCCCTGGGCAGCTACCTGCTGGTCAGCGGCCATGGCGGCGAGCAGGCGGCGGTGAGCAACCTGTGGTCCCACGGCGGCTTCTTCCCGAACGGCGTCAGCGGTCTGGTGATGGCCATGGCGATCATCATGTTCTCCTTCGGCGGCCTGGAAATGCTTGGTTTCACCGCAGCCGAAGCCGACAAACCGAAAACCGTGATCCCGAAAGCGATCAACCAGGTGATCTACCGGATCCTGATTTTCTACATCGGCGCACTGGTGATCCTGCTGTCGTTGACCCCATGGGACAGCCTGCTGGAAACCCTCAACGCTTCGGGCGATTCCTACAGCGGCAGCCCGTTCGTGCAGGTGTTCTCGATGCTCGGCAGCAACACGGCCGCGCATATCCTCAACTTCGTGGTGCTGACCGCCGCATTGTCGGTTTACAACAGCGGCACCTACTGCAACAGCCGCATGCTGCTGGGCATGGCCGAGCAGGGTGATGCGCCGAAAGCGCTGGCGAAGATCGACAAGCGCGGCGTGCCGGTGCGTTCGATCCTGGCGTCGGCAGCCGTGACCCTGGTGGCCGTGCTGCTCAACTACCTGATCCCGCAGCACGCGCTGGAACTGCTGATGTCGCTGGTGGTTGCGACGCTGGTGATCAACTGGGCGATGATCAGTTTCTCGCACTTCAAGTTCCGCCAGCACATGAACAAGACCAACCAGAAGCCGCTGTTCAAGGCGCTGTGGTACCCGTACGGCAACTACATCTGCCTGGCGTTCGTTCTGTTCATCCTCGGCGTGATGCTGCTGATCCCGGGCATTCAGGTCTCGGTGTACGCGATTCCGGTGTGGGTGGTGTTCATGTGGGTCTGCTATGTGATCAAGAACAAGCGCGGTGCACAACAGGTGCTGCACGCCACGAACGCTGCCAAGTAAGCGTCGTTGCAAAAACAACAAACCCGGCCAAGTGCCGGGTTTTTTGTGCTTTCGCGGTATCCTGCGGGTTCTGAATACGGACGCTTTTCCATGCTGGTGATTTCCAACAACGTGCATCTGCCGGATGCCGAGATCGAACTGACGTACATCCGTGCCCAAGGGGCGGGCGGGCAGAACGTCAACAAGGTCTCCAGCGCCGTGCATCTGCGCTTCGACATTCGCGCCTCGTCCTTGCCCGAGTTCTACAAGGAACGGCTGCTGGCGCTGCGCGACAGTCGCATTACCAGTGACGGGGTGCTGATCATCAAGGCCCAGCAGTACCGCACGCAGGAACAGAATCGCGCCGATGCGCTGGAGCGTCTGACCGAGCTGATTCTCAGCGCCACCAAGGTCGAGAAGAAGCGCCGGCCGACCAAGCCGACGCTGGGCTCAAAGAAACGTCGGCTTGAATCAAAGACCAAGCGCGCCAGCATCAAGGCCGGGCGCGGCAAGGTGGATTTCTAGTCTTCGCGGTATTTCGCCGTGTGGCGGTAGAGATAGACGCTCAGCGCCAGACCGCTCAGCGCCGCGAGGGCGGCGAACAGGAAGATCGAGGCAAAACCGAAGCCCGCCGCAATCGCTCCCGCCAGTGGTCCGGTGATACCCAGCGACAAGTCGATGAACAACGAATAGGCCCCGACCGCTGCGCCTCGGCTGGAGGCCGGTACCAGGTTCACCGCTTCCACGCCCAGCGCCGGGAACACCAGTGAGAAACCGAAACCGCTCAATGCCGCACCGGCCAATGCCCAATGCGCGTCCGGCGCCAGCCACAGCAACAACAGGCCCAGGGTTTCCACCGACAGGCAGGCAATCGCCACGCGAAAGCCGCCGAGGCGGTTGATCAGGTTGCCGAACAGCAGTCGCGCACCGATGAAGCTGGCGCCGAACAGGCTCAGGCACAGCACGGCGTTGTCCCAGTGCTGCGTGGCGTAATACAGGGTGATGAAGGTGGCAATGGTGCCGAAGCCGATCGAGCCCAGCGCCAGTCCGCAGCCGTGGGGGAATACCCGCCCAAGCACATGCATGAATGGCAGGCGCTCGCCGGCCACGATCGGCGCGGCGGTTTTCGGCCAGGCCAGCAACAGCCCCAGCGTGGCCAGCAGCAGAATGCTCACGCCCATGCTCCACAGACCAAAACGGCTGACCAGCCATACCCCCAGCGGCGCACCGACCGCCAGTGCGCCGTAACTGGCAATGCCGTTCCACGAGATGACCTTGGCGGTGTTGGCGGCACCAACGCGGCCGATGCCCCAACCGATCGAGCCTGAGCCAACAAGACTTTCCGCACTGCCCAGCACCAGACGGCCGGCAAACAGGCTGATCAGGCTCAGCAACGGCAGGTTGGGCGTCCATGCCGAAATCAGCATGAACACACCGCTCAAGCCACAACCGGCCAGACCAATCATCACCGCCCGTTTGCTGCCCTGGTTGTCGATGATCTTGCCGGCATACGGACGGCTGAGCAGGGTGGCGAGGTATTGCACGCTGATCACCAGCCCGGCGATGACCGCGCCGAAGCCCAGGTCACTGTGGACATAACCTGGCAGCACCGCCAGCGGAATGCCGATGTTCAGGTAGCCGATGAAGGTGAACAGGACGATGGAAACGACTTGCAACGTGACTGCCAGCGGGCGCTGGGGTTCTGGCATAGAGGACGACATGAATTACGATCCACGGGAAGAGCAGAATAGATAGGCTGCTCATGATACCGATGCGGACGCGTCTGGGGCGGGGAAAAGTAAAACTATTTGGCCGGGGCGACCAATTGCGTGGTGACCAGTGCGGCCAGTGCGTTTTCTTCGCTGCCGAAACGGGCGAGCAGTGCAGCCTGTTTCTCGGGCGAGAGACGGCTCCAGATCTCGATCATCTTCTCGGTGGCGCCGATTAGGATTTCAGCCTGTTGTTCGTTAAAGGTTTCGTCGGTCATGGCAGGCTCAGGTTTCAGGCAGTGTGGAAAGCGCATGTTAGCGCTTTCCACACGGTCTGTACGGCGGGTGTTGCTTACTCTTCGCTGTCGGCCGGACGGCTCTCGGCGGCTTCTTTCGGCTCGGGCTGTTGGGCACCGGCTTGTTGCGTGGTCGTCTGCTCAGGTACGTGCAGGCTTGGGAAGGGGAGATTCGGAATCTCGTGCATGGTTGCGCTCCTCGCTAAGTCTGTTGATAGATCTGGTAGATCCGCGCTTTCAGAAAGCCTGCGCAGGATACAGCAGGAAAAGTGACAAACAGATTTTTAAATCCATCTGTTTCGACGGGCGGGATTGTCTAGACAAGTGCGACAGGGTGACGCAGGGCAAGTGTGGGGGCGAACCTGCTCGCGATGAGTGCGCCAGATCATTCCCACGCAGAGCGTGGGAATGCAGCCGGGACACTCCGCGCCCCTGCCAAAGCGTACGCGGAGCGTCCATTGAGGCATTCCCACGCTGAGCGTGGGAACGATCAACGTGGGAGTGAGCAGGATCAGCGGGCGGGTTATTTGCAGACGTTGGCGATCGCTTCGGCCAGCAGGTCAAGACGCGTTGCATCAATCCCGGCGACGTTGGCCCGGCCCGAGCTGACCATGTACACGCTGTGATGCTCGCGCAGGTTTTTCACCTGTTCCGGCGACAGGCCGGTGTAGGAGAACATCCCGCGCTGCACGCCAATGTGCGCAAAGCGCTCGCGCAGACCGTGCGGCTCGAGCGCTTCCACCAGGCCGCTGCGCAACTGGGCGATGCGCAAGCGCATGGCTTCCACTTCGTCGGCCCAGCGGCGTTTCAGCTCCGGGTCGGCGAGGATCGTGGCGACGACAGCTGCGCCGTGATCCGGTGGCGTCGACCACAGGTTGCGGGCAATGTGCGCCAGCTGGCTGCGGATGTCGATCAGCTTGTCAGCGGTTTTCGCACTGACGATCAACGCACCGGTGCGGTCGCGGTACAGGCCGAAGTTCTTCGAGCAGGAACTGGTGATCAGCAGCTCGGGCAGCTCGGCCGCAAACAGTCGGGTCGACCACGCATCCTGCTCCAGACCGTCGCCAAAGCCCTGGTAGGCAAAGTCGATCAGCGGCAGCAAATCGCGGCGGCGCACCACCTCCAGCACCCGCTGCCAGTCTTCGTGATTCAGATCGAAGCCGGTCGGGTTGTGACAGCACGCGTGCAGCAGCACCACATCGCCCTTCGGCACTTCGTTGAGCACGGCGAGCATTGCCTCGACGTCGAGGCGGTTGTCGCTGCCGACGTACGGGTAATGGCTGATCTTGACGCCGGCGGCCGCGAAAATCGTTTCGTGGATCGGCCAGGTCGGGTTACTCAGCCATACGCCCTTGCCCGGCAGGCATTGCGCGATGAAGTCCGCTGCCAGACGCAGGGCGCCCGTGCCGCCCGGGGTCTGGGTGGCGCCGGCACGTTGCTCGGCGATCAGTGCCGAATCGGCACCGAGCACCAGCTCGTTGATGACTTTGCCGAACAGTGGATTGCCGTGGCCACCGATGTAGGTCTTGGTGTCCTGGCTTTCGACCAGCCGCGCTTCGGCGATTTTCACCGCCTCGGGGATCGGCGTCAGGCCCTGGGCATCCTTGTAGACGCCCACGCCGAGGTCGAACTTGCGCGGGTTGGAATCCTGCGCGTAGGCCTCCATCAGGCCGAGGATCGGGTCGCCGGGCACCCGGCCGATGGCGTCGAAGTGCATTACTTGCGTCCTTCTGCGGTCTTGGCCACTTCGTCAGTGCGTGCGGCCATGATGAAGTCGTTGCGGTGCAGGCCCTTGATCGAGTGGCTCCACCAGGTCACGGTGACTTTGCCCCACTCGGTCAGCAGGCCCGGGTGATGACCTTCGGCCTCGGAGATCTCGCCGACGGCGTTGGTGAACGCCAGGGCGTGCTTGAAGTTCTTGAACAGGAAGACTTTTTCCAGCTGCATGATGCTGTCGCGTACTTCGATATTCCAGTCAGGGATCTGCTTGATCAGGATCGGCAATTCTTCATCGCTGACTTGTGGGGCATCGGCACGGCAGGCTTCGCAGTGGGCTTGGTTCAAAGTGGACATGGTGGACTTCCTGAAATCTGAAGGTGTTTTTTATATTGGCGGTCAATGTCGCCACGCTAAACCAAAGTGGCGACGACTGACAGACTCACTTGTAAGCAAAAGTCGCGGGTCACGCGGCTTTTGGTTTTGGCGGAAACTTAGGTGCGTGCAGACCCAGCTGCATGCCTTGCTTGACCATGGCCATGATGTCTTCGTGGGCCAGGTCGAACAGGCGCTTGAGGTTCGGCAGGACAAAATACAGCGGCTGCAGGATGTCGATGCGGTATGGGGTGCGCATGGCTTCCAGCGGATCGAAAGCCTGATGCTCGGGCTCGTCCGACAGCGAATAAACAGTTTCTTTTGGCGAGGACAGGATTCCGCCGCCGTAGATGCGTTTGCCTTGCGGGGTGTCCACAAGGCCGAACTCGATGGTCATCCAGTACAGGCGCGCCAGATAAACGCGTTCTTCCTTGGTCGCCTGCAGGCCGAGTTTGCCGTAGGTGTGGGTGAATTCGGCGAACCACGGGTTGGTCAGCAACGGGCAGTGGCCAAAGATCTCGTGGAAAATGTCCGGCTCTTGCAGGTAGTCCAGTTCTTCACGGGTGCGAATAAACGTGGCCACCGGAAACTGCTTGCTGGCGAGCAATTCGAAGAAGGTCTGGAAGGGGATCAGCGCGGGGACGCGGGCGACCTGCCAACCGGTGGTCTCGCCGAGCACCTTGTTGATCTCGCCCAGTTGCGGAATGCGGTCGTGGGGCAGACCGAGTTTTTCGATACCGTCCAGGTATTCCTGGCACGCACGCCCCTCGATCACTTTCATCTGGCGGGTGATCAGCGTGTTCCACACCGCGTGCTCTTCGGCGGGGTAGTCGATAAAACCTTGCGCATCGGGCTCGCGGGCCACGTATTGCGTCTGCTTCATACTGCTCTCCTGCGAGGGGAATTTCGTTCTTGTTATGTCCTTCGATGGACTGAGAAATACCCCGGAACGTTCGTTGTTGCAGCAGGTTGAAGATCGGGCGAGTAGGAAAAGTCTCTATAATTCGTAAAATTTTCGTTACGCTTCGGGCGATGCGTCGTGTTTGTGCCGACTGCCGGGTTTGAAAAGGTCGATGGCTGTCACATAATCTTGACGACTATTTGCGCGCCCAGGCAGAAAAAGAGCCCAAGGTGCGCGGCAAAAACCTGTTGGAGCAAGCTCGCTCTCGCAGGGATTGTGTCAATCCTTTCTTTGTCGGGCCTTTATATGCGTATCAAAGTCCACTGCCAGAACCGCATCGGCATCCTGCGCGACATCCTCAACTTGCTGGTGGAGTACGGGATCAACGTCGCCCGGGGCGAGGTCGGCGGTGAGCACGGCAACGCGATCTATCTGCATTGCCCGAACCTGATCAACATTCAGTTCCAGGCGCTACGACCCAAGTTCGAGGCCATCGCCGGTGTGTTCGGCGTCAAGCGGGTAGGGCTGATGCCCAGCGAACGGCGGCATATGGAGTTGAATGCGCTGCTCGGCGCGCTCGAGTTTCCGGTGCTGTCGATCGACATGGGCGGTTCCATCGTCGCGGCCAACCGGGCGGCGGCGCAGTTGCTCGGGGTGCGAGTGGACGAGGTGCCGGGAATTGCACTGTCGCGTTACGCCGAAGATTTCGACCTGCCGGAGCTGGTGCGCGCCAATAAATCGCGAATCAATGGCATGCGGGTCAAGGTCAAGGGCGACATCTTTCTGGCCGACATTGCGCCGCTGCAGTCGGAGCACGACGACAGCGAGGCCATGGCCGGTGCCGTGCTGACCTTGCACCGGGCGGATCGTGTCGGCGAGCGCATCTACAACGTGCGCAAGCAGGAGTTGCGTGGCTTCGACAGCATCTTCCAGAGCTCGAAAGTGATGGCGGCGGTGGTGCGCGAAGCACGACGCATGGCGCCGCTGGATGCGCCACTGCTGATTGAAGGTGAAACCGGCACCGGCAAGGAATTGCTGGCGCGGGCCTGTCACCTGGCGAGTCCGCGTGGTCAGTCGCCGTTGATGGCGCTCAACTGCGCGGGCCTGCCGGAGTCGATGGCCGAGACCGAGCTGTTCGGCTACGGCCCCGGTGCCTTTGAAGGGGCGCGGGCCGAAGGCAAGCTCGGGCTACTGGAACTGACGGCGGGCGGCACGCTGTTCCTCGATGGCGTTGGCGAAATGAGCCCGCGCTTGCAGGTGAAATTGCTGCGCTTCCTGCAGGACGGCTGCTTCCGTCGCGTGGGAAGTGATGAAGAGGTTTACCTGGATGTGCGGGTGATCTGTGCAACCCAGGTCGACTTGTCGGAGCTGTGCGCACGCGGCGAGTTTCGCCAGGATCTGTATCACCGCTTGAACGTGCTGTCGCTGCACATTCCGCCACTGCGCGAATGTCTCGACGGTTTGACGCCGCTGGTGGAGCACTTTCTCGATCAGGCCAGCCGGCAGATCGGTTGCCCGCTGCCGAAACTGGCGCCGGCGGCGATGGACCGGCTCAGTCACTACCATTGGCCGGGCAACGTGCGGCAACTGGAGAACGTGCTGTTCCAGGCGGTTTCGCTGTGCGACGGCGGCACGGTCAAGGCTGAGCATATTCGCCTGCCGGATTATGGTGTGCGTCAGCCGCTTGGCGATTTCTCCCTCGAAGGCGGGCTGGACGAGATTGTCGGGCGCTTCGAGAAAGCGGTGCTGGAGCGACTGTATTCCGAACACCCGAGCAGCCGGCAACTGGGTAAGCGGCTCGGGGTTTCGCACACCACGATTGCCAACAAGCTGCGTGAATACGAAGTCGGCAAGGCGGAGTCATAGCCTGCAGATGTATGTCTGTTATGGCCTCTTCGCGAGCAAGCTCGCTCCCACAGTAAAGCTTCATTTGGCGGCAGACCTTGTGGGAGCGAGCTTGCTCGCGAAGGCGGCGCTATAGGCAGTGAAAAGGTAATGCCTTGCCACATGGCGGCATGACACCGCCGGTTTTTCGTCTTCGATACATTTCCCTCCTTCCCGCAAAATCCCTCAAGTCCTTTGTTTACCGGGCCCTTGGCCGCCAGAAAAAAGTTGGTCTGCAAATTGCTTATGGCTCAGCAGTACAGCGGTGGGCGGCAAACGTCCGGCATGCAGAGGAAAGAGTGTGGACAAGTACCTTTATGTGGCAATGACCGGCGCCAGCCAGAACGCACTGGCGCAAAAGGCTCATGCCAACAACCTGGCGAACATCTCCACCAATGGTTTTCAGCGCGACCTGGAGCAGGCGCGTTCGATGCCGGTGTTTGGTGACAGCTTTCCGGCGCGTGCGTTTGCCATGAGCGAACGGCCCGCCACCGACTTCACGCCGGGCTCGCTGGTGCAGACCGGACGCGACCTCGACGTCGCCGTGTCGGGCAACGGCTGGATCGCCGTGCAGAACCCTAATGGCGGGGAAAGCTACGTGCGCACCGGCAGCCTCAATATCGATGCCCTCGGCGTGTTGCGTGCCGGCAACGGCATGCCGGTCATGGGCAATGGCGGGCCGATCGCCGTGCCGCCGGAACAGCAGGTGGAAGTCGGTGAAGACGGCACCATCAGTATCCGTGCGATGGGCGAAGGTCCGCGCGTCATGGCCGAAGTCGACCGGATCAAGCTGGTCAACCCGGACATCAAGAACATGAACAAGGGCCTGGACGGTTCGATTTACACCAAGGACGGCCAGCCTGCGCCGGCCGATGCCAACGTCAAACTGGTGTCGGGTTTCCTGGAGTCGAGCAACGTCAACGCCGTGGAAGAAATGACGTCGGTGCTGGCCCTGGCCAAGCAGTTCGAATTGCACGTCAAGATGATGAACACCGCCAAAGACGATGACCAGGCCATGGCTCGGGTCTTGCAGATCAGCTAATTATCAGAACGTCGCGCCGTAAAACAGGCGCACGAGGAGAATCGAATGCTTCCGGCTCTATGGGTTGCCAAAACCGGTCTGTCCGCCCAGGACACCAACCTGACCACCATTTCCAACAACCTGGCCAACGTGTCGACCACGGGTTTCAAACGTGACCGCGCCGAATTCCAGGACCTGCTGTACCAGATCAAGCGTCAGCCAGGCGCCCAGTCGACCCAGGACAGCGAACTGCCGTCGGGTCTGCAGGTGGGTACCGGTGTGCGCATCGTCGGCACCCAGAAAAACTTCACCGCCGGTAGCCTGCAGACCACCGAGCAGCCGCTGGACATGGCCATCGACGGTCGCGGTTTCTTCCAGATCCTGCAGCCGGACGGCACCACTTCCTATACCCGTGACGGTACTTTCCACCTCGACTCCAACGGTCAGATCGTCAACGCCAGTGGTTTCGCCCTGGAGCCGGCGATTGTCATCCCGAACAACGCCCAGACCTTCACTGTGGGCCGTGACGGCACTGTGTCGATCACCGTTGCCGGCAACGCCGCTTCGCAAGTGATCGGCAACCTGCAAACCGCCGACTTCATCAACCCGGCCGGTCTGCAAGCGGTGGGCAACAACCTGTTCCTGGAAACCGCCGCTTCCGGTGCACCGCAAGTCGGTACTCCGGGCCTGAACGGTTTCGGTACGACCCTGCAGAACACCCTGGAAACCTCCAACGTCAGCACCGTGGAAGAGATGGTCAACATGATCACCACTCAGCGTGCGTACGAGATGAACTCCAAGGTGATCTCCACCGCCGACCAGATGCTCTCGTTCGTAACGCAGAATCTGTAATCAAGTCTATGAGGCGGCCATGAGGTCGCCTGCAACACCGTGAGGTAAGGGTCATGAAGCGCTTTGTATCTGTTGTGGCATTGAGTGGGGTCGTCTCGCTCGCGGGCTGCGTCGCCCCGACGCCCAAGCCCAATGATCCTTACTACGCCCCGGTGTTGCCGCGCACACCGTTGCCTTCGGCCGCCAACAACGGCTCGATCTATCAGGCCGGTTTCGAGCAGAACCTGTACAGCGACCGCAAGGCGTTCCGGGTCGGTGACATCATCACCATCACCCTGAACGAGAAGACCCAGGCCAGCAAAAACGCCAACTCGCAGGTGGCCAAGAACAGCAAGACCGGCATCGGCCTGACGTCGCTGTTCGGCGGCAGTGGCACCACCAACAACCCGTTGGGCGGTAACGATCTGAGCCTGGACGTCGGCTACAGCGGCGACCGCGCAACCAAGGGCGACAGCAAGGCCGCACAGGGCAACACCCTGACCGGCTCGATCACCGTGACCGTCGCCGATGTCTTGCCCAACGGCATCATCGCCGTGCGTGGCGAGAAGTGGATGACCCTCAACACCGGCGACGAGCTGGTGCGGATCGCCGGCCTCGTGCGCGCCGATGACATCGCCACTGACAACACCGTGTCGTCGACCCGGGTTGCCGATGCGCGCATCACCTACTCGGGCACCGGTTCGTTCGCCGATGCGAGTCAGCCAGGCTGGTTCGACCGTTTCTTCCTCAGCCCGCTGTTCCCTTTCTAGGTGGCTACGTTGAATTTCAAGAGCCTCATGCTCGCTGCGGCGTTGATGTCCGCAGCCTTTGGTGCCCACGCCGAGCGGCTGAAAGATATCGCCAGCATCTCCGGCGTGCGTTCCAACCAGTTGATCGGCTATGGCCTGGTGGTCGGCCTCAACGGCACCGGCGACCAGACCACGCAGACCCCGTTCACCCTGCAGACCTTCAACAACATGCTCTCGCAGTTCGGTATCAAAGTGCCGCCGGGATCGGGCAACGTGCAGCTGAAAAACGTCGCGGCGGTGTCGGTCAGTGCCGATCTGCCGGCGTTCGCCAAACCGGGTCAACAGGTCGACATCACCGTGTCGTCTATCGGTAACTCCAAGAGCCTGCGCGGCGGCACTCTGTTGCTGACTCCGCTCAAGGGTATCGACGGCAACGTCTACGCCATCGCCCAGGGCAACCTGGTGGTCGGCGGTTTCGATGCCGAAGGTCGTGACGGTTCGAAGATCACCGTCAATGTTCCGTCGGCCGGTCGCATCCCTGGCGGTGCGTCGGTCGAGCGTTCGGTGCCGAGCGGGTTCAACCAGGGCAACAGCCTGACGCTGAACCTCAACCGTTCCGACTTCACCACCGCCAAGCGCATCGTCGACAAGATCAACGACATGCTCGGCCCTGGTGTCGCCCAGGCCATCGACGGTGGTTCCATTCGTGTGACCGCGCCGCTCGATCCGAGCCAGCGTGTCGACTACCTGTCGATCCTGGAAAACCTCGAAGTCGATCCGGGTCAGGCGGTGGCGAAAGTCATCATCAACTCGCGTACCGGCACCATCGTCATCGGCCAGAACGTGAAGGTATCGCCAGCCGCCGTGACCCACGGCAGCCTGACCGTGACCATCACCGAAGACCCGATCGTCAGCCAGCCGGGTCCGCTGTCCAACGGCCAGACCGCCGTGGTGCCGCGCTCGCGGGTGAATGCCGAACAGGAAGCCAAGCCGATGTTCAAGTTCGGCCCGGGCACCACCCTCGACGAGATCGTGCGGGCGGTGAACCAGGTCGGCGCAGCGCCGGGTGACCTGATGGCGATCCTCGAAGCACTGAAGCAGGCCGGCGCGTTGCAAGCCGACCTGATCGTGATCTGAGGACCGCGACCATGGATATGCGCAAAAGCGGTCTGGTCAGCAGCAGCGATTCGGGCTCGTACTCCGACCTCAATCGCTTGAATCAACTGAAGGTCGGCGACAAGAACAGCGATGCGAACATGCGCAAGGTCGCGCAGGAATTCGAATCGCTGTTCCTCGGTGAAATGCTCAAGTCGATGCGTTCGGCCACCGAGGCGCTGGGCCAGGACAACCCGCTCAACACGCCGGCCGCCAAGCAATACCAGGAAATGTATGACCAGCAACTGGCGGTCTCCATGTCCCGCGAGGGCGGTGGCATTGGCCTGGCCGACGTGCTGATAAAGCAGATGTCGAAGAACAAACCGATGGCGCCGGGCGAGGCTGCGGCCGCGTCCGCTGCCAAGCAGCAGGAAGCGCTGGCCAGGGCCGCTGCGGTGGAAACGCCGATTGCCGCTGGCACCGTGGCCACCCATGGCCCGTTGTCGCGACTCAATGGCGAGCGTCCGTTGTGGGCGTCGCGTTCGGTGCATGCGCCGAACACCGAACTGACCCATCGCAACGACATGGAAATGATCAACCAGCGTCGTCTGGCGTTGCCGCCGAAACTGGCGGATCGCTTGCTCGCAGGCCTGGTGCCGTCGGCCACGCCGGCAGCGGCCACTCAATTGCCGCAACGCACCACGACTGCCGCTGTCACCGGTTCCGGCCCGCTGTACAACGGCGACTGGCTGGCCCGCGCCGAGGCGGACAAGGCCTCCGGCGGACAGATGCAGATTTACGGTCGCGCCATGGCGCAGATTCCGCTGGCGCCGGCCAAACGCGCGTTCAGCAACGCTGACCAATTCGTCAACACCATGCTGCCGATGGCGCAGGAAGCCGCCGCACGCATTGGCGTCGATCCGCGTTATCTGGTGGCTCAGGCTGCGCTGGAAACCGGTTGGGGCAAGTCGGTCATGCGCGCCCAGGACGGCAGCAGCAGTCACAACCTGTTCGGCATCAAGGCCAGCAGCAACTGGAAGGGCGATTCGGCCCGGGCGATCACCAGCGAATTCCGCAATGGGCAGATGGTCAAGGAGACGGCCGAGTTCCGTTCCTACGCCTCGTACAAGGACAGCTTCCACGATCTGGTGACTTTGCTGCAGAGCAATAATCGCTATCAAGATGTGCTCAAGGCGGCCGATAACCCAGAACAGTTTGTACGCGAATTGCAGAAGGCCGGTTATGCGACCGACCCGAACTACGCGACGAAGATTTCGCAGATTGCCAGGCAGATGACGGTCAATCAGAACTACGCTGCGGCCGGCGTTTCAACAACGCCCTTATAAACACAAGGTAAGGTTTGAATCATGAGTTTGCTCAATATCGGGATGTCGGGGCTGGCCGCGAGTTCGTCTTCTCTGGCTGTGACAGGTAACAACATTGCCAACGTCGACACCGCCGGTTATTCGCGTCAGCAAACCGTGCAGGGCACCAAGTCCTCGATTCAGTACGGCAACGTGTTCATCGGTACCGGTACGACCCTCGCCGACGTGCGCCGGGTGTACAACTCCTACCTCGAATCGCAGCTGCACACCGCCACCTCGCTGAGCAGCGAAGCCGACGCCTATGGCGCGCAGGCGACAGCACTGGACGGCTCGCTGTCCGACACCAACACCGGCCTGACCGGCGTGCTGCAGAAGTTCTTTACCTCGATGCAGGGCGTATCGACCTCGGCCACCGACGACACTTCGCGTCAATCGGTGTTGACCGGCGCGCAAGCCCTGACCAGCCGCTTCAACGCACTGGCCAAGCAGCTCAACGACCAGAACACCACGATCAACGGCAACCTTGGCGACATGGCGGCCCAGGTCAACAAACTGGCCACCTCGATTGCCAATCTCAACCAGAAGATCGGCGAGATTTCCACCAGCGGCGGCCAGCCGAACGATCTGCTCGACACCCGCAACGAAGCCGTGCGTCAGCTCTCACAGTTGGTCGGCGCGCAGGTCGTCGAGCGCGGCACCAGCTTCGACGTTTACGTCGGCAGCGGTCAGCCGCTGGTTGTCGGTAACACCACCAACACCCTGAGCACCGTGCCGAGCAAGGATGACCCGTCGCGCATGGGCATCCAGATGGACCGCGGTTCGAGCACCATCGACATCACTTCAGTGATCAGCGGTGGCGAAATCGGCGGTCTGCTGAGCTATCGCAAGGAAGTGCTCGACCCGTCGCTCAACGAGCTGGGCCGCGTGGCGCTGGTGATCGCCGATCAGGTCAACCGTCAGCAAGCCCAGGGCATCGACAAGAACGGTGACTTCGGCGCCGCGATTTTCAACAACATCAACAGTGCCGCGCTGATCAGTCAACGCAGCATTGCCCAGGCGAGCAACAGCGCAGGTTCGGGCAACCTTGACGTCACCATCAGCGACACCGGCAAGCTGACCACCAACGATTACCAGGTCACTTTCACCAGCGCGACCAACTACACGGTCAAGCGCTCGGACGGTACCGACATGGGTTCGTTCAGCACCACGACCACGCCGCCTCCGGTCATCGACGGCTTCACCCTGGCCCTCAATGGCGGTGCCCTGAGCGCCGGCGACACCTTCAAGGTGACCCCGACCCGTGGCGCGGCCTCGAGCATCCAGACCGTGCTCACCGACCCGAAAAAAATCGCGGCGGCGGCACCGTTGACCGGCGTGGCCAGTGCCAATAACTCCGGCACCTACACCCAGCCGACGCTCACCGACACCATCGACATCTACAACCCGACCTCCCAGGCCGAGTTGCAGAACGCGCTCAAATATTCGACCCCGGTCAAGCTGGTGTTCGGCGCGGTCGCCAGCGGCAGCCAGTCGTACAACATGGTCGACGCCAAGGGCAACACCATCGGCACCGGGACCATCGTGCCGGGGCAGGCCAACACCCTGAACCTGAAGATCGGCATGGTCGACTCCACCGGCGCGCCGGTGATGGACACCAGCGTCACGCCGAACGTGCAGAAAACCTTCACCGTGCAGACCACCGTGGGCGCAACCCCGAAGGCCGGCGAAACCTTCACCATGAGCCTGACCGGCGCGGCGTCTTCGGACAACCGCAACGCCCAGGCGCTGGTCGGCCTGCAGACCAAGCAGACCGTGGATACCGGTTCGGGCAGCAAGGGCATCAGCCTGACCGACGCCTACAACAAACTGGTGACCAACGTCGGTACCAAGGCCGCGCAAAGCAAGTCCGACATCGAAGCCACCACAGCCATTCTGGATCAGGCGCAGGGCGCGCGTGATTCGCTGTCTCAGGTCAACCTGGACGAAGAGACCGGCAACCTGGTCAAGTATCAGCAGTACTACACAGCGTCTTCGCAGATCATCAAGGCTGCGCAGGAAACCTTCGCCACGCTGATCAACAGTCTTTAAGGAGTCGTAATTCATGCGCATTTCCACCGCTCAGTATTACGCGACGCAAGCTGCTCAATATCAGCGCAACTACAGCAAGGCTGTCGCGACCGCGAACGAAGCCAGCAGCCTGCAGCGCATCAACACCGCCGCCGACGACCCGATCGGTGCCGGTCGCTTGCTGAAGCTCGGCCAGCAGGCCGCGATGCTCGATCAGTACAAAGGCAACATCGATACCACCAAGAGCGCGCTGACCGTTCAGGAATCCACGCTGACGGCTATCACCGATGCCTTGCAGCGCGCCAAGGAAATCGGACTGGCAGCCAACAACGGCATTGCCACCGACAAGGACCGCCAGGCTTACGCCGCCGAACTGAGCCAGATCCAGCAACAAGTGCTGGGCCTGATGAACTCCAAGGATGCCAACGGCAATTACCTGTTCTCCGGTTCGAAGACCGATACCGCGCCGTACTCGCAGAACGCCGATGGCACCTACGCCTACAACGGTGACCAGACCCAGATCAACCTGGGCATTGGCGACGGCCTGTCGGTGGCCACCAACACCACCGGTTGGGATGCTTTCCAGCAGACGATCAATACCGCCCGGACCCAGACCACCATGACGGCTCCGGCGGTCGATGACGGTCGTGTGGTGCTGACCAACGGGATCGTCGGCACCGCTGCGACTTACAACGCGAAATTCACCGCCGGCCAGCCGTACACCGTGGATTTCATCAGCAGCACTCAAATCAAGATCACCGATGCCCTGGGCAATGACGTGACTTCCGAGGCCAGCCAGAACGGTCTGATCAGCAACAGCAACGGCGCCAACCAGACGGTCAGCTTCCGTGGCGTCGACATGAAGCTGAACATCAACCTCAAGGCCGGCGATACCAACCCGGACGCGGTCATTGCCGGTCACAGCTTCCAGCTGTCGGCTTCGCCGGACTCGTTCACCGCTTCGCGCAGCCCGGGCAACCCGTCGACCGCGGTCATCACCGGTTCCAGCGTCACCAACCAGGCAGCCTACGACGCCGCCTTCCCGTCGGGCGGCGGCGCAGTCCTGAAGTTCACCAGCGCCACCGCGTTCGACCTGTACGCGGCGCCTGTCACTGCCGACAGCAAGCCGATTTCGTCGGGTACCGTAGCGGGCGGCAACGCCACGGCAGCGGGTGTGACCTTCGCCCTCGGTGGCACGCCGGCGGCCGGTGACCAGTTCTCGATCCAGTCCAACAACCACCAGACCCAGAACGTGCTCGACACCTTGGGCCAGATGGTCACGGCACTGAACACCCCGATCGACGGTGATCCGGTGGCCAAGCAGAAATTCCAGGGTGCCATGGAAGCCGGCCTCGGCAACATCGACAGCGCCGCCAACCAGATCGGCAGCGCGGTAACCTCCATCGGTGCCCGCGGGCAGTCGCTGGATGACCAGAGCACCACCAACCAGAGCCTGCAGCTGGCAAACTCCACCACTCAGGGCACGATCCGTGATTCGGATCCGGCCGAAGTGATGACCCGCCTGACCTTGCAGCAGACCATGCTGCAGGCCTCGCAACTGGCGTTCAGCAAAATCTCTCAGTTGGGCCTGTTCAACAAGATCTGAAGCCAGAGCGGGCGCGCAAGCGCCCGCTTGCTCTGATCGCTCTGTATCAATCGTCTTTTTTTGCGGTTTCAAAGGGCTCGCTGTTCCGGGCGGGTTCCCGCCGCTTGCGAGTCCGCCGTGAATTCACTCCCCCTTGTCAGTCTGGTCATTCCTTCCTTCAACCCGCGCTTTTTCGAGCGGACATTGAACAGTGCCGTCAGCCAGACTTACAGCCCTCTGGAGATCATCGTCTGCGATGACAGCCGGGGGTCCGAGATCGAACGTATCGTTGCGTCGGTCATCAAGGAGTCCGGCGTCGAGGTGCGCTACGTGCGCAATCCGCGCACCCTGGGAATGATCGGCAACCTCAAGGCATGCCTGAGTCAGGCGCGGGGCGAGTTCATCAAGTTCCTGTGCGACGATGATCACTTGTATGCCGACTGCATCCGGCAGCAGGCCCAGGAGATGATGCGTGAGGAGGTGAGCCTGGTGCTGGCCCAGAGACTGTTCTGGGATGCGCAGGACATCATCCTGCCCGCGCGCCTGGAAAACACCTCGTTGTCGCCACATAGCGGGCTGTTCAAGGGCGACGATCTGCTGGGCATCTTCGAGAAGTTCCCGGTCAACGTCCTCGGTGGCTTCACCAACGCGTTGTTCCGGCGTTCCGACGTTGAAGAGCTGTTGCCGGCCCTGACTCAGGACGGGCACTGCTTTGTCGCGTCGCTGGATTTTGCCCTGTATGTCTGCCTGCTGCGGCGCGGCAACCTTGCCGTGTCCAACAACGTACTCAGCGCCGAGCGGTTATACCCGGAGCGCCTGAGTGCGCAACAGCCGATGAAGGATGCCCTCGAAGTCGAGCGTGAGTGGATGACGCAGATGCTCAAGGCCCGCAGCGGCGAGTCGGCACCTGCACCGGGCTGGGTTCGTTACATTCCACTGGCCAAGGCCGACGAACAGCCTCGGGTGTGGGAAGAGTTGCCGCTGAGTCGCACCCTTGGCACCAAGCAGAGCCGTCAGGAGTGGAGCGTCGGCATCGACAGCTGGAGTTTTGCCGAGCTCTATGCGCAGTGGCTCGGCTGCCGGGTGCTGACCGAAGGTCAGCGCACATTGCTGCCGGAAACCCTCGCCGGCTGGTCGCATCAGCCACGGATCGTGCCGATCGTCATCGACCGGCAGGGCAGCCGTGACGGTGTCGAACGCACGCTGGCGTCGCTTGCCGCTCAGGATTATCCACCAGAGCTGATTCTGGTCCTGTCTGCCTCGTGTACCGATACCGAACTCGACGGGCGAGTGTTTCGCATGCCCCTGCAAGACGACGGCATGGAGCAGATCAATACGCTGCTGCCGCAACTGGAGGGAGCCGACTGGTTCTACCTGCTGCAGGCCGGCGATCGTCCGGTGGCCCCGGCGTTGCTGATCATGGCCGAGCGCATCGTACATTTCCCGTCGCTCAAGTGCCTGTACAGCGACGAGGGCAGTTTGCGTAACGGGGAGTCGGCAGAGCCTGCGTTCAAACCGGATTTCAACCTCGACCTGATGCGCAGCTACCCCTATGTCGGGCGGGCACTGGCATTCGAGCGCGAGCGTTTTCTGGCACTCGGTGGTTTTGCTCCTGAATTCGCTCAGCTGGCGCCGCACGATGTGCTGTGGCGACTGGTCGAGAAAGATGGCACCCAGGTTATCGGCCACATCGCCGAGGTCATGCTGGAGTCGCCTTTCGACCTGTCCAAATGGCTCATGGACCCAGGCGTCATCGAACAGAATCCGCGCGTGCTCGAAGCGCATCTGCAACGGCTCGGGCTGGCCCATGACATTCGCAGTGGCAGCTCCGAGCTGCTCAATCGCGTCGACTATCATCACGCACGGCGTCCGCTGGTCTCGGTCATTATCGTGACCAAGGATCAGACTGCCGCCTTGCAGCGCTGCGTCGAGACGCTGCTGGAAAAAACCGCCTACACCGAATACGAGCTGTTGCTGGTCGATAACGGCAGCACCAGTGCCGAAGCGCTGGCCTGGCTGGACGGCATGGCGCAGTTGGGCAGCGATCGGGTTCGCGTGCTGAATTTTGCGCAGCAGGGCAACGCAGCCGCCACGCTCAACTTTGCGGTAGGTCAGGCACGCGGTGAGTACGTGCTGATGCTCAATTCCTTTGCAGTCATCACCCAGTCCGACTGGCTGGACGAACTGCTCAATCATGCGCAGCGCCCGGAAGTCGGAGTGGTCGGCGCCAAGATCTACAATCCGGACGGTTGCGTGCTGCATGCCGGCCTGATTCTGGGCATGCAGGGTGCCGTGGGATTGCCCTTTTATGGTCAAGCGTTGCAGGCAGACGGGTACATGTTCCGCTTGCAGGCGGTGCATGACCTGAGTGCTGTCGGCGGTGATTGCCTGATGATTCGCAAGGCCGTTTTCGAGGCTGCCGACGGGCTCGACGAGCAGGACCTGGCGCAGGCCCTCAATGTGGCGGATCTTTGTCTGCGTGTGGGGCGGGAAGGTTATCTGGTGGTCTGGACGCCTTACGCCAAGCTGGCGCTGGGTGCGCGGCCAACGATCGAGGCTACGGCAGAAGAGCAGCAACAGCAGTTTCAGGAGCACGAGACGTTCTACAAGCGCTGGTTGCCGCTCATCGCGCGCGATCCTGCGTTCAACGTCAATCTGGCGGTGCAAGGTGTTGGCGCTTCCAGCTTCAGTCTGGAGCCGGGCCTGCGTACCGGTTGGAGCCCGTTTTTGCGCACGCAGTTGCCAAACGTACTGGCGGTACCGATCAACGCTTCCGCCATCGGTCACTACCGCATCAGTCAGCCGATGATCGAGCTTGAGGCGGCCAATCGTGCCGAAGGACGGATCTGCTACGGCTTGCCTTCGATCATCGATATCGAGCGCCAGTCGCCCGACGTGATCGTATTGCAAGGGCGCTACTCGGAAGGTGCCATCGAGGAAATTCCACCGTTGAAAAACTTTTTCAACGCCCGGCGGATCTACGAGCTCGATGACTATGTCATCGATGTCCCTCATCGCAACGCGCATATCCGCAACATGCCGAACAAGCACGAAATGGAGCGGTTGGTGCGGCGGGCAATCGGTCTTTGCGATCGTGTGGTGGTGTCTACCCAGCCGCTGGCCAATGTCCTGTCGAACATGCACCACGACATCCGGGTCGTACCGAACATGTTGTCGCAGCATTTGTGGACCGACCTGCGCAGCCAGCGTCGCACCTCGAAAAAGCCGCGCGTTGGCTGGGGTGGCGGCACCAGTCACCACGGTGATCTGGCGGTCATTGCCGATGTGGTTCGCGAACTGGCGAACGAGGTCGACTGGGTGTTTTTCGGCATGTGTCCGGACGACTTGCGTCCGTACATGCACGAGTTCCACGGCGTGATCCCGCTGGATGTGTATCCGGCGAAACTGGCCAGCCTCAACCTTGACCTGGCCCTGGCACCGCTGGAGTTCCACATCTTCAACGACTGCAAGAGCAACCTGCGTCTGCTGGAGTACGGCGCATGCGGCTACCCGGTGGTCTGCACCGATACCGAGGCCTATCAGGGTTACCTGCCGTGCACCCGGGTCAAGACCAATTCCACCGAGGAGTGGCTGCAAGCGATCCGTATGCACCTGGCCGATCCGGATGCCAGTTACCGCATGGGGGATCAACTACGTGAAGTCGTACTGCGCGACTACGTGCTGCGCGGCGACAACCTGCGGTATTGGGAAAACGGCTGGCTGGCGGACTGACCGGCACTGCTGGAAAAGAGGCGACTATCGAGTCGCCTTTTTTGCGTCTTCAGCATTCCATTGGTATCGGTATCGATACTTTTTCACCGCAGAGCCTCAAGCACTGGGATTTCCCTGTCGATACTTCTCTATTCGCTGACCTCGGACGGTGGCTGCTGGCGTGATCGGCTTGTGCCCGCGAGGCAGGTTCCGGTTCAACAACAACGCAAGGAAGACGCAAATGTCAGTAGTGAATGGAACGAGTGATGCCGATGTCCTGTTGGGCACCGACGGTGATGACCAACTTAATGGACTGGAGTCGGATGATGTGTTGCTGGCAAGTGCCGGTAATGATCTGCTGGATGGCGGGGATGGATTTGATACGGCGAGCTATTACGCCTTGTCCTCGGGGGTGAGCGTCGAGTTCAACGATGCTTCGACGACAGTCGCTGCGGGTGAGCTGCGCACTCACCTCAACACCATGAAGATGGACCCGTTCATCGAGAAACTTACCTTCACCGGTACCGGCGATTTCAAGGGTTACGGCAATGCCGGTGACAACGAGATCATCGGCGGTGCCGGCAACGACTGGTTCTGGGGTGGCGCCGGCGCGGATCACTTCGTGGGTGGCGAAGGCTTCGATACTGTCAGCTATTCCGACAGCCTTGAAGGTGTGAGAGTCCAGGACTTCGAGAACTACGACGCATTGACCATCGCTGCTGGCGACACCTTCACTGGCATCGAGGCGATTCAGGGATCGAATTTCGATGACATGGTGTATCTGCTCGATAACGCGATGATCGTGGATGGCGCCGATGGCTACGACACCGTGAGCTACCGCCACTCCTTTGATGGCGTCAGTATCGGCATTGGTCAGCAAGCGGGTCCGGATGTCACGTTGCTGAACGTCGAGAAAGTCATCGGGACGTCGTTCACTGACCGATTCACCGCCAACGTCGCGGGCGTGACGCTGGAAGGTGGAAGGGGCGACGATGTGTACATCATCAACAGCGCCGGTGTGAGTATTGTCGAGACGGACCTCTTCGGTGGTACCGACCACGTGTACACCAGCCTGTCGTCGATGCACATGGATCCGTTCATTGAAAACATGACCTACACCGGCACGGCAGACTTCACTGGCTACGGCAATGACGGGGACAACGTCATCGTTTCGGGCGCCGGCAATGACGTCCTTCTGGGTGGCGCGGGCGGTGATCGCTTTGAAGGCGGGGCCGGTATCGACATCGTCAGCTATGACGACAGCAGCGAAGGGTTGAGTGCTTCTCTTGACTGGGGGCCGCAAAGCGGCATCGCGCTTTACGACACCTACATTGATATCGAAGGCCTGCGCGGCAGCAAGTACAACGATTCGCTGCAAGGCAATTCGGACGACAACATCCTTGAAGGTGGCACCGGCGATGACCAGCTTACCGGTGGCGAAGGCAACGATCACCTTTATGGCGGACTGAAGTCCGGTCTCGACGGCGATGTTGCGCAAGCCGACACGCTGTCTGGCGGTTCGGGTGATGACGTCATCGTCAGTGCCGTGAATGACCTGGGTACAGTGGCCCATGGAGACCAGGGCGATGACACCGTCACGGTCAACAGCGGCAGTGCCTTCGGTGATGACGGCAATGACGTGCTGACCGGCACAGGCAGCAATTATCTGTTGTCCGGTGGCAGCGGTAATGACGTGCTGGTTCTCAACCTGGCGGGTCAGTCCGGTACTGGCGGCGTCGCGCTCGGTGGTATGGGGGATGACACCTATATCGTGAACACCACCGGGCTGGTGACGATCCAGGACGAAGGCTGGGACTTCAATGACACGCTGATCCTGAACACCGTCGCCAATCTCGACCAGTTGAACGTCACTCGCATCGGTGATGACGCCTATCTGCACGGCGCCAACGACGGCAGCACCGGCATTCCCGACAGCGGCGTGAAGCTGCAGGGCTGGTACGCCGGGTACAACAACATCGAGCATCTGCAGACCGCTGACGGCCAGGTCTACGACCTGCCGGCCACGATCGATGGATTCGCGATGTTTGGCTGATCCGTTCGATGCAGTGAAGTAGCTTGATGAGAGGGATGATTCCGGCAACGGACTCATCCCTTTTTCATGCCCGGATGTCCCGCCGACGCAGGGCTGGCGGAGCTGGCGCGTTTCCTGCAAGTCCCCCTCAAATCGCCATAAAACGAGCGCTCGCGGTCATTCACCTGCGCCCGGACTGGCAAGGTTCAGCCGCAAAGGCCTGCAACAGCGAGGCCGAGCCCTGTGACGTAGAAGAGGGGAGACGATGAAGGCAGTTATTTTGGCGGGTGGCCTCGGCACGCGCATCAGTGAAGAGTCGCACCTCAAGCCCAAGCCAATGATCGAGATCGGCGGCAAGCCAATTCTCTGGCACATCATGAAGCAGTATTCCGCCCACGGAATCCACGACTTCGTGATCTGCCTCGGCTACAAGGGCTACGCGATCAAGGACTTCTTCGCCAATTACTTCCTGCACACCTCTGACGTCACGTTCGACATGCGCAACAACCGCATGGACGTTCACCAGAACTACAGCGAGCCGTGGAGCGTCACCCTGATCGACACCGGCGAGGAAACCATGACCGGTGGCCGTCTGCTGCGTGCCGGCCGTTACCTCAAGGACGAAGAAGCGTTCTGCTTCACCTATGGCGACGGCGTCTCCGACATCAACATTGCTCAACTGGTCGACTATCACAAGAACCACGGCCGTCTGGCGACCGTCACTGCCGTGCAGCCACCGGGCCGCTACGGCGCCCTTGAGAGGCAGGGCGATCAGGTACTCGGCTTCACCGAAAAACCGCGGGGCGACGGTGGCTGGATCAATGGCGGCTTCTTCGTGCTGTCGCCGAAAGTGCTGTCGTACATCGCCGGCGATGAAACCACCTGGGAAGCCGAACCGCTGGCGCAACTGGCCCAAGACGAACAACTGAAAGCCTTCGAGCACGAAGGTTTCTGGCATCCAATGGACACCCTGCGCGACAAGAACCATCTCGAAGCGCTGTGGCAGAGCGGGGAGGCCCCATGGAAGCAATGGGTCTGAGTCCGGAGTTCTGGCGCGGCAAGCGGGTTCTGGTCACCGGTCACACCGGTTTCAAGGGCAGCTGGCTGACCCTGTGGCTGCAAAGCCTCGGCGCGCAAGTCAGCGGTTTTTCCCTGGATCCTTCGACCGAACCTAGCCTGTTCGAACTGGCGCGCGTGAGCGAAGGCATCAACGATCAGCGCGGCGATCTGCGTGACCTCGGTGCCTTGCTCGAGATCATCGCTGACACCGAGCCGGAGATCGTTCTGCACCTGGCGGCCCAGCCGCTGGTGCGCGAAGGCTATCGCGATCCGCTCGGCACTTATTCGAGCAACGTCATGGGCACCCTCAACCTGCTCGAAGCGATTCGTCAGGTCGGTTGCGTGCGGGCCTGTGTGCTGGTGACCACCGACAAGGTCTACGCCAACAAGGAATGGCTGTGGCCGTATCGCGAAGACGAAGCCCTCGGTGGCCACGACCCTTACAGCAGCAGCAAGGCCTGCTGCGAGTTGCTGGCGCAGTCTTATGCGGCATCCTTTTTTCCGGCGGACAAGTACGCCGAGCACGGCCTGGCGCTGGCCACCGCCCGCGCCGGCAACGTGCTGGGCGGCGGTGATTTCGCGCCGGAGCGTCTGATTCCCGATGTACTGAAAGCCTGGTCCGCAGATGAGCCGGTGACCCTGCGCTACCCGCAAGCCGTACGTCCCTGGCAACACGCGCTGGAGCCGCTGGCCGGCTACCTGCAACTGGCCGCCGGGCTCTACGAACAAGGCCCGGAATACGCCGGGGCGTGGAACTTCGGTCCGGGTGAAGCGGACATGTGCAGCGTCGGCGAAGTGGTCGAACTGCTCGCCCACCGCTGGCCTCAGGCCCGTGGCCTGCGTATCGAAAAGAGTGACTTGCACGAAGCCGGCCTGCTGCGTCTGGACAGCAGTCGCGCGCGTCAGGTGCTGGGCTGGCAACCGCGCTGGTCGTTGCAGCAATGCCTGACCCAGACCCTCGACTGGCATCTGGCGTGGCAGAACGGCGACGACATGCGCACCGTGACCCTCGGCCAATTGAACCTGTACCGGGGCGCGCTGTGAGCGAGTTTTCCTTGAAACAGTTACCGCTGGCCGGGTTATTCAGCGTCCGGCACAAACGCTTCGAAGATCAGCGCGGGCACTTCGCACGGCTGTTCTGCGAGGGCAGCCTGAAAGCGTTCGGCAGCGAATTCCACATCCGCCAGATCAACCATTCCTGCACCCGCGAAAAGGGCAGCGTGCGCGGTCTGCATTACCAGAACGCCAACGCGCCGGAAGCCAAACTGATCACCTGCCTGCGCGGCGAAGTGTGGGATGTGGCGGTGGACCTGCGCCCGGATTCCGAGACCTTCCTGCACTGGCACGCCGAGCACCTGAAGGCCGGCGATGGTCGCAGCCTGTTGATCCCCGCCGGTTTCGCCCACGGTTTCCAGACCCTCACCGACGATGCCGAACTGCTTTACCTGCACAGCGCCGATTACGCGCCGGAGCACGAGGGCGGTCTGTCGGTGAACGATCCACGGCTGGCAATCGCCTGGCCGTTGCCTGTCAATAATTTGTCGGCGCGGGATTCCAGCCATCCCGCGCTCGATCAACACTTTGCTGGAGTGCGTCTATGAATTGCCGTGGGTGCGCCGCACCGCTGAGCCTGCCGCTGATCGACCTCGGCACCTCGCCACCGTCCAACGCCTACGTGCACGCCGATCGGCTGGAGCAGGCCGAACAATGGGTGCCGCTGAAGGTTGCCGTTTGCCAGCAATGCTGGCTGGTCCAGACCGAGGATTACACCAGCGCCGACAGCCTGTTCGACGCCGAGTACGCCTACTTCAGTTCGTTCTCCAGCACCTGGCTGGCTCACGCCGAGCGTTATGTGGCCGAGATGGTCGAGCGCTTTGGCCTGACCGCCGACAGCCGCGTGGTGGAAGTCGCGGCCAACGACGGCTACCTGCTGCAATACGTGGCCGGTCGCGGCATTCAGTGCCTGGGCGTCGAGCCGACTCGCAGCACCGCGCAGGCGGCACGGGAAAAAGGCCTGGAGATTCGTGAACTGTTCTTCGGTCGCGACACTGCCGCCCAGCTGAAAAGCGAAGGCTGGGGCGCCGACCTGATGGCCGCCAACAACGTGCTGGCCCACGTGCCGGACATCAACGATTTCCTCGGTGGTTTCGCCACGTTGCTCAAGCCGACCGGCGTCGCGACCTTCGAATTCCCGCAACTGCTGACGCTGATGGCCGGCGCGCAGTTCGACACGCTGTATCACGAACACTATTCCTACCTGTCCCTGACTGCCGTGCTGACGCTGTGTGAACGCAACGGTCTGGAAGTGTTCGACGTGAGCCAGCTGACCACCCATGGCGGCTCGCTGCGAGTGTTCGTCCAGCGCAAGGACGGCGAACGCCGCGCCGTGCAGCCGGCCGTGCAACAGCAGTTGCAGGCCGAGCTCGACGCCGGGGTGAAAACCGCCGAGTACTACGCGACGCTGGCGCCGGCTGCCGAACGCATCAAGCATGACCTGCTGCGCTTCCTGTTGCAGGCCAAGGCCGATGGCAAGCGTGTGGTCGGCTACGGCGCTGCGGCCAAGGGCAACACCTTGCTCAACTACGCCGGGGTCAAGCCGGATCTGCTGGCCTGGGTCGCCGACGCCAATCCGCACAAACAGGGCAAGTTTTTGCCGGGCAGCCGCATTCCGATCGTGGCGCCGGCGCAGATCGATATCGAGAAGCCGGATTACGTGCTGGTGCTGCCGTGGAACCTGCTGCATGAAGTCAGCCAGCAACTGGCCCAGGTGCGTCAGTGGGACGGCCACTTCGTGATCGCCGTGCCTGAGTTGAGCGTGCTGTGAAAGTCCTGGTCACCGGAGCCACGGGCTTCGTCGGTCGTCACCTGGTCGCGGCATTGCTGGCCCGTGGGTGCACGGTGCGGGCGGTTGCGCGTGATGCACAAAAAGCCGCGGACATGCCATGGATCAATGACGTCGAGTTCGTGAGCGCGGATATTCACGCGGCGGATCTGGATGCGCGCGCGCTGACCGAGGGCGTCGATGCACTCGCGCACCTGGCCTGGCCGGGGTTGCCGAACTACCGGGCGCTGTTCCATTTCGAGCACAACCTGATGGCCGACTACCGCTTCATCAAAGGCGCGGTAGAGGCGGGGGTAAAGCAGGTTCTGGTGACCGGCACCTGTTTCGAGTACGGCATGCAGAGCGGCCCGCTGAGCGAGCAGAACGACGCACAGCCGGCCAATCCGTACGGGCTGGCCAAGCACACGCTGCACCTGTTTCTGCAAAATTTGCAGCAGGAGCATCCGTTCACCCTGCAATGGGCACGGCTGTTCTATCTGCACGGCGCCGGGCAGAACCCCAACAGTCTGTTGGCGGCGCTGGACCGGGCAATCGATGCCGGCGATGCGACGTTCAACATGTCGGCGGGTGAGCAACTGCGGGACTTCCTGGCGATTGAAACGGCCACCGCGTACCTCGCCGCGATCCTGCACAAACGCGATTTCGACGGCACGCTCAACTGCGCCAGCGGCCAGCCGGTTTCGGTGCGGGCGCTGGTCGAACAGCGCGTGCGTGAGCGCGGCGCGACCATCGCCCTGAACCTCGGCCACTACCCGTATCCCACCCACGAACCGCTGGCGTTCTGGGCGGTGACCGAGCGCTTGCAACAGTTATTGGGAGAGCCGCAATGAGGCACGAGTTGTATCGGGTTACCGACCTGCCGGTGTTGCAGAACCGCACCTTTGCCGATCCCGAATCGGCCAAGGCATCGGCCAGTGCCGACATGCTGCTGGTGCAGGATGAACGCAGCGGGCTGATCTTCAATGCAGCGTTCGATGCCGACAAACTCAGCTACGACGCCGACTACCAGAACGAGCAGGCCCATTCCGGCCAGTTCCAGAAACACCTGAGCGATGTCGAAGGCATCATTGCCCGGCACTTCAAGGGTCAGGAGCTGATCGAAGTCGGCTGCGGCAAAGGTTATTTCCTCGAGCTGCTCAAAGGCCTGGGCTACCGCATCACCGGCATCGACCCGGCCTACGAAGGCGAGAACGCCGACGTGATCAAGGCCCCGTTCACCCGTGGTCTGGGCCTGGAAGCGGACGCCATCGTGCTGCGTCACGTGCTGGAACACATCCAGGATCCGCTGAGCTTTCTGGCGGTGATCGCCGAAGCCAATCAGGGCGGTGGGCAGATCTACATCGAAGTGCCGTGCTTCGACTGGATCCTCGAACACCGCGCCTGGTTCGACCTGTTCTACGAGCACGTCAATTACTTCCGCCTCGACGACCTGCGCCGGATGTTCGGCACCGTGCACGAGGCCGGTCACCTGTTCGGTGGCCAATACCTGTACATCGTCGCTGACCTTGCCACGCTGCGCCTGACCCCCGAACAACCGGTGCCGCGCCTGGCATTGCCGGACGATTTCACTGCCAGCCTCGAGCGCGCGGTGCAGATCATCCAGGGCGCGCCCGAGCAGGGTTCGGCGATCTGGGGCGCCTCGTCCAAGGGCGTGATCTATTCGCTGTTCCTGCAACGCGCCGGCGTGGCGGTGGACCGGGTGGTCGACATCAACCCGGCCAAGCAGGGGCGTTACCTGCCCCTGAGCGGCGCCCGGGTGTCCTCGCCGCAAGAGGCGATGGACGCTTTGCCCGAGGGCGCCAACCTGTTTGTGATGAATTCCAATTACCTCGAAGAGATCAAGCGGATGACCGGTGGACGTTACGTCTATCACGCCGTCGACAGCGCTTCGTTCCAGTGACCCTTGAGATTTTGAAAATGACCGACAACAGCATCAACAAAGCTTTCGAAGCCGAATGCCGCGAGCAGATCGCCCAACAGGGTGACGACCAGAAACTCACCGGCCTGGCCCGGGATTTCTTCAACGAATCGGCCAAGCACAAGTACAGCTACCACTTCTCGTGGATGGGCCGTCCGATCATCCAGCTGCCACAAGACATGATGGCCATGCAGGAAATCATCTGGCAGGTGAAGCCGGATCTGGTTATCGAGTGCGGCATCGCCCACGGCGGTTCGATCATCTACTACGCCTCGTTGCTGGAGCTGCAGGGTCACGGCGAAGTGCTGGGCATTGACCTGGACATCCGCCCGCACAACCGCGAAGCCATTGAGAGCCATCCGATGAGCAAGCGCATCAAGATGATCGAAGGTTCGAGCATCGACCCGGCCATCGCTGCCCAGGTACGCGCGGCAGCCGAAGGCAAGAAAGTCATTCTGGTACTCGATTCCAACCACACCCACGACCACGTGCTCGAAGAGCTGCGCCTCTACGCGCCACTGGTTTCGGTCGACAGCTACTGCGTGGTGATGGACACCGTGGTTGAAGACATGCCGGCCGACTTCTTCCCGGATCGTCCATGGGGCCCGGGTGACAACCCGAAGACCGCCGTGTGGAAATACCTGGAAGAGAACAAGGATTTCGAGATCGATGTTCAGCTGCAGAACAAGCTGCTGATCACCGTGGCGCCGGACGGCTATCTGCGTCGCGTTCGTTAATTCGCAACATCACAAAAGCGTTGTCTCGGCGAGTCGCCGGTTGTGGAGAGAAGTTATGCAAGGCAAGTTCGGTTCTGAATTGACGCTACCGCTCAACGAGCTGTTGACCGTGGTGCTGATTACGCACAATCGTCCGGCGTTCCTGCGTCGGGCGGTCAAGTACTACAGCAGCCTGCCCTGCAGAATCATGGTGCTGGACTCCACCGCCGAGCGGCCTGAAGGCGACTTTTCTTCGGTCGATTACCACCACGTGCCGCAATTCGCCTATTGGGGCATGCAGGCCAAACTGGCCTATGGCGTGGAGCAACTGACCACGCCATACATGGTGCTGGCAGCCGATGACGACTTCATCCTGCACGATTCGCTCGCCGAGTCGGTGGGCTTCCTGGAGGCGAATCGCGACTACGGCATGTGCCACGGCTACTGCCTGATGTACCTGACACTGGCCGGTGGCGTGAGCTACTACCGTCGCGACAAGAAAGTGCAGGAGGACTATGCGTCCGAGCGGGCGCAGGATCGGGTCCTGGACTACATGAGTCAGTACATCCCGCCGTTCTATGCGGTGACCCGTACCGACCTGATGAAAACCTGGCATTCGGCATTGCCGCCGGGCACCAGTTTCCAGTGGCAGGAAATCGGCCATGTTTACTTCCTGCTGGCCAGTGCCAAGGCACGGATCCTGCCGATACCGTATGTGGTGCGGGAGATCAACTATGGCAACTCCGAGCACAGCACCGAGGTGTACCACTCGCTGACTTACATCGATCCTAAATCGGTGGCCGAGCGCGAAGCCTTCGCCGAGTTTCTGGCGCGATTGCCGACAGGTATCAAGGATCTGAATGCAGAGCAGGGCAAGGCCTTTGCCCTTAAAAGTTTCGAGGCGATGGTCGACAGCCTTCAAACCAATCGGGCCCTGACGGCAGAGCTGATTATCCAGTCCACCTGGAACCAGGAACTCAAGCGTCCGGATCGCCGTTTCGGACCTCTGCAGTACGTCGAAATGCCGTTCTACAACCAGGCGTTCTTTGATCGCCTCGCGCAGTTTGAATTCATGCTGCACGCGATGCCGGCCGGCCGCATTCAACTGGAAGGTCTTGAAGGGGTGTGGGCCCGTCAGGCGCATCTGATCGAGGCGCGCAACAACGATACCCCTGAAAGTGTGCTCGACCGTCTGTGGCAGGCCCACGACCTCAACGCGTTCAACCGCACCGTCGCCAAACGCCTGGCGGTGCAACTGGAACTGTCTGGCGAGGATGACGAAGCGCAGACGATGCGTGACTGGATCGCCCGCATGGAAGCGTTGACCGTCGCCGACCATCATCAGGTGTTCGACAAGATGCAGTCCGGGCGTCTGCTCAAGTGGCTGGCGTCGCGTCAGGCGGATGCCGGGCAGATCGCGTCGATTACCGAACACCTGGCCGCCAACGGTGGTGGCCCGCAGTTCGGCATCTTCCTGGTGGACATGGATAACGATATCGACAAGTTGCAGGTCAGCCTCGACAGCCTGCTCGAAGGTCAATCCAAGGCGTTCCGCATTGTCGTGTTCACCACTGGTGACGCCCCGGCAGCGACCACTGCGCAGAACACCCTGCACTTTGTCCGTGTTACGCCGGACAATCTTGTCGACAAGCTTAACCAGAGCGCTCGTCAGTCGCCTTGCGACTGGTTGCTTCTGGCCGAAGCGGGGGATGAGTTCACCGCCGGCGGCCTCTTGCGCGCCAGCCTGGAGTTGATGAATGCCGACGGCATCAATGCCGTTTCCACGGACGAGATCCAGCGACGGGAAAACGGTGCGCTGATGGACGTGTTCCGTCCGGGCTTCAATCTCGACCTGTTGCTGAGCCTGCCGGGCCTGATGGCGCGGCACTGGCTGGTCCGGCGTGAAGTGCTGCTGGAAGTCGACGGCTACCGCGCCGATTTCAGCAAGGCGCTGGAGTTCGACCTGCTACTGCGCATCATTGAGCAAGGTGGCCTGAACTGCCTGGCGCACCTCGATGAACCGCTGCTTATCACTCAGGCACCGCAGCTGGAAGAGAACGCCCATGAGCGTCTGGCATTGCTGCGTCATCTAGGCAACCGCGGTTACAAAGCCAAGGTCACGTCGGCGCTGCCGGGTGTTTACCAGATCGATTATCACCACAGCGATCGTCCTCTGGTGTCGATCGTTATAGCGGCCGGGGACGATCTGCCTGCTCTGCAACGTTGCCTGGAAGGTGTGCTGTTGCGCACCCGTTATCACAAGTACGAAATCCTGATTGCAACCAAGGCTTCTCAATCGGCCGAGGTCAATGACTGGCTCGGGACTTATCAGCATCCGAAAGTCAGTGTGCTGCGTGCCGATCAATCGCTCAGCACGCCCGCACTGTGCAACGCGGCCAGCCAGCAAGCTCAGGGCGAGTTCCTGGTGCTGTTGGCGGCGGACGCCGAAGTGGTCAACCCGAACTGGCTCGACTCGCTGCTCAACCATGCCCTGCGTCCGGAAGTCGGCGTAGTTGGCCCGAAACTGGTCGACCGCGACGGCAAGGTCAGCCAGGCCGGCCTGATCCTGGGCATGAACGGTGGCGTCGGTTCGGCATTCGTCGGCGAGAAACACGATGCCGAAGGCTATCTGTACCGGTTGTCCGTGGATCAGAACTACTCGGCGGTTTCGAGCGTATGCCTGATGGTGCGCAAAGAATTGTTCGAGGCTCTGGGCGGTCTGGACGACAGCACGTTCGCTGCCGGCTTCAGCGATGTCGACCTGTGCCTGAAGGCCGGCCAGGCCGGTTACCTGACCGTCTGGACGCCATCGGTGCAAGTCATCCATCAGGGCGAGATCGATCAGGCAGGCCAGGCACTGGCTGCATTGCAGGAAAAATGGGCGGCGACTTTCGCCGGGGATCAGGCCTACAACGCCAACCTGAGCCTGATCGGCAAAGGCTTTGTTTTGAACGACAGTGCTTCGCTGAACTGGGCACAGTTGATCGCCTAGGTCGACAGGGAACGAGACTCAAGACATGTTCAACGGAAAATCGATTTTCATCTCCGGCGGCACCGGCTCGTTCGGGCGCAAGTTCATTGCGCGCCTGCTCGAGCAATACCAGCCCAAGCGCGTGGTGGTGTTCTCCCGGGATGAGCTTAAACAGTACGAAATGCAGCAGACGTTCAACGCGCCCTGCATGCGTTACTTCCTCGGTGACGTGCGCGACGCCGATCGTCTGCGTCAGGCCATGCGCGGCATCGATTACGTGGTGCATGCCGCGGCGTTGAAGCAGGTGCCGGCGGCGGAGTACAACCCGACCGAATGCATCCGCACCAACGTCAACGGCGCGGAAAACATCATCGCTGCCGCCATCGACAATGGCGTGAAGAAAGTCGTCGCGCTGTCCACCGACAAGGCCGCGAGCCCGATCAACCTGTACGGCGCCACCAAGTTGCTGTCGGACAAGTTGTTCGTTGCGGCCAACAATATCGCCGGCGAACAGCAGACGCGTTTCGCCGTGGTGCGCTACGGCAACGTCGCCGGTTCGCGCGGCTCGGTGGTGCCGTTTTTCAGCAAGCTGATTGCTGATGGCGCTACCGAATTGCCGATCACCGACGAGCGCATGACCCGCTTCTGGATCACCCTCGATCACGGCGTGCAATTCGTGCTCGACAGCTTTGCGCGCATGCACGGCGGTGAAGTGTTCGTACCAAAGATCCCGTCGATCCGCGTGGTCGATCTCGCGCGGGGAATGGCAGAGCACCTGCCGCACAAGAACGTCGGCATCCGTCCCGGCGAGAAACTGCACGAGCTGATGGTGCCGCTGGACGATGCGCGGATGACCCTGGAATTTGCCGATCACTACACGATCCAGCCGTCGATTCGTTTTACCAGCGTCGACGTGGATTTTGCCGAGGACAAACTCGGTGAACGTGGCGTGCCGGTCGGCGAAGATTTCGAGTACCGCTCCGACACCAACCCGCACTTCCTCTCGGTGGGGCAGATCGCCGACCTGCACGCGAAGCTGTCGGTATGATTCCCTACGGTCGGCAAAGCCTCGACCAGACGGATATCGACGCGGTTGTCGAGGTGTTGCAGTCCGACTGGCTCACTCAAGGCCCGACCATCGAACGCTTCGAGCAGGCGATGGCCGAGCGTTGTCAGGCCGATTTCGCCGTGGCGGTGTGCAACGCCACGGCGGCGTTGCACATTGCCTGCGTGGCGGCGGGGCTGGGCCCGGGTGATCGTTTGTGGACCACGCCGAACACCTTTCTCGCGTCGGCCAACTGCGGCCGTTATTGCGGTGCCGACGTGGATTTCGTGGACATCGATCCGCTGACCTGGAACCTCGATGCCGAAGTTCTGGCGAACAAACTCGATGCTGCCGAACGCGACGGTACGCTGCCCAAAGTGCTGGTGGCGGTGGCGTTCTCCGGGCAGAGCTGCGACATGCGACGGATTGCCGAACTGGCCGAGCGCTACAACTTTACCGTGATCGAAGATGCGTCCCACGCGGTCGGCGCAAGCTATGCCGGACGCCCGGTGGGTTGCGGTGAATTTGCCGCGATGACCGTGTTCAGTTTCCACCCGGTGAAGATCATCACCAGCGGCGAGGGCGGCATGGTGCTGACCAATCGCCCGGAACTGGCCGAGCGCCTGCAACGCCTGCGCAGCCACGGCATGACCCGCGATCCGCAGCAGATGACCGAGCCCAGCCACGGCCCTTGGTACTACCAGCAGGTCGAGCTGGGCTTCAATTACCGGATCACCGATCTGCAAGCCGCGCTGGGCCTGTCGCAGCTGAGAAAACTGGATGAGTTCATTGCACGCCGTCGGGAACTGGCCGCGCGTTACGACCGTCTGCTGGCGTACCTGCCGGTCACCGTGCCGAGCATCCAGCCGGACGCCGAATCGGCCTGGCATCTTTATGTGGTGCGTTTGCAGACCGAGCGCATCAGCCTCAGTCACCGTCAGGTGTTCGAAGGCTTGCGCGCCGCCGGTATCGGCGTGAACCTGCACTACATTCCGCTGCATTTGCAGCCGTACTATCGTGACCTGGGTTTTGCCGAGGGCGACTTTCCCGAAGCCGAGCGTTATTACGCCGAAGCGATCAGTCTGCCGCTGTTTCCGTTGCTGAGCGATCAGCAGCAGGACTACGTGGTCGAGCAATTGCGTCGGTTGACTGAATGATTGCCGCCGCGGCGGTGGATGGAAAACGGTAATGCGTGATCTGAGCGAGCAGGAACAATTCTGGCAGGGCGAGTTCGGCAACCAGTACGTTGACCGCAACGTCGGCCAGCCACTGGTGGCGGCCAATCTGGCGTTGTTCGCCAAGGCGCTGACCCGGGCCGGGCGGATCGACAGCCTGCTGGAACTGGGCACCAATGCCGGCAACAACTTGCAGGCATTGCGTCAGCTGTTGCCGCGCTGCGAACTGTTCGGAGTCGAAATCAACGCCAGCGCCTGTGCCCAGGCCCGGGCGCTGGAGATTGCGAACATCTGGCACGGCTCGCTGTTCGACTTTCCCCGTGAGCGCCAATACGATCTGACCCTGAGCAAAGGCGTGCTGATCCATCTGGCGCCGGAGCTGTTGGCGACGGCCTATGCGCAACTGTATGAGTTGAGTTCGCGCTACATCCTGATCGCCGAGTACTACAATCCGTCGCCGGTGGAGGTGTCCTATCGCGGCAACAGCGGCAAGCTGTTCAAGCGCGACTTCGCCGGGGAAATGCTCGATCGCTATCCTGATCTGCAACTGCTGGATTACGGCTTCGGTTATCACCGCGATCCGCAATTTCCGGTGGACGACATCACTTGGTTCCTGCTGGAAAAACGTCCTTGAACAACGTCGCAATCATCCCGGCCCGCGGGGGCAGTAAACGCATCCCGCGCAAGAATCTCAAACCGTTCGACGGTGTGCCGATGATTGTCCGCTCGATTCGCACCGCCCTTGATTCAGGGTTGTTCGAGCAGGTGGTGGTCAGCACCGACGATGCAGAGATCGCCGACGTGGCGCGGGCCAACGGTGCTGACGTGCCGTTCATGCGTCCGGCGCAGTTGGCCGATGATTTCACCGGCACCGCAGCGGTGATCGTGCATGCCTTGCAGCAACTGCCGGCCTTCGATTACGCCTGTTGTGTGTATGCCACGGCGCCACTGTTGCAGGCGCGGTTTCTGCGTCAGGGCTTTGAATTGCTGGCGCAGCATCCGGACAAGTCCTTTGCTTTTTCAGTCACCGATTTCGGCTTTCCGGTGCAGCGCGCCTTGACCCTCGACGGACAGGGTGCGTTGACGGCGTTGTACCCCGAATTTCGCAATACCCGTTCACAGGATCTGCCGGCTGCCTTTCAGGATGCCGGCCAGTTCTATTGGGGGCGCAGCGAAGCGTGGCTGGGGGGCGAGGTGTTGTATTCGCCGGCCAGCCTGCCGGTGATCCTGCCCCGGTATCTGGTGCAGGACATCGATACCGTCGAAGACTGGAAACGCGCTGAATACCTTTACGCCGCCCTCAAGGCTGGCGGAGAGCTGCAATGAGAGTACTGATCCGCGCCGACGCCTCGCCGACCATCGGCAGCGGCCATATCGCCCGGTGCCTGACGCTGGCGCGAGTACTGCGCACGCAAGGCAGCCATGTCGCGTTCGCCTGCCGTCGGTTGCCCGGCCATCGGCTCGATGCGTTGCAGAGCGAAGGCTTCGAGACCTTCGCGTTGCCGGATCGCTATGCCGGTGAAGACCCGGAGCAGGCCATCGAATCGATGCTGCCGTGGCAGGCGGATATCGATGCGCTGGCAATGCAACTGGAAGAGCAGCCTGAGTTTGACTGGGTGATCGCCGACCATTACGGCCTCGATCATCACTGGCAGACCGCTGCCCGTCGTTTTGCCCCAAGGATCGCCGCCGTCGACGATCTGGCGACCCGGCGCTACAGCGTGGATCTGCTGCTCAATCAGAACCTTTCCGGGCTCAGCGAAAACTATCAGCCGCTGCTGCCGGCCGGTTGCCGGACGCTGCTCGGCCCGCGCTTTGCCATGCTGCGTGAAGAATTCAGCGGCCCGGCCATCGAGATCAAACCGGTGGCGCGCCGGGTGCTGGTGAATTTCGGCGGCTTCGATGCGGCGCGCCAGACCCATCACGCGATGCTGGCGCTGGCGGACTTTTCGGCGCTTGAAGTGGATTTCGTCGCCGGTGCCGACAACCCGGCCTGGGCAGAAATGCAGGCACTGGCCGAAACGCGACCACACTGGCGGCTGCACAGTTTCGTCAGCGATTTTCATCGACGCATGACCGAGGCCGACCTGTTTATCGGTGCCGGCGGCGGCACCAGTTGGGAGCGTGCAGCTCTGGGCCTGCCGACGATCTGCATCGCGGTGTCGAACAACCAGCAGGCCAACGGCGAGGTGATGGCGGCGGCCGGAGCGCATGTGTTTATGGGCGCGCGAGAGCTGGTGAGTGTCGAGCAACTGCGTGATGCCATCGGTTTTGTCGTCGACAATTTTTATCTGCGTCAGAGCCTGGCCGAGCGTTCACGACAACTGGTCGACGGGCGCGGTGCGTTGCGGGTAGCGGCGGCACTGGCCGGTGCAGTGCTCAAGTTGCGCCTGGCGACGCCGGATGACGCGCAATTGTTGTTTGACGGGCGCAATGCCGAGGCGGTGCGCCGCTGGTCACTGGACAGCGGCGTGATCGATTGGTCGCAACATCTGAACTGGCTGGGTGCGAGCCTGCGCAATCCTCAGCGGTTGTTGCTGGTGGCCGAAGCAGATGACGGCCCGGTCGGTGTCCTGCGCTACGATTTGCGCGGCTTTGAGGCAGAGGTTTCGCTGTATCTGCTCGAGGGGCGTTTCGGTCTGGGTTGGGGCAGGGCGCTGCTGGCGCAGGGTGAAGATTTTGTATCCGCGCACTGGCCACAGATGACCGCCATCACCGCCCAGGTGTTGCCGGCCAATCGGCCCTCGATGAATGTTTTTCGTGACGCCGGGTTCACTCAGAGTGCCTGTGCGTTCACCAAGGTTTTGAAGGAATCCCGTCAATGAGCAGTTTCAAGATCGGCAACCGCCAGATCGGTGCCGATGCGCCGCCGTTCATCATCGCTGAAATGAGCGGCAACCATAACCAGTCGCTGGACGTCGCCTTGCAGATTGTCGAAGCGGCGGCCAGGGCCGGCGCGCATGCCTTGAAGCTGCAAACCTACACCGCCGAAACCATGACCCTGGATCTGGCTGAAGGCGAATTCTTCATCAAGGATCCGAACAGTCTGTGGGCCGGTACCTCGCTCTACGATCTGTATGAAAAGGCTCACACACCCTGGGAATGGCATGCGCCGATCTTCGCCCGGGCCAGGGAACTGGGCATGCTCGCGTTTTCGACGCCGTTCGACGACAGCGCCGTGGACTTCCTCGAAAGCCTCGATGTGCCGGCTTACAAGATCGCCAGTTTCGAGAATACCGATCTGCCGTTGATTCGCCGTGTCGCAGCGACCGGCAAACCGCTGATCATTTCCACCGGCATGGCCAGCATCGCCGAGCTCGACGAAACCGTACGCGCTGCCCGCGAGGCCGGGTGCAAGGATCTGGTACTGCTCAAATGCACCAGCACTTACCCGGCGACGCCGATCAACAGCAACGTGCGTACGATTCCGCATTTGCGTGAGCTGTTTGGCTGTGAGGTCGGGCTGTCCGATCATTCGATGGGTGTCGGCGTATCGGTGGCGGCGGTGGCCCTCGGCGCCACGGTGGTGGAAAAACACTTTACCCTCGACCGTTCAGCCGGTGGCGTGGACGCCAGTTTCTCACTGGAACCGGCGGAGCTGGCCAGCCTGGTGGTCGAGACCGAACGCGCCTGGCAGGCCATGGGCCAGGTGCATTACGGCGTGACCGAGGCTGAGCAGAAGTCGCTGGTTTACCGTCGGTCGCTGTACGTCACGGCCGATATGGCGGCCGGTGAACCCTTTACGGCGACCAATGTGCGCGCCATTCGTCCCGGTCTCGGTCTGCCGCCCAAGCACGCCGATGCCGTCCTCGGCCGCCGCGCGCGCGCGCCGATCAAACGCGGCACGCCACTGGACTGGTCGCTGGTCGAATAACCCGATCTGCACCGATTCGGCAAAATAGCGTGACCTGCGAGTCATAACGCGCATCTTCACTGTATTGTATTGACCGGGGAGATGGCGCCTGGCCCGTTATCGGTTCCAGTGATAGCCCTTTGCGCTCCCCGTGGCTGCCCTTTGTGGCGGCCGTTTTTCTGTTTGTCGGCGCCCCTCGAATCCTTGCGAGCGGTGGTATTGGGCTGTTTATTATTGGGAAGCCGTAATGATTGGCATAAAAAGCATTGCGAGCTACGTTCCTGTAGCCGGCGTGGACAATTACGCACAAGGTGCAAAATTCGAGAAGGATGAAGAATTCATCCTCGGCAAGATCGGTTCGGCCTTCCTGCCACGTAAAGACGCAGAACAGGAAACGTCCGATCTGTGCGTTGAAGCGGCCAATGCGCTGTTTACCAACAACCCTGAGCTGAAACGTGAATCCATCGATGCGCTGATCGTCGTGACCCAGAACGGTGACGAAGAAGGCTTGCCGCATACTGCTGCAATCGTGCAGGACAAGCTTGGCCTGCCGACCCATGTCGCGGCGTTCGATATTTCCCTGGGCTGCTCCGGTTACGTCTACGGCATCTACGCGATCAAGGGCTTCATGGAAGCCGCCGGCCTGAAAAACGGTCTGCTGATCACCGCTGACCCGTATTCGAAGATCGTCGATCCGGAAGATCGCAACACCACCATGTTGTTCGGCGACGCCGCCACCGCGACCTGGATGGGCGAAGATCCGGTCTGGGCGCTGGGCAAGGCCAAGTTCGGCACCGACGGTTCCGGCGCACCGCACCTGAAGGTGACCGATGGCGTGTTCTTCATGAACGGGCGTCAGGTGTTCAACTTCGCGCTGCTCAAAGTCCCGGCGCATCTTCACGAACTGCTCGACGATTCCGGTCTCAAGGCCGATGACATCGATGCCTTCTGCATCCACCAGGGCAGTGCGGCGATTGTCGACGCCGTGGCGCGGCGCTTCGAAGGCGAGCCGGAGAAGTTCATCAAGGACATGGTCGAGACCGGTAACACCGTGTCGTCCAGCGTGCCGTTGCTGCTGGAGAAGCACGTGCTTGATTCCGACTGGAATCGCATCGCGATCAGTGGTTTCGGTGTCGGACTGTCGTGGGGTTCGGCGATTATCTATCGTCCTTGAATCCACCAAAAACGACGGATACAAAAAGAGCGTTCAAGGGGTAACCTTGAACGCTATTTTTTTGCCTGAAGGGAGCGCGAGGCGCCATGAGCGAGTTTTTCCAGGCCAACGCTGAAGTCATCGAACGACGCTGGCCGGCGCTGTTCGCACGATTGCTGAACGAAGACAGTTCGGCGATCGAGGCCGAACTGACGCAAGGGCTGGGCTCGACGCTGAGCATCGGCGGCATTCAGCTCACCAGTCGTCATGATCGTGTCCGGGAGGCGCAGATTCAGGCCGCCAGTCTGCCGGCGGACAAGCCGCAGCTGCACGTCTACGGCACCGGCCTGGGAGATCTGCCCACGGTGCTGCTGGAGCGCGCCGGGCTTGAGCGACTTTACGTACACATCCTCAATGGCGCGCTGTTTGCTCTGGTGCTGCAACTGCTCGATCAGCGTGAGTGGCTGCAGGATTCGCGGGTTGAATTGCTCTACGCCGGCGACCTGCCCGACATCTGCACGCCGTTCTTCGCATTGCCTGCCGAAATGCTGCTGGCCGATGATTTCAACGCGAAGATTCGTGATCGACTGGTCAGTGAAGTGCACCTGAGCTTCAACAACCGTGAATTCGATCCGCAGTCACCGTTCATTCAACAGCGTCTGCAGGATTGCTTGCCGGTATTGCTCGCTGACGATGATGTGGCGACGTTGTTCGGTACCTGTGCCGGTCGGGAGATTTATGTGATCGGCACCGGACCGACCCTTGAGCAGCATTTCGAGCGACTGGCCGCGATTCGCGAGCGGGCCGGGCGTCCATTGTTCATCTGTGTCGATACCGCTTACCGCCCGCTGCGTGAGCACGGGATCGTGCCCGACTACGTGGTGAGCATCGACCAGCGCATCAGCTTCCGGCATTTGCCCTTTGAAGAGTCCGACGGCATCCCGCTGGTGTATTTGCCGATGAGCGACCCTGAGGTGTTGAGGGCATGGAAGGGCAAGCGCTACGGCGGTTATTCGCTGAGTCCGGTCTATGCGGCGTTGCGTGAGCAGCACCCAAGAGCGCTGCTGCATGTGGGCGGCAGTGTGATTCATCCGGCGGTGGATCTGGCGGTGAAGATGGGCGCGGCGCGGATCACGCTGTTCGGCGCCGATTTTGCCTTCCCGATGAACAAGACCCACGCCGGCTGGAGTGACGGTGACCTGGGCCCCTCGGTGAATCAGGCGCGACACTGGGTGCGTGACGGCTTCGGCGAGCGTGTCAGTACGCAGCTCAATTTTCGCGGTTATCTGTGTGTGCTGGAGCGATACATCGCCAGTCAGCCGCACGTCGAGTTTTTCAACAGTAGCCGCGCAGGTGCGTTGATTGCCGGGACGCGTTTCAATCAGGAGTTCGTGCAATGAGTGCGCTGCAAGGCTGTATCGACGAATGCCGGCGGTGCGCCGGCCTGTTTCGCCTGGGGCGCGATGTCGAAGCGGCGCTGGAGATGGTGGATGTATTCGAAGGTGCACAGCAATTGCTGGTGTCCGCTTCGCCGGATATCCAGCAGTCGTGGGCGCAAGTGCTCACGCGAATGCTCGAATGTCAGGAGTGCCAGGACTGGCTCGGGCTCGCCGATTTCATGGAGTACGAATTGATCGGGTTGCTGGAAAATTCTGCGGCTTGAGAAAAGCCGACAGCACTGGCCCGCAGGTTTGCGCCACGGACGGTTTTATGACGTCATTTTTTCGAAGGTAAAGTGCTACTAAGTCTTTGTTTTCTTGGGGGTGGCAGGTTGATGGCAAATTTTTTCAAAAAAGCCCTCAAGCAACCTGCAAACCCGACGATAACTATTACGAAGGTTCTCTAGGCCATACCCGGCGGTTGCCAGGGCCGGAAGCCGCAGTACCCAACCAACGAGGAATTCGTCATGGCTTTAACAGTAAACACCAACACCACGTCGTTGAACGTTCAGAAAAACCTGAACCGCGCTTCCGACGCTCTGTCGACTTCGATGCAGCGCCTGTCTTCCGGCCTGAAAATCAACAGCGCTAAAGACGACGCCGCTGGCCTGCAGATCTCCAACCGTATGTCTTCCCAGATCCGCGGTAACACCCAGGCAATCCAGAACGCCAACGACGGTATCTCCGTTGCCCAGACCGCTGAAGGCGCTCTGCAAGCTTCGACCGACATTCTGCAGCGTATGCGTGAACTGGCTGTTAAAGCACGTAACGGTACCAACGGTACTGCTGACCAGACCGCTACCAACGCTGAATTCGCTCAGATGTCTGACGAAATCACCCGTATCTCGGCCGCTACCAACCTGAACGGCAAAAACCTGCTGGACGGTTCGGCTGGTACTGTGACTCTGCAAGTGGGTGCAAACACCGGTTCGGCTAACCACATCGACCTGGTACTGAGCTCCAAGTTCGACGCCGTCAGCCTGTCCGTAGGTAGCGGTACTGTAGTTCTGACCGGTACTTCGGGTACTGGTGCTGGTTCTGCTGCGCAGAACATCGACAACGCGATCACTGCAATCGACGCCGCTATCGCTGCAATCGGTGCAACTCGTGCCAGCCTGGGTGCTTCGCAAAACCGCCTGACCAGCACCATCCAGAACTTGCAGAACATCACCGAGAACACCACTGCTGCACAAGGTCGCGTACAAGATACCGACTTCGCCGCAGAGACTGCTAACCTGACCAAGCAGCAAACCCTGCAACAGGCTTCGACCTCTGTTCTGGCCCAAGCCAACCAACTGCCTTCCGCTGTACTGAAGCTGCTTCAGTAATTTCGGAATGAGTTTTAGCGGGGGAGTGCGCTTGCGTGCTCTCTCGCTTTTTACGTTATGAGGTGATGAGCATGGACATGAGCGTCAAGCTTAACGTGTCTTATCCGGCTCCCAAGCCAGCCAATACCGTTGCTGACAAGCCGGTGGAAACGAAGCCTCAGACCGTTGAAGCGGTTCCTGCCTCGAAAAAGAGCCAGGAAGCCGATGAAAACAAGCTGAAGCTGGCGGTGCAGGAGATCGAGAAGTTCGTTCAGTCGATCAAGCGCAATCTGGAGTTCTCGATCGATGAGCATTCCGGGAAGGTCATCGTCAAGGTGATCGCAAGCGAGACGGGCGAGGTCGTACGACAGATCCCTTCCGCAGAAGCCCTGAAGCTGGCAGACAGCCTCGCCAACGCAAGTCACGTGTTGTTCGACGCCAAAGTCTGATAACTGGCATGAATAGTGTTTGAAGTTCTTTAGGCGCCGGCAAGGGTCAAAAGACTGGCAACAACCCCAAGGGAGATGCACATGGCAAGTCCAATTTTACCGGGTTCGGGCCTGGGCTCCGGCCTGGACATCGGTGCAATCGTTACTGCGCTGGTCAATGCCGACAAGTCGCCGAAGCAGACGCAGATCGATAATGCGACTAAAACCAACACGCTGAAGATTTCCGGTATCGGCACGTTGAAGAGTGCGCTGACCGCATTCCAGACCGCGATGACCAATCTGGGCAGCAAGACCAATCCAGCGTTTGCCGGTTACACGGCAACTTCGGGCACTCCGGCCGTTCTGGGGGTTTCTGCGGATAACACCGCCGTCTCGGGTACTTACAGTGTTGTTGTGAATAATCTGGCTACCGGCTCGAAAATAGCCAGTGCATCCTTTGCCGGCGGTGCTGCCAGTGCCATTCCGAGTGGTACCCTGAAAATCACTCAGAATGGCACTGATTACAATGTCACGATCCCGGCCAATGCCACCTTGCAGAGTACCCGGGATGCGATTAACTCGGCTCAGGCCGTCAACGGTATTTCCGCCAACATTGTGACCGACAGCTCGGGTGCTTCGCGCCTGGTGATCAGTTCGAGCAAGACTGGCGCCGGCTCCGACATGAAAGTCAGCGGCATTGCCGGCCTGGAAATCGACGGTACCCAGTCGATGGGCTCCAACCCGGCCGCCGGTGACTCCGGCGCGGTCAATGGCCTCGCCAAGGATGCGTCGCTGACCATTGATGGTCTGGCGGTGACCAGCAAGAGCAACACGGTTACCGGTGCTATCAGCGGTCTGACGATGAACCTGGTAACGGCCAGCCCGGGTACGCCACCGACACCTGTCACGGTGACTGTCGACGGTAATACCAAAGGTTTGCAGACGTCGGTTCAGGCGTTCGTCGATGCCTACAACACCTTGAAAAACACCATCGACACCTTGTCCAAGGCGACCCCGGACGAAGATGGCAAGCTGACCGTTCAGGCGGCGTTCACCGGTGACTCCCTGGCGCGCTCGCTGGTTGCCGATATCCGTGGGCAAATTACCGCCCCGAGTGCAACCGCTGGCAGCCCGATAGCCTATCTGTCGCAGTTGGGGGTCATGACCGACCGCAATACCGGTAACCTGACGTTCGACACGACTGCATTCAACAAGGCCATGGCTACTCCGGGCATGAGCGGCAAGGTCCAGGAGATGTTCACTGGCACCAACGACACCAATGGTCTGTTGGCGCGCATGAGCAAGGCCGTGGATCCTTACCTCAAGGCTTCGGCCGATGGCAAGACCACCACCGGCCTGCTGGATCAGCGCCTGACTATCCTGAACAACAACACACGTAACCTCACTTCCCAGCAACTGGCGCTGGATCTGCGTGTGGCCAACCTGACCAAGACGTTGACTGCCAAGTACAACGCCATGGACTTGCTGGTAGGGCAAATGAAGGCTACGGCGAGCAACATCACGTCGTTCTTCAGCTCGCTGAATGCTCAGCAATCCGCGAAGTAATATGCAAGAGCGACAAAAACCCGGCTACGCTTTCGAGCGTGCGCCGGGTTTTTGTCTTATGGTCTAAAGTTTTTCGACTCGCTGGCGATACACTGTTCATACGAGTCATTGTGGCAAATGAGGTAGAACATGAATCCGATGTTAGCCCTTCGGCAATACCAGAAAGTAGGTGCGCAGGCTCAGACGTCCGAAGCCAGCCCTCATCGCCTGGTGCAAATGCTGATGGAAGGCGGCCTGGACCGTATCGCCCAGGCCAAGGGTGCGATCGAGCGCAAGGATATTCCTGCCAAGTGCACGTCGATCAGCAAGGCCATTGGCATCGTCAGTGGCCTGCGTGAAGGCCTGGATCTGGAAAATTGCGCGGATACGCTGGCAGATCTGGATGGTCTTTACATCTACATGATGAAGCGTCTCGCCGAGGCGAACATCAGCAGCGACCCGCGTATTCTGGACGAGGTTGCCGGCTTGTTGAGCACGGTAAAAGAAGGCTGGGACGCCATTGCTCCTACGCCTGCTCCTCAGTTTTAAGGAGATCATCATGAGTCTTGTATTGCAGCGAATCGAAGAAACCCGAGTGGCGTTGGTCGGTGCCCTGGCCGAGCGCAACTGGGAGGCGATCGGTCAACTGGATCTCGATTGCCGTTCCTGCATGGAAGATGTCATGAGTGAGGCGTCTCTTGATGAAGTAGCGCTGCGGGACAATCTTGAGGAGTTGCTGCACGTGTACAAGCAGCTGCTTGAAGTCGCCATGGGTGAGCGTCAGGCGATAGTCGACGAGATGTCGCAGATCACCCAAGCGCAGAATGCGGCAAAGGTTTACCATCTGTTTGGTTAATTAACCCTCAGTTAATCCAGACATGTGCGCCATAAATTTGACTGTGCACGGTTTTTTGACTTAACTAGTGGCTGTTTTCAGATTTCAGGCGTCTACAGGCACAGGGTGTCCTGCAAGCGTCTCGCTTGCCCCTCATTTTGGGCATTGAGTTGACTAGGGAAGTTGCTATTGCATGTGGCGTGAAACCAAAATTCTGCTGATCGATGACGATAGCGTCCGCCGCCGCGACCTGGCGGTGATCTTGAATTTTCTTGGCGAAGAAAATTTACCCTGCGGAAGCCATGACTGGCAGCAGGCAGTCGGCTCTTTGTCGTCTAGTCGTGAGGTCATTTGCGTACTGATCGGGACGGTCAATGCTCCTGGTGCGCTTTTGGGCCTGTTAAAGACACTCTCAACCTGGGATGAGTTCCTTCCGGTTTTGCTGATGGGCGATAATTCTTCGGTTGACTTGCCCGAAGACCAGCGCCGCCGGGTACTTTCGACCCTCGAAATGCCGCCGAGCTACAGCAAACTGCTGGACTCCCTGCACCGCGCCCAGGTCTATCGCGAGATGTACGACCAGGCCCGCGAGCGCGGCCGTCATCGTGAGCCCAACCTGTTCCGTAGTCTCGTCGGCACCAGCCGCGCGATCCAGCACGTGCGTCAGATGATGCAGCAAGTGGCCGACACCGACGCCAGCGTACTGATCCTCGGCGAGTCCGGCACCGGCAAGGAAGTGGTTGCGCGCAACCTGCATTACCATTCCAAGCGCCGCGACGCGCCGTTCGTGCCGGTCAACTGTGGCGCAATCCCGGCCGAGTTGCTGGAAAGCGAGCTGTTCGGTCACGAGAAGGGTGCCTTCACCGGCGCGATCACCAGCCGTGCCGGTCGTTTCGAGCTGGCCAACGGCGGTACGCTGTTCCTCGATGAAATCGGCGACATGCCGCTGCCGATGCAGGTCAAGCTATTGCGTGTGCTGCAGGAGCGCACCTTTGAGCGCGTGGGCAGCAACAAGACCCAGAGCGTCGACGTGCGCATCATCGCGGCCACCCACAAGAATCTCGAAAGCATGATCGAGATCGGCACCTTCCGCGAAGACCTCTACTATCGCCTGAACGTGTTCCCGATCGAGATGGCGCCGCTGCGCGAGCGCGTCGAAGACATTCCGTTGCTGATGAACGAGCTGATCTCGCGCATGGAGCACGAGAAGCGCGGTTCGATCCGCTTCAACTCTGCTGCGATCATGTCTCTGTGCCGCCACGGCTGGCCGGGCAACGTCCGCGAGCTGGCCAACCTGGTGGAGCGCATGGCGATCATGCATCCGTACGGGGTGATCGGCGTGGTCGAGCTGCCGAAGAAATTCCGCTACGTCGACGACGAAGACGAGCAAATGGTCGACAGCCTGCGCAGCGATCTGGAAGAGCGTGTGGCGATCAACGGCCATACGCCGGACTTCACCGCCAATGCCATGCTGCCGCCGGAAGGTCTTGACCTGAAGGATTACCTCGGTGGTCTGGAGCAGGGCTTGATCCAGCAGGCGCTGGACGACGCCAACGGCATCGTGGCCCGCGCCGCCGAACGCCTGCGCATTCGCCGCACCACGCTGGTGGAGAAGATGCGCAAGTACGGCATGAGCCGTCGTGAAGGAGATGAACAGGCGGATGATTGACGCCTGTTTTTCAACTGCTTCATTTATAAGCGGTTTTTTTTAGGCACGGGTATTGCTACATCCCTCGCAACGTTCCGTTTAACTGACGGTCAGCCAAGCGAGAGAGCACAATGCCCCAAGCCTCCCAGATGTCTTCTGTCCCCGAGTCCTCGGGGCAACTGCCGTCCGTAGAGCAGGCGAGCCGCCAAGGGCTTGAGCAGGCATTCGCCCTGTTCAATCAGATGTCCAGCCAGCTGACCGACTCCTACAGCATGCTCGAAGCCCGGGTTACCGAGCTCAAGGGTGAGCTGGCCGTAGTCAGCGCCCAGCGCATGCAGGAACTGGCGGAAAAAGAACGGCTGGCCAACCGTCTGCAAAACCTTCTCGATCTGTTGCCCGGTGGCGTCATCGTCATCGACGGTCACGGCATCGTGTGCGAGGCCAATCCCGCCGCCATCGAATTGCTTGGCCTGCCGCTGGAAGGTGAGTTGTGGCGCCATGTCATCGCCCGTTGCTTCGCGCCCCGTGAAGATGACGGCCACGAAATTTCCTTGAAAAACGGTCGACGCCTGTCGATTGCCACCCGCTCGCTGGATGCCGAGCCGGGGCAGTTGGTGCTGCTCAACGACCTGACTGAAACCCGTCACTTGCAGGATCAGTTGGCCCGCCACGAGCGACTGTCGTCCCTGGGGCGGATGGTCGCATCGCTGGCTCATCAGATTCGCACGCCGTTGTCCGCTGCATTGTTATACGCCAGTCATTTGACCGAGCAGCAATTGCCGGTCGCCACCCAGCAGCGTTTTGCCGGGCGCCTCAAGGAGCGCCTGCACGAGCTGGAGCATCAGGTGCGCGACATGTTGGTGTTCGCTCGCGGTGAGCTGCCGTTGACCGACCGCGTCACGCCCGGCGCCTTGATGCAGTCGTTACAGGCTGCGGCGCTGACCCATGTGCAGGATCTGCCGATTCGCTGGCAGTGCGACAGCCACGCCGGCGAGTTGCTGTGCAACCGCGACACGCTGGTCGGGGCGTTACTCAATCTGATTGAAAACGCGATTCAGGCGAGTGCCGGCGAGGTGCGTCTGAAGGTGCATTGCTATACCCGCGACAACACCTTGCGCCTGTGTGTGAGTGACAGCGGCAGCGGTATCGATGCGGCAGTGCTGGCGCGGTTGGGCGAGCCCTTTTTCACCACCAAAGTCACCGGCACCGGCCTGGGCCTGACCGTGGTCAAGGCCGTGGCGCGTGCGCATCAGGGAGAATTGCAGCTGCGTTCGCGGGTCGGGCGCGGTACGTGCGCGCAGGTCATCCTGCCGTTGTTTTCTGCTGTACAGGGAGCTGAGTGAAGGTCATGGGCATCAAGGTTCTGCTGGTCGAGGATGACCGCTCGTTGCGCGAGGCGCTGGCCGATACGCTGTTGTTGGCCGGCCACGACTACCACGCAGTGGGTTCGGCCGAAGAGGCGCTGAAGGCCGTCGAGCGCGAAGCGTTCAGTCTGGTGGTCAGCGACGTCAACATGCCGGGCATGGACGGCCATCAATTGCTCGGCTTGCTGCGCGCGCGGCAGCCGCAATTGCCGGTGCTGCTGATGACCGCCCATGGCGCGGTCGAGCGCGCGGTCGATGCGATGCGCCAGGGGGCGGCGGATTATCTGGTCAAACCGTTCGAGCCCAAGGCCCTGCTGGATCTGGTAGCGCGTCACGCCCTGGGCAGTCTCGGTCTCAGCGACGCTGAAGGGCCGATCGCGGTCGAGCCCGCCAGTGCTCAATTGCTGGATCTGGCGGCGCGGGTCGCACGCAGCGATTCCACCGTGCTGATCTCCGGCGAGTCCGGTACCGGCAAGGAAGTGCTGGCGCGCTACATTCACCAGCAGTCTCATCGCGCCAGTCAGCCGTTCATTGCGATCAACTGTGCGGCGATCCCGGACAACATGCTCGAAGCGACCCTGTTCGGTCACGAAAAAGGCTCGTTCACCGGCGCCATCGCAGCCCAGGCCGGCAAGTTCGAACAGGCGGACGGCGGCACCATTCTGCTCGATGAAATTTCCGAAATGCCCCTGGGCTTGCAAGCCAAGTTGCTGCGGGTGTTGCAGGAACGGGAAGTGGAGCGGGTCGGTGCACGCAAGCCGATCACCCTCGATATTCGCGTGGTGGCGACCACCAACCGGGATCTGGCCGGCGAAGTCGCGGCGGGGCGGTTTCGTGAAGACCTTTACTATCGTCTGTCGGTATTTCCCCTGGCCTGGCGTCCGTTGCGCGAGCGCACCGCCGATATCCTGCCGCTGGCCGAGCGTCTGTTGGCCAAACACGTCAATAAAATGAAGCATGCGATGGCGAAGTTTTCGCCCGAGGCGCAAGCGTGCCTGATTGGTTATCCGTGGCCGGGCAACGTGCGCGAGCTGGATAACGCGGTCCAGCGGGCCTTGATTCTCCAGCAGGGCGGGTTGATCCAGCCGCAGGATTTCTGTCTCTCCGGGCCTGCGCTGTTCGCTCCATTGCCGGCGGTTGCGCCGGTTGTACCGGTCATTCGCGAAGTCGAGATCGAGGCGGACTCGGCCGGTGCGCTGGGCGATGACCTGCGTCGCCGCGAGTTCCAGATGATCATCGACACCCTGCGCACCGAGCGCGGCCGGCGCAAGGAAGCGGCGGAAAAACTCGGCATCAGCCCGCGCACCCTGCGTTACAAACTGGCGCAAATGCGCGATGCGGGCATGGATGTCGAAGGCTACCTGTTCGCGACCTGACCAGTGGCGCAAACGTTTGAAACGGCTTTTCTGAAAGCGGTGCCCATGAGCTGGCACCGTTGTTGCTAACACCTGAGTACCCGCCGAGTGAGTGTCAAAAAATTGCGGGCCGCCCAAGAGAGTAGACCATGAGCCAAGGTATTGAATTTAATCGGTTGATGATGGACATGAAGGCCATGCAAATGGACGCCATGTCGAAGCCGAAATCGACTTCCGCTGTCCCGGAAGTGGCAGGCAGCAACTTTTCCGACATGCTCGGTCAGGCCATCAACAAAGTGAACGATACCCAACAGGCTTCGAGTCAATTGGCCAACGCGTTCGAAATCGGCAAGAGCGGCGTCGATCTGACGGACGTGATGATTGCCTCGCAAAAAGCCAGCGTGTCGTTCCAGGCCCTGACCCAGGTGCGCAACAAGCTGGTTCAGGCTTATCAAGACATCATGCAGATGCCGGTTTAAGGACGAGATTGAGTCATGGCAGAAGCAGTCGCCGATAACGTTCCGGCCAAGGCCACCCCGATAGACGGCAAACCGCCGCTGTTCGGCCTGTCCTTCCTGGAAAACCTCTCCGAGATGACCGTGCTGCGTCAGGTGGGCCTGTTGGTCGGCCTGGCCGCGAGCGTGGCGATTGGCTTTGCCGTGGTGCTGTGGTCGCAGCAACCGGACTACCGGCCTCTGTACGGCAGCCTTGCCGGCATGGACGCCAAGCAGGTCATGGACACTCTGGCCTCCGCCGACATTCCCTACACCGTCGAACCGAACTCCGGCGCCTTGCTGGTCAAGGCCGATGACTTGTCCCGTGCGCGACTGAAACTTGCGGCCGCTGGTGTCACTCCCAGCGACGGCAACATCGGTTTTGAAATTCTCGACAAGGAACAGGGGCTGGGCACCAGCCAGTTCATGGAAGCGACCCGTTACCGTCGCGGCCTCGAAGGTGAGCTGGCCCGCACCATTTCCAGCCTGAACAACGTCAAGGGCGCGCGCGTTCACCTGGCGATCCCGAAAAGTTCGGTGTTCGTGCGTGACGAACGCAAGCCAAGCGCTTCGGTACTGGTCGAGTTGTACTCCGGTCGTTCGCTGGAGCCTGGCCAGGTGGTTGCCATCATCAACCTCGTGGCAACCTCCGTTCCCGAGCTGAGCAAATCGCAGATCACCGTCGTCGACCAGAAGGGCAACCTGCTGTCGGATCAGGCGGAAAACGCCGAAATGACCATGGCCGGCAAGCAGTTCGATTACAGCCGCCGCATGGAAAGCATGCTGACCCAGCGTGTGCACAACATTCTGCAACCGGTACTGGGCAACGATCGCTACAAGGCTGAAGTCTCGGCCGACATTGATTTCAGTGCCGTCGAATCGACCGCCGAGCAGTTCAACCCGGATCAACCGGCCCTGCGCAGCGAGCAGTCGGTCAACGAACAACGCACCGCCAGCAATGGCCCGCAAGGTGTGCCGGGTGCCCTGAGCAACCAGCCGCCGTCGCCGGCTTCGGCACCGCAAACCACCGGTGGCGCAGCGGCCCCGGCGAGCATGGTGCAACCTGGCCAGCCACTGGTTGATGCCAACGGTCAGCAGATCATGGACCCGGCCACCGGCCAGCCAATGCTCGCGCCGTACCCGGCGGACAAGCGTCAACAATCCACCAAGAACTTCGAGCTCGACCGTTCCATCAGCCATACCAAACAGCAGCAGGGTCGCCTGAATCGCCTGTCGGTGTCGGTCGTGGTGGACGATCAGGTCAAGATCAACCCGGCCAACGGCGAAACCACCCGTGCGCCGTGGAGCGCCGACGAATTGGCGCGCTTCACCCGTCTGGTGCAGGACGCCGTCGGCTTCGATGCCAGCCGTGGCGACAGCGTCAGCGTGATCAACATGCCGTTCTCCGCCGAGCGCGGCGAAGTGATCGCCGACATTCCGTTCTACTCCCAGCCATGGTTCTGGGACATCGTCAAACAAGTGCTGGGCGTGTTGTTCATCCTGGTGCTGGTGTTCGGCGTGCTGCGTCCGGTGCTCAACAACATCACCGGTGGCGGCAAAAGCAAGGAGCTGGCCGGTCTGGGCGGCGACATGGAACTCGGTGGCATGGGCGGTCTGGATGGTGAACTGTCCAACGATCGCGTCAGCCTCGGCGGCCCGACCAGCATCCTGCTGCCGAGCCCGAGCGAGGGTTATGACGCTCAGTTGAACGCAATCAAGAGTCTGGTGGCAGAAGATCCGGGTCGTGTGGCCCAGGTCGTGAAAGAGTGGATTAACGCAGATGAGTGATAACCGAGCCGCCGTCGCCAAACTGTCCCGGGTCGATAAAGCCGCGATCCTGCTGCTGTCCCTGGGTTCGACCGATGCCGCACAAGTGCTGCGCCACATGGGCCCCAAAGAGGTCCAGCGTGTGGGTGTGGCCATGGCCCAGATGGGCAACGTCCACCGTGAGCAGGTCGAGCAGGTCATGAGCGAGTTCGTCGACATCGTCGGCGACCAGACCAGCCTGGGCGTCGGCTCCGACGACTACGTGCGCAAAATGCTCACCCAGGCCCTGGGTGAAGACAAGGCCAACGGCCTGATCGACCGCATTCTGCTGGGCGGCAACACCAGTGGCCTCGACAGCCTGAAATGGATGGAGCCGCGCGCCGTTGCCGACGTGATCCGTTACGAGCACCCGCAGATCCAGGCGATCGTGGTCGCGTACCTCGACCCGGATCAGGCCGGTGAAGTGCTGGGCAACTTCGACCACAAGGTGCGTCTGGACATCATCCTGCGCGTCTCGTCGTTGAACACCGTACAGCCGGCCGCGCTGAAAGAGTTGAACCAGATCCTCGAGAAGCAGTTCTCCGGCAACTCGAACGCCTCGCGCACCACCCTGGGTGGCATCAAGCGGGCGGCGGACATCATGAACTTCCTCGACAGCTCGATCGAAGGCCAGCTCATGGACTCGATCCGCGAAGTCGACGAAGACCTGTCCGGTCAGATCGAAGACCTCATGTTCGTGTTCAACAACCTGGCCGATGTCGACGACCGCGGAATCCAGGCGCTGTTGCGCGAAGTGTCTTCCGATGTGCTGGTGCTGGCCCTCAAGGGTTCGGACGAAGGCGTCAAGGAGAAGATCTTCAAGAACATGTCCAAGCGTGCCGCCGAACTGCTGCGCGACGACCTCGAGGCCAAGGGCCCGGTGCGCGTCAGCGACGTGGAGACCGCGCAGAAGGAAATCCTCACCATCGCCCGCCGTATGGCCGAAGCCGGAGAAATCGTGCTCGGTGGCAAGGGCGGCGAGGAAATGATCTAAGCCCATGGACAAGCATGACGACGATGTGACGGACCTGATCCGTGCCCGGGACGTCCGCGGCTTCGATACCTGGGCCTTGCCCAGCTTCGACCCGCCGAAACCGGAGCCCGAGCCGGAACCGGAGCCTGAACCGCCGGAAATGGAAGAAGTGCCGCTGGAAGAGGTCCAGCCACTGACTCTGGAAGAACTCGAAAGCATCCGTCAGGAAGCCTACAACGAGGGCTTCGCCATCGGCGAAAAGGAAGGCTTTCACAGCGCCACCCTCAAGGTGCGCCAGGAAGCCGAAGTGGTCCTGACGGCCAAGGTCAACAGCCTTGAGCAACTGATGGGCCACCTCTTCGAACCCATCGCCGAGCAAGACACCCAGATTGAAAAGTCGCTGGTCGACCTCGTGCAGCACATCGCCCGTCAGGTGATCCAGCGCGAACTGGCCATCGACTCGACGCAGATCGAACACGTCATGCGCGACGCCCTCAAGCTGTTGCCGCTGGGCGTGGGCAATGTGCGGCTGTACGTCAATCCGCAGGATTTCGAACAGGTCAAAGCCTTGCGCGAACGTCATGAGGAAACCTGGCGCATCGTCGAGGATGAATCGCTGCTGCCGGGCGGTTGCCGGGTCGAGACCGATCACAGCCGGATCGACGCCAGCATCGAAACCCGCGTCAGCCAGGTCATGGCCAAGCTGTTCGACCAGTTGCACGAACAGGCCCTGCACCCGGCTGCGCCGGACCTGAGCCTGGACCTGCCGGAGTCGCCAAAACCGGCACCGGTCGCAGAAGAGCCGCTCGCGGACGCCCCCGATGCGCCTTGAACGCACCAGTTTCGCCAAGCGCCTGAGCACTTACGCCGAGGCCACCGAAATCGCCGGCGCGCCGATCCTCGAAGGGCGCCTGCTGCGCATGGTCGGCCTGACGCTCGAAGCCGAAGGCCTGCGCGCCGCCATGGGCACCCGCTGCATGGTGATCAACGACGACACCTATCACCCGTCCCAGGTTGAAGCCGAAGTCATGGGCTTTTCCGGCAGCAAGGTGTTCCTGATGCCGGTCGGCAGCGTGGCCGGCATTGCGCCGGGCGCCCGTGTGGTGCCGCTGGCTGACACCGGTCGCCTGCCGATGGGCATGAGCATGCTCGGTCGCGTGCTGGACGGCGCCGGACGTGCGCTGGACGGCAAGGGCGGCATGAAGGCCGAAGACTGGGTGCCGATGGACGGCCCGACCATCAACCCGCTCAACCGTGACCCGATCAGCGTGCCGCTGGATGTCGGCATCCGTTGCATCAACGGTTTGTTGACGGTCGGTCGTGGTCAGCGTCTGGGCCTGTTCGCCGGTACCGGTGTCGGTAAATCGGTGCTGCTGGGCATGATGACCCGCTTCACCGAAGCCGACATCATCGTCGTCGGCTTGATCGGTGAGCGGGGTCGTGAGGTTAAGGAATTCATCGAGCACATCCTCGGTGAAGAAGGCCTCAAGCGTTCCGTGGTGGTGGCGTCGCCGGCGGACGATGCGCCACTGATGCGTCTGCGCGCGGCGATGTATTGCACGCGGATCGCCGAGTATTTCCGTGACAAGGGCAAGAACGTCCTGTTGCTGATGGATTCCCTGACCCGTTTCGCCCAGGCCCAGCGGGAAATCGCCCTGGCCATCGGCGAGCCGCCGGCGACCAAGGGTTATCCGCCGTCGGTATTCGCCAAACTGCCGAAATTGGTGGAGCGCGCCGGTAACGCGGAGAAGGGCGGTGGGTCGATCACCGCGTTCTACACCGTATTGTCCGAAGGCGATGACCAGCAGGACCCGATCGCCGACTCCGCGCGGGGTGTACTCGACGGGCACATCGTGCTGTCGCGGCGGCTGGCCGAGGAAGGTCATTACCCGGCCATCGATATCGAAGCCTCGATCAGTCGGGTGATGCCGGCGGTGGTGTCGCCGGAACACATGACTCGCGCGCAATACTTCAAGCAGCTGTGGTCGCGCTATCAACAGAGTCGCGACCTGATCAGCGTCGGCGCCTATGTCGCGGGCGGCGACCGCGAAACCGACACGGCCATTTCCCTTCAACCGCAGCTGGTCAGGTATCTGCGTCAGGGTCTCAACGACAACATCAGTCTGGGTGAAAGCGAGGCGTACCTCAGCACGATTTTCGCCCCGGCGGCCGGCGGGTAATCCGTCATGGCCCTGAGTCGAGCCGCGCGTCTGGCGCCGGTGGTGGACATGGCCGAGAAGGCCGAGAAAACCGCCGTGCAGCGCCTGGGTTATTTTCAGGGGCAGGTGAAAGTGGCCGAGAGCAAACTCGCCGACTTGCATGCCTTCCGTCTGGATTACTCCGAACAATGGATCGTGCGTGGCAGCACCGGCGTGTCCGGGCAATGGCTGCTCGGTTTTCAGGGCTTTCTCGCGCAACTCGACACCGCTGTCGATCAGCAGCGCCAGAGCCTGCAATGGCACCAGAACAACCTGGACAAGGCTCGTGATGCCTGGCAGCAGGCATTCGCCCGGGTCGAAGGTCTGCGCAAGCTTGTACAACGCTATATGGAAGAAGCGCAGCGCGCCGAAGACAAGCGCGAACAGAAGCTGCTGGACGAATTGTCCCAGCGTTTGCCGCGCCACGAGGCGTTTTGACGGGCAGATCTCGCACAAATCCCGACGCCATCGCGCCTTGCCCATGGCCCCTCCAAGTGCTAAACCTTGTACACGTTCGTCAATGACAAGGAAGCCAGTACATGTCAGTCGTTACAGAAGTCTCTGCGGACAAGAAAAAATTGACGATTTCGGTCAAGGGGCGATTCGATTTCGCCAAACATCAGGAATTTCGCCAATCCTACGAAAAAGAGCAGCCCGAGTCGGTGATTGTCGACCTCAAGGAGGCGACTTATCTCGACAGTTCGGCACTCGGCATGCTGCTTCTGTTGCGTGATCACGTCGGTGGCGACGACTCGGAAATTCGCGTGGTCAACAGCAGTTCCGACGTGAAGAAAATCCTCGCCATCTCCAACTTCGACAAACTGTTCGACATCAGTTGACGGCCATGCAGCCGCAAGAGCCGCTGACAATCCTGATCGCCGAAGACAGTGCCGCCGACCGGCTGCTGTTGTCGACCATCGTCCGTCGTCAGGGGCATGAAGTGCTGACGGCCACCCACGGTGCGGAGGCGGTCGAGGCGTTTATCCGGCAAAAGCCGCATCTGGTGCTGATGGACGCCATGATGCCGGTGATGGACGGGTTCGAAGCCGCGCGGCAGATCAAGAAGCTGGCGGGTGAGAGCCTGGTGCCGATCATCTTCCTCACTTCGCTGACCGAGAGTGAAGCCCTGGCCCGTTGCCTTGAGGCCGGCGGTGACGACTTTCTGGCGAAGCCTTACAACCAGGTGATCCTCGCCGCCAAAATCAAGGCGATGGATCGCTTGCGGCGTTTGCAGGCCACGGTTCTTCAGCAACGCGACCTGATCGCCAGGCATCACGACTATCTGCTCAACGAGCAACGGGTCGCCAAGGCCGTATTCGACAAGGTCGCGCATTCCGGTTGCCTGAGCGCACCGAACATCCGTTACCTGCAATCGCCCTATGCGCTGTTCAACGGCGATCTGTTGTTGGCCGCGTACACCCCGTCCGGCGACATGCATGTGTTGCTCGGTGACTTCACCGGTCATGGATTGCCCGCGGCCGTCGGCGCGATGCCGCTGGCCGAAGTGTTCTATGGCATGACCGCCAAAGGTTACGGTCTGCCCGAGACCCTGCGGGAAATGAACGCCAAGCTCAAGCGCATCCTGCCGGTGGACATGTTCTGTTGCGCCACGCTGTTGTGCCTGAGTTTTCAGCGACGTTCGGTGGAGGTCTGGAACGGCGGCATGCCTGACGGTTATCTGCATTGCCTCGCCACCGGGGAGCGTACGCCGCTGGCGGCACGCCACTTGCCGTTGGGGGTGCTCAGCCCGCAGACCTTCGATGACCGCACCGAGGTTCACCCGATGGCGGTGGGTGACCGGGTATTCCTGCTCTCGGACGGGGTCATCGACACCTGCGATGCCAACGATCAGTTGTTCGGTGTCGAGCGCTTGCACAAGGTGTTCGCCGCCAATCGCCAGCCGGATCGGCTGTTCGAGGAAATCGAGCAGGCGTTGCAGGACTTTCGCGGCCAGGCCCGGGACGATGTGAGCATGGTCGAGGTCAGCCTGCTGGAAATGGCGCAGGTCAATCCAACGGCGCCGGTGTATTCCGACAGTGGCCAGTCCTGTCCGCTGGACTGGTCGGTGAGCTTCGAATTTCGCGGTGCCACGCTCAAACGCTTCAATCCGCTGCCTTACCTGTTGCAGTTGCTGCTTGAGGTGCATGGCTTGCGGGCGCAGAGTGGCGCACTGTACAGCGTGCTGGCCGAGCTTTATTCCAATGCGCTGGAACATGGCGTGCTGGGTCTGGATTCGAGCCTCAAGCGCGATGCCTCAGGTTTCGCCCGTTATTACGAGCAGCGCAATGCGCGCCTCGAGGCCTTGCAGGACGGTTACGTGCGCGTGCATTTGCAGGTGCGGCCGGAAGGCGAGGGCGGTTGTCTGGTGGTGCGGGTCGAGGACAGCGGCCAGGGATTCGATGTCTCGCGCGTGATGGAACAGCCGCTCGACGATGTCCGTCTGTCGGGACGCGGTGTCAGTCTGATCCGGCAGTTGAGCAAAAACCCGAGCTGGTCGGACGATGGTCGCAGTGCTCGCGTGGAGTTTTTCTGGGAGGCTCTGGCATAATCCGCGCATTCTTGATCAAGGAGTGAACAAGTGGCTGATACACATGTGGACCACGAGGCGCTAAGCGCGCTGCGGGAAGTGATGGAAGACAGCTATCCGGAACTGCTGGATACCTTTCTTGCCGATTCCGAAAATCGCCTGCGGGAGTTGCAGCAGACTGCCGATGCCGATGCATTGTCATCCGTTGCGCACAGCTTCAAGGGCAGCAGCAGCAACATGGGCGCGATTCGTCTTGCGGTGTTGTGCCAGGAGCTGGAACAGCATGCCAAAGACAAAAGCCCATCTGAAATCATCAAGCTGGTCGCCGATATCCATAGCGAATTCGCCGATGTGCGGCCTGTTTATGTGGCCGAGCGGCAACGCTCGCTGACGCACTGAACCTGCCGTCGGGCGGTTTTGTCGCAATTCTGACGAAACTGGCCCGGCACTTGCAGTCATCTATCCCAACTGTACCTACGATCCCAGTGCAGCGGAGACCGTGCCATGCCTGCAAGCCCCAACATTCTTCTTCAGACCGCCGCCCAGGCCAAGGCGCAAGCTGCCTCGGCCAAATCATCGGCAGTGGCCGCAGAGCCCGGGGACAAGGCCTCCAGCTTCGCTCAGGTGTTCGCCGATCAAGGCCCGAACAAACCCTCGGTGAGCATCGACAATCCGGCAAAACCTGCCCGTGACAAGGTGGCTGACAACAGCGGCAAGAAAGACCTGGGCAAGGATCAGTCTGCCGCCCCGGCGCCGGCGGTTGCCGATAGCGGCAAAGCCTTGCCCGCCGACAAACCGGCGACGGCGGCAACGGACGACAAGACCGCTACTGATGACGACACCGCTGACACCGCGACAACTCCCGTGGTTGAGGCTGCGCCCTTGGATCCGACACTGGTGGCGGCGGTAGAGCCGGTAGTCACTGCGCCAGTGGTGACCACTGCGGTTGTTGATGCCACCGCGAAACCGCCAGCCGATCAATCTGCCGTGGCGGCATTGCCGGGTATGGTCAAGGATCCGGCACCGGCCACTGACCCGGCTTTCGACCCCGAGGCGGATCCGCTGGATTCGCTGCCTGCCGTGCGCATGGCCATGGAGCAGAGTGGGCACATTTCCGCGTCCAGTCAGTCTCAACCCAAGGCCACCCCGGCCCAGGCTCAGGCTGACGGTGAATTGACCTCGGCGCAGAACTTCGCTGCCGGCATGGCCAGCATGCTTGATGTGCAGGCGGACAAGGACAGCACCAGCCAGGGCGGCGAAAAGGCATTCAGCGGTCTGATCGATGACGGCCTGAAAGACCTGAAGACTGCCACCAGCGACACCCGCGTGGATGATTTCGCCAACCGTCTGGCGGCGCTGACTCAGGCTGCCACGCCGAAAACCGCCAACGCGGTGCCGGTGAACCAGCCGATTGCCATGCACCAGAACGGCTGGACCGAAGAAGTGGTCAACCGCGTCATGTACCTGTCGAGCAACAACCTGAAGGCGGCTGACATCCAGTTGCAGCCGGCCGAGCTGGGACGGCTGGATATTCGGGTGAACATGGTGCCGGACCAGCAGACCCAGGTGACCTTCATGAGTGCGCATCCGAGCGTGCGTGAAGCCCTCGACGGTCAGATGCACCGCCTGCGCGAGATGTTCACCCAGCAAGGCATGGGCCAGGTCGACGTCAATGTTTCCGACCAGAACCGTGGCTGGCAGGGCCAGGGCCAGGAGCAGGCGCAACAAGGCCAGACGGGGCGCACCCGTGCTGCTGGTGGTCGCCTGGACTCTTCGGAAGAAGAGTTGACGTCTGCGACCATGGCTGAAGCGGCTGCTACGGCCACACACGTGATCGGCTCCAGCGCCGTCGACTACTACGCCTGATATTCAAGGCAAATTAACTGTGGGAGCGAGCTTGCTCGCGAAGGCTTTTTGACGAACAACACCTGTGTTGAATGTTAAGCCGCTTTCGCGAGCAAGCTCGCTCCCACAGTTGTTTGCGCTGCCCCTGTCTACCCCTCCAACACTTCTGGCATAACACTTGCTCTTGCCTTGCCGTGCGACTGTGAAAACCCGATTAGTGACGGATTATTGGCATGGCGAAGAGCGAAGCTGCAGCAGTAAAAGACCCCGCAACCAAAGGCAAACTCAAGCTGATCATCATGATCGTGCTGGGTCTGTTGCTGGCGATCGGTACGTCCGTGGGGGCGACCTGGTTCTTCATGCACAGTGCCCAGAGCAAGCCCCAGGCGGCCGTCGAAGCGGCACCGGTCGGCAAGCAACCGGCGATTTTCGAGCCGATGGCGCCGGCCTTCGTGGCCAACTACAACCAGAACGGCCGTCAGCGCTACATGCAGGTGAGCATCACCATGCTGGCGCGCAATCAGGCGGATCTGGAAGCGCTCAAAGTGCACATGCCGGTGATCCGCAACAACCTGGTGATGCTCTTCTCCGGTCAGGATTTCGCCACTTTGGCGACGCCGGTCGGTCAAGAGATGCTGCGCCAGAAGGCCACAGCCAGCGTCCAGGAAGTGGCGCAGAAAGAGCTGGGCAAAGTGGTGATCGAACAGTTGCTTTTCACTAATTTCGTACTGCAGTAGGAACACGACATGGCCGTGCAGGATCTGCTGTCCCAGGATGAAATCGACGCGCTGTTGCATGGCGTCGACGATGGTCTGGTACAGACCGATAACGCTGCCGAACCCGGCAGTGTCAAAAGCTACGACCTGACCAGCCAGGATCGCATCGTCCGTGGACGCATGCCGACTCTGGAAATGATCAACGAGCGTTTTGCCCGCTACACCCGTATCAGCATGTTCAACATGCTGCGCCGCTCGGCGGACGTTGCCGTCGGTGGCGTACAGGTGATGAAGTTCGGCGAATACGTGCACTCGCTGTACGTGCCGACCAGCCTCAACCTGGTCAAGATCAAACCCCTGCGCGGCACCGCGCTGTTCATCCTCGACGCCAAACTGGTGTTCAAGCTGGTGGACAACTTCTTCGGCGGCGACGGCCGTCACGCCAAGATCGAAGGGCGTGAATTCACCCCGACCGAACTGCGCGTGGTGCGCATGGTGCTGGAGCAGGCGTTCGTCGATTTGAAAGAAGCCTGGCAGGCGATCATGGAAGTCAACTTCGAGTACATCAACTCGGAAGTGAACCCGGCCATGGCCAACATCGTCGGCCCGAGCGAAGCGATCGTGGTTTCCACGTTCCACATCGAACTCGACGGCGGTGGCGGCGACCTGCACGTGACCATGCCGTACTCGATGATCGAGCCGGTGCGTGAAATGCTCGACGCCGGTTTCCAGTCGGACCTCGACGACCAGGACGAACGCTGGGTCAATGCCCTGCGCCAGGACGTGCTCGACGTCGACGTGCCGATCGGTGCCACCGTGGCTCGCCGCCAGTTGAAACTGCGCGACATCCTGCACATGCAGCCGGGTGATGTGATTCCGGTCGAAATGCCGGAAGACATGATCATGCGCGCCAACGGCGTGCCGGCCTTCAAGGTCAAGATGGGCTCGCACAAAGGCAACCTCGCGTTGCAGGTGATCGAGCCGATCGAGCGCCGCTGAAGCGGCGCCCTCACTCCCTGATTCTTTTACCGGTTTTTTGCCCGCCGAGGACAAATGATGAACGACGATATGAACACCCAGGACGATCAGGCACTGGCCGATGAATGGGCTGCCGCCCTGGAAGAAACCGGTGAAGCCGGACAGGCCGACATCGACGCGCTGCTGGCCGCCGACGCCAGCGCTTCGGGCTCCAACCGTCTGCCGATGGAAGAGTTCGGCAGCGTGCCGAAAAGCAACGAGCCGGTGTCGCTGGACGGCCCGAATCTGGATGTGATTCTCGACATCCCGGTGTCGATCTCGATGGAAGTGGGCAGCACCGACATCAACATCCGCAACCTGCTGCAACTCAACCAGGGTTCGGTGATCGAGCTTGATCGTCTGGCCGGTGAGCCGCTGGACGTGCTGGTCAACGGCACCCTGATCGCCCACGGCGAAGTGGTGGTGGTCAACGAAAAGTTCGGCATCCGTCTGACTGACGTGATCAGCCCGAGCGAACGCATCAAGAAGCTGCGCTGAGTGAAAAAGGTTCTGGGGGCTTTGTTCGGTCTGGCGCTGGCGTTGCCGTTCAGCGTGCTGGCGGCCGAGCCGGTGGCGACCACCGCAGCGGCGGCTGCTCCGGCCGTCAACAGCGGCGTGGCGGGTCAGCTGACGCAACTGGTGCTGGGGCTGTTGCTGGTGCTGGGGTTGATCTTCTTCCTCGCCTGGTTGTTGCGCCGGGTGCAGCAGGCAGGTCCCGCCGGCAAGGGCCAGGTGATCGAGTTGATCGGATCCCGCGCGCTCGGGCCGCGTGACCGTCTGATGCTGGTGCAGGTGGGCAACGAGCAGATTCTGCTCGGCCTCAGCCCCGGAACCATCACTGCGCTGCACGTGCTCAAAGAGCCGGTCGAGGTGCCGAGCACCGCCGACAAAGCGACTCCGGAATTTGCCCAGCATCTGTTGAAGATCCTCGGCAAGGATCAGAAGGATAAGAAGTAATGGGTGCGTTGCGCATCGTCTTGACCCTGGCCCTGATGTTGGCCGCGCCGCTGGCGTTTGCCGCCGATCCGTTGTCGATCCCGGCGATCACGCTGGGCACCAACGCCGAGGGCGCGCAGGAGTACTCGGTAAGCCTGCAGATCCTGTTGATCATGACGGCGCTGAGCTTCATTCCGGCCGCCGTCATCCTGATGACCAGCTTCACCCGGATCATCATCGTCTTCTCGATCCTGCGTCAGGCCCTGGGTTTGCAGCAGACGCCGTCGAACCAGATCCTCACCGGCATGGCCCTGTTCCTGACGCTGTTCATCATGGCGCCGGTGTTCGACCGGGTGAACAACGATGCCTTGCAGCCGTACCTCGCGGAAAAGCTGACTGCCCAGCAGGCAGTGGAAAAGGCCCAGGTGCCGATCAAGGACTTCATGCTCGCCCAGACCCGCTCCAGCGATCTGGAGCTGTTCATGCGCCTGTCCAAACGTACCGACATCGCCACTCCGGATGCTGCGCCGCTGACGATTCTGGTGCCGGCGTTCGTGACGTCTGAGCTGAAAACCGCGTTCCAGATCGGCTTCATGATCTTCATTCCGTTCCTGATCATCGACCTGGTGGTCGCGAGCGTGCTGATGGCGATGGGTATGATGATGCTCTCGCCGCTGATCATTTCCCTGCCGTTCAAAATCATGCTGTTCGTGCTGGTGGATGGCTGGGCGCTGATCATCGGCACCTTGGCCAGCAGTTTCGGAGGTGTATCGCCATGACGCCGGAAGTAGCGGTCGACATCTTTCGCGAAGCCCTGTGGCTGACAACCATGATGGTGGCGATCCTGGTGGTCCCGAGTCTGTTGGTGGGCCTGCTGGTGTCGATGTTCCAGGCCGCCACCCAGATCAACGAACAGACCCTGAGCTTCCTGCCGCGTCTGCTGGTGATGCTGGTAACGCTGATCGTCGCCGGCCCGTGGCTGGTACAGACGTTCATGGAATACATCACGCAGTTGTACAAAAACATTCCGATGGTCATCGGCTAAGCCATGCAATCGCTGCTTCAGCTGACCGACACCCAGATCAGTACCTGGGTGGCGACGTTCATGCTGCCGCTGTTTCGTGTCGCCTCGATGTTGATGGTGATGCCGGTCTTCGGAACCACGCTGGTGCCCCGGCGTATCCGTCTGTACTTCGCTTTCGCGATCACCGTGGTGATCACGCCCAACCTGCCGCCGATGCCGGCGGTCAGCCCGCTGGATCTCAGCGGTCTGCTGATGATTGCCGAGCAGATCCTCGTGGGTGCGGTGCTGGGCTTCTCCTTGCAATTGTTCTTTCAGGCCTTCGTGGTGGCGGGGCAGATCGTCGCGATCCAGATGGGCATGGGCTTCGCGTCGATGATCGACCCCACCAACGGCGTGTCGGTGGCGGTGATCGGGCAGTTCTTCACGATGCTGGTGACCCTGCTGTTCCTGTCGATGAACGGGCATCTGGTGGTCTTCGAAGTGCTCACCGAAAGCTTCACCACGCTGCCGGTCGGCGGCGGGCTGATGACCACGCATTACTGGGAGCTGGCCGGCAAACTCGGTTGGGTGCTGGGCGCCGCGTTATTGCTGGTGCTGCCGGCGGTCACTGCGCTGCTGGTGGTCAACATCGCTTTTGGCGTGATGACCCGCGCTGCACCCCAGCTGAACATTTTCTCCATCGGCTTTCCGCTGACCCTGGTGCTCGGCCTGTTCATTGTCTGGGTCGGGCTGGCGGACATTCTCAATCAGTATCAACCGCTGGCCACCGAGGCCTTGCAGTTTTTACGCGAACTGGCAAAGGCGCGCTGAGTCATGGCTGAGAGCGAAAGCGGTCAGGACAAAACAGAAGACCCCACCGAGAAGCGCAAAAAGGACTCCCGGGAAAAGGGTGAGATTGCGCGTTCCAAGGAACTCAACACCCTGGCGGTCATGCTGGCCGGTGCGGGTGCGCTGCTGGTTTTTGGCGGAATGCTGGCGCAGGAGTTGATGGATCTGATGCGCCAGAACTTCACGCTGTCGCGGGAAGTGATCATGGATGAGCGTTCCATGGCGACCTTCCTGATGAACTCCGGGTTACAGGCATTGCTGGCCATCCAGCCAATCATGATTACCCTGTTGCTGGCCGCTTTCCTCGGGCCGATCGCGTTGGGTGGCTGGTTGTTCGCCGCCGGTTCGCTGGCACCCAAGTTCAGCCGGATGAACCCGGCGGCGGGCCTCAAGCGGATGTTCTCGATGAAGGCCGTGATCGAGCTGCTCAAGGCGCTGGCCAAGTTTCTCATCACGTTGGGCGTGGCGCTGGTGGTGCTCAACTCGGACATCGACGACCTGTTGCGCATCGCCCATGAGCCGCTGGACCGGGCGATCATCCACAGCCTGCAACTGGTGGGCTGGAGCTCGCTGTGGCTGGCGTGCGGGTTGATCATCATCGCGGCTGTCGATGTGCCCGTGCAGATCTGGGAGAGCATCAAAAAACTCAAGATGACCAAGCAGGAAGTGCGCGACGAGCACAAGGACCAGGAAGGTCGGCCGGAGGTCAAGCAACGGATTCGCCAGGTCCAGCGCGAGATGTCGCAACGGCGGATGATGGCCGCGATACCGGATGCCGACGTGGTCATCACCAACCCGACCCACTACGCCGTGGCGCTCAAGTACGACGCCGAGAAGGGTGGGGCGCCAATGCTGCTGGCCAAGGGCAGCGACTTCCTGGCGCTGAAGATCCGCGAAATCGCCGTGGCCAACAACGTCATGCTTCTCGAGTCGCCGGCGTTGGCGCGTTCGATCTATTACTCCACGGAACTGGAAGAAGAAATTCCCAGTGGCCTGTATCTGGCAGTCGCCCAGGTACTGGCCTACGTCTACCAGATCCGCCAGCATCAGGCCGGCAAGGGCAAGCGCCCGGATCCGCTCAAGGACGACCTGCCGATTCCGCCGGATCTGCGGCGCGATTCCTGATTGTGATGACGCAAAAAAAACGCCTCCGGTTCAACCCAGTGGCGGTTTTTTAATTCCCGATGATCTGTGGTGCTTGTGAGGCCGCGTTCGCGGGCAAGTCGAATCGTCGCACCGCCGCTCCCACAGGTTTAGCGTCGCTCTGAAAATATGAGCACACCACAAATCACTGTGGGAGCGAGCTTGCTCGCGATGACGTCAGCAACCACGGCACATCACTCAAGCCTTTACACCGGGTTCGGCGACGTCGGTAGTTCCAGATTATCCAGCACCCGATTTACTGCCAGCTCCCCGAGCATGATCAGTTGCGCAACCCCCACCAGCGTCCTGCGCTGCGAGGCGGGCATGAGATGGGTGAAGTCATTGACGATGGTTCTGGCGGAAGCCAGGGTTTCGCAGGCATCGACCAGCAGCTCTTCGTTTTTGAAGTCGGCGGTGACGGCGTACATTCTGCGGGTTTTGCGCGGCGGTGGTGTGGTGCCGGGCGGGCAGAGATAGTGATCGAGGGCGCGGTCGGCGGCTTCGTGAAGCTTCCTGGAATCGAGGGATTCGTAGGGCGAAGCAGGATCGGTTTCGGGTGGGTTGGGTGTCGGTTTGATCATGGTGAAGCTCCTATAAGGTGGAGCCGCCCGGAACTGTCGCTAAACAGTAAGGTGGCGGCTGTACGCAGGTTAGCGAACCGGTTATAGGCACCCGGCAGACCCGAGGGTCTCCCGCATACAGCCACCATAGCGGAGTTGCAGACTTTGAGTCTGCGACAAGGCATGGAGCGCTGGTGCACCTATTTATGATTCGAGTCGCTAAACCCGATCGCTGATTCGTCAGCGACCGATCCACAATAGAACCCGACCCCAAGGCGCACAAGCCGGCGGATTCTGGCGTAGCTGTAGGCAATGGCGCAAGAATTCGTAGCCTCCAAGGCGTGTCTGAAGGTGTCTTTTAAACATCCGAATTTAAAAGACACTTCGTGCTGCTTTCTCGGGCCCCTTCGCGAGCGTGCGGCATTGCGGTCAGCAGAAAATCACGCTCAAAACCTCCTTTTCCCTACCCAAGCGAGCTGTGCCTTTTATCTGAAATAGTTCAACACCTGTCAGATCTGACAGTAGACAACCATTACTCTTTGGCGCCCCATAAACCCGGCACTCTTGCCATCATGAGCTCGCGCACCGTGAGTGTGATGGCTGACGATTCTTTCTTTGGAAGTCGGGGATTCATCATGGCGACGCGCGTTTACCGAAAACTGTCGGGCATGGAGCTGGAGTTTGTTTCAGGGAGGCTGGAAAGGGACGCAGGAGAGCGGGCCATCTTCTATGAGGTGACGTTCGACCTGAAGCTGGACTTTCTCAATTTCATGGTCATGGCCAATCAGTACATCCCGAATTATCTTGATTGGCCGATCAATGCGATCCGGCCTGAAATGGGTGGGTTCGCCTATCACTATGCCTACAATTACTTCTTCGATGCGGCAGGTAATATCCGCGATAACCAAGCGTTGTTTGCCCTGTTTACCCACTCCAGCTTTTACATGGATCAATGGTCGAGTGGGGGTGAACCGCTGGAGCGTAGGTATGAAAAACCCTCGTTCGTTGTCGTCAACAATTGGCTTCGTGTGACAGCCAGGCAGTACTTTCGCCTGAGTGCGGGCTATCCACTGATCGAGATCAGCGACCTGCCGCGCATATTCTTCGAATGGGCCCTGAATCTGATGGAGAGTGATGATCTGTTCTCTGGCGCCGCACCTGAAACCAGAGTGGTGCTTATGCAGGCTGACGAGGAGGTTGTTGATGTCGGCGGGGAAAGTGTGTTCAAGGGAACGCACTACCTCGATAGCGCAGCGCTGTCTTTCGGTCCTATTACGAAAGCCCATGTTTTGGTTGCCGGTTGACCGGCGAGATTTCAAATCTTCGCATTGCTCTGTCGCTGGGGCAGGCTTGCGCCGGACTCGGTGCACTTGCCCCCTCTCATTCAGGTCCGTCGCCCCTCTATTTCAATCCCCCGCAAAAGTTGGAAGGCTTCTTGCAGTAGCCGCCGTGCGCCTGCTTCGGGCGTCAAAAGTTTGCTTTAAAGGAACGGGGAAAACCGGTGGATCGCTCTCAGTTAATCAACAGTGCTCGCTCGAACATTGCCGACCTCAGTCGGGGCAATCTGGGTGTGCCGCTGTTGCTGCTGGTCATGCTGGCGATGATGATGTTGCCGGTGCCGCCGTTCCTGCTCGACGTGTTCTTCACCTTCAACATTGCCCTGTCCATCGTCGTGCTGCTGGTCTGCGTGTACGCCTTGCGGCCGCTGGATTTCGCGGTGTTCCCGACGATCCTGCTGGTGGCGACGCTGTTGCGACTGGCGCTGAACGTGGCCTCGACCCGTGTGGTGATGCTCCACGGTCAGGACGGCCACGCCGCTGCCGGTAAGGTGATCCAGGCCTTCGGTGAGGTGGTGATCGGCGGTAACTACGTGGTCGGTATCGTGGTTTTCGCGATCTTGATGATCATCAACTTCGTCGTGGTGACCAAGGGTGCCGGGCGGATTTCCGAGGTGAGCGCGCGTTTCACCCTCGATGCGATGCCCGGCAAACAAATGGCGATCGACGCCGACCTTAACGCCGGTCTGATCGATCAGGCCCAGGCCAAGGCCCGTCGTCAGGAAGTGGCCCAGGAGGCAGAGTTCTACGGTTCGATGGACGGTGCCAGCAAATTCGTGCGTGGTGATGCCATCGCTGGCTTGCTGATTCTGTTCATCAACCTGATCGGCGGCATGGCCGTCGGTATCTTCCAGCACAACATGAGCTTCGCCGATGCGGGCAAGGTTTACGCCTTGCTGACTATCGGTGACGGTTTAGTGGCGCAATTGCCATCACTGTTGTTATCTACAGCAGCAGCAATCATGGTGACCCGTGCTTCCGGCTCGGAAGACATGGGCAAGCAGATCAACCGCCAGATGTTCGCCTCGCCCAAAGCGCTGGCGGTGGCTGCCGGTCTGATGGCGGTCATGGGCCTGGTGCCGGGCATGCCGCACTTCTCGTTCCTGAGCATGGCTGCTCTGGCTGCCGGTGGCGCTTACCTGTTCTGGAAGAAGCAGAACGTGGCCAGGGTCGTCGCGCTGGAAGAGGTCAAGCGCCAGCAGGAACTGCTGCCGTCGCCGGCCCGCGCCATGGAAACCAAGGAGTTGGGCTGGGACGACGTGACCCCGATCGACATGATCGGCCTGGAAGTCGGCTACCGCTTGATTCCGCTGGTGGATCGCAACCAGGGTGGCCAGTTGCTGGCGCGGATCAAGGGCGTGCGCAAGAAGCTTTCGCAGGATCTGGGCTTCCTGATGCCGACCGTGCACATCCGCGACAACCTCGACCTGGCGCCGAGTGCCTATCGCCTGACGCTGATGGGCGTGATCCTGGCCGAGGCCGAGATCTACCCGGATCGCGAACTGGCGATCAACCCGGGGCAGGTCTACGGCACGCTCAACGGGATTACCGCCAAAGATCCGGCTTTCGGCCTGGAGGCGGTGTGGATCGAGGTCAGCCAGCGCGCGCAGGCGCAATCGCTCGGTTACACCGTGGTCGATGCCAGCACCGTGGTTGCGACCCACTTGAACCAGATTCTGTACAAGCACTCCAGCGAGCTGATCGGCCACGAAGAAGTACAGCAACTGATGCAATTGCTGGCCAAGAGCTCGCCGAAGCTGGCCGAAGAGCTGGTGCCGGGCGTGGTCACGCTGTCGCAGCTGCTCAAAGTATTGCAGGCGTTGCTGGCCGAGCACGTGCCGGTGCGCGATATCCGCAGCATTGCCGAAGCCATCGCCAACAATGCCGCCAAGAGTCAAGATACCGCCGCTTTGGTGGCCGCTGTGCGGGTCGGTGTTTCCCGCGCCATCGTCCAAAGCATTGTAGGGACTGAGTCGGAGCTGCCAGTTATCACGCTGGAGCCAAGGTTGGAACAAATATTGCTCAATAGTCTGCAGAAGGCAGGACAAGGCTCGGAAGAGGGCGTTCTGCTGGAGCCGAGCATGGCCGAGAAGCTGCAGCGTTCGCTGATCGAAGCGGCGCAGCGCCAGGAAATGCAAGGTCAGCCGGTGATCCTGTTGGTAGCAGGCCCGGTTCGCGCGATGCTCTCGCGCTTTGGTCGCCTGGCAGTTCCCGGACTGCATGTGCTGGCCTACCAGGAAATTCCGGACAACAAGCAAGTGACCATCGTTGCGACAGTAGGGCCCAACGGCTGAGGTAGTGGTTTATGCAAGTTAAGCGTTTTTTCGCCGCCGATATGCGTCAGGCCATGAAGCTGGTTCGTGATGAGCTGGGCGCTGATGCCGCCATTATTGGCAACCGCCGCATCGCCGGCGGCGTCGAGCTGACGGCGGCGCTCGATTACAAACTGTCGGCGCTGGCCCCGCGTGTTCCGAACATGGAACTCGAGGATGAGCTGCGCAAGACTCAATCGCGCATCGTCACCGCCCAGGCCGAACTGAGCCTGCGTGGCGAAGCCGACGGCAACACCAATCGCCAGCTGTTCGCCGGGTTGCCGTTGACGGCCGGCCTGCCGCTGACCGCCGCCGAACCGCTGACCGAACCGACCTACGAGGCTCCGGCCCGTCCGGCACCGGCGCCTGCACCGGTTTCCGCTGGCGTTGACCCGCGAGCGCTGGACTCGATGCGTTTTGAACTCAACAGCCTGCGCGAACTGATGGAAGTGCAACTCGGCACCCTGGCCTGGAACCAGTTGCAAGGCAGTCGTCCGGCCCAGGCCAATCTGTACCGTCGTCTGCAACGCATCGGTTTGTCCGGCCCGCTGTCCCGCGATCTGCTGTCGATGATCACCGAGATCGACGAGCCCCGTCAGGCCTGGCGCATGCTGCTGGCGCACCTGGCACGAATGATTGCCGTGCCGGAAGTCGAGCCGCTGGAAGAGGGCGGGGTCATTGCCATGGTCGGTCCTGCCGGCATGGGCAAGACCACCACCCTGGCCAAACTGGCCGCCCGCTACGTGCTCAAGTACGGCGCGCAGAACATCGCGCTGGTGAGCATGGACAGTTTCCGCATCGGCGCGCAGGAGCAGCTCAAGACGCTGGGCCGCATCCTCAATGTGTCGGTGACCCACGTCGATCCGGGCCAGTCCCTGGTGCAGGCGCTGGATCCTCTGCTGCGCAAGCGCGTGGTGCTGATCGACACCGCCGGCCTGCAGGCCAGCGATCCGGCCCTGCGCATGCAGCTGGAAAGTCTGGCCGGTCGTGGCATTCGGTCAAAAAATTATCTGGTGCTGGCAACCACCAGCCAGAAACAGGTTCTAACCGCCGCTTATCACAGTTACAAGCGTTGCGGGCTGGCCGGGTGCATCCTGACTAAACTGGATGAGACGGCAAGCCTTGGCGAAGTGTTGAGCCTGGCGATCAGTCACGAACTGCCGGTTGCCTACCTGACCGATGGGCCGCGTATTCCGGATGATCTGCATCTGCCGCGCCGTCATCAACTGGTCAGCCGCGCCGTCAGTGTGCAAATGCAGGAAGAACCCAGCGAAGAAGCCATGGCTGACATGTTCGCTGATATCTACCACAGCCCGACCAAGCAGGTTGGCTGAGGTAATGAACCGTTTTTGTACCTACATCGATGGTCTGCCATGCATTGTTCCGGTTGTGAACGCGCAGCCAGTAATGTGGCCTCCGTCTATGCAAGACAAGGTAAAGAAATAACATGGGCAGCATGCATCCCGTACAGGTGATCGCGGTGACCGGCGGCAAAGGTGGCGTCGGCAAGACTAATGTGTCAGTGAACTTGTCCCTGGCCCTGGCAGAGCTTGGCCGTCGGGTCATGCTGCTGGACGCCGACCTGGGGCTGGCGAACGTCGACGTTCTGCTGGGCCTCACCCCCAAACGTACCCTGGCCGATGTGATCGAAGGCCGCTGCGAGCTGCGCGACGTGCTGTTGCAGGGCCCCGGCGGGATCCGCATCGTGCCGGCCGCTTCCGGCACCCAGAGCATGGTTCACTTGAGCCCGGCCCAGCATGCCGGCCTGATCCAGGCCTTCAGCGACATCGGCGACAACCTCGACGTGCTGGTGATCGACACCGCTGCAGGTATTGGTGACTCGGTAGTCAGTTTCGTTCGCGCTGCGCAAGAAGTGTTGCTGGTGGTCTGCGACGAGCCGACCTCGATCACCGACGCCTACGCGCTGATCAAGCTGCTGAACCGCGATTACGGCATGAACCGCTTCCGCGTCCTGGCCAACATGGCCCAGAGCCCGCAGGAAGGTCGCAATCTGTTCGCCAAGTTGACCAAGGTCACGGATCGCTTCCTCGACGTCGCCCTACAATACGTCGGCGCGGTGCCCTACGACGAAAGCGTGCGCAAAGCGGTGCAGAAGCAGCGTGCGGTCTATGAAGCCTTCCCGCGTTCCAAGTGCGCACTGGCGTTCAAGGCGATCGCACAGAAGGTCGACACCTGGCCGCTGCCCGCCAATCCGCGCGGCCACCTCGAATTTTTCGTCGAGCGCCTCGTGCAGCAAACGGCAGGACCTGTGCTATGACCGCCAGCGGTATGAACCTTTACAAAAAGTCGGCGCGTGATGCGCAGTACGAGCTGATCGAGCGTTACGCGCCGCTGGTCAAGCGCATCGCCTACCACTTGCTGGCGCGATTGCCGGCCAGTGTGCAGGTCGAAGACCTGATCCAGGCCGGGATGATCGGCCTGCTTGAAGTCTCGACCAAATACGACGCGAGCAAAGGCGCCAGTTTTGAAACGTACGCGGGCATCCGGATCCGCGGTGCGATGCTCGATGAAGTCCGTAAGGGGGACTGGGCACCGCGCTCGGTTCACCGCAATACGCGCATGGTCAGCGACGCGATTCGAGCAATTGAAGCTAAAACCGGCCGTGACGCTAAAGATCACGAAGTTGCGGCCGAACTCCAATTGAGTCTCGACGATTACTACGGGATTTTGAACGACACCCTGGGCAGCCGGCTGTTCAGTTTCGACGACCTGTTGCAGGACGGCGAACACGAAGGGCTGCACGAGGATGGCGCCAGTGCTCATCTGGAGCCGTCGCGCGATCTGGAGGACGAACGTTTCCAGGCCGCGCTGGCGGACGCGATTGCCAATTTGCCGGAGCGTGAGCGACTGGTGTTGGCGCTGTACTACGACGAAGAGCTGAACCTCAAGGAGATCGGTGAAGTCCTTGGCGTCAGTGAATCGCGGGTCAGCCAGTTACACAGCCAGTGCGCGGCCCGCTTGCGGGGGCGTTTGGGGGAGTGGCGAGCGCGCTGAAGGCAGTGTGGGGACACTGCGAACGAGGCTGGTGCGGTGGTGAACGGCACCGGTCTCGATCTGTTGTGCTCCAGACAGTCATCGAGTGTTTTGCCGGATTGATTGAAATGGCGCGTCCAGGTGCTGGGCGCGTTTAAGACTGCTTGGAGGTCGAATTGAACAAAGACATGAAAATCCTCATCGTTGATGACTTCTCAACGATGCGGCGGATCATCAAGAACCTGTTGCGTGATCTGGGGTTCACCAACACCGTTGAAGCCGACGATGGCACCACCGCCATTCCGGTGCTCAACAGCGGCAGCATCGACTTTCTGGTGACCGACTGGAACATGCCCGGCATGACCGGTATCGACCTGCTGCGCCACGTGCGCGCCGATGAAAAACTCAAGCACCTGCCGGTGCTGATGGTGACCGCTGAAGCCAAGCGCGAGCAGATCATCGAAGCGGCCCAGGCCGGCGTGAACGGCTATGTGGTCAAACCTTTCACGGCCCAGGCGTTGAAAGAAAAAATCGAGAAGATTTTCGAACGCATCGGCTGATGAACGCGCGGGGGAGCTATGGAGCATAAAGAATCTTCACAGGGCGACTTCGAGTCGACCCTGAAAAAACACGCGGTCGAACTGGTCGAAAGCCTTGAAAAGGGCAGGTTCGGCGACGCGGTGCAACTGATCCATGAGCTCAATCAGACCCGTGACCGTGGCCTGTACCAGGAAGTGGGCAAGCTCACGCGTGAACTGCACAGTGCGATCGTCAATTTCCAGATCGATCCGCACATGCCGCAGGCTGAGGAAGTGTCGCAAATCACCGACGCTACCGAGCGCCTGGGCTACGTGGTCAAACTGACCGAAGCTGCCGCCAACCGCACCATGGATCTGGTGGAGAGCGCGACCCCTGTGGTCAATGGCCTGGCTGACGAAGCCCAGGCCTTGAGCGCCGACTGGGGCCGCTTCATGCGCCGTGAGGTCGGGGCTGAAGAGTTCCGTGAACTGGCGCGCCGGGTCGACGGTTTTCTGGCACGCAGCAGCGCGGACAACCGCGCGGTGTCGAGCAATCTGAACGACATTCTGCTCGCCCAGGATTACCAGGACCTCACCGGTCAAGTGATCAAGCGCGTGACCCAATTGGTCACCGAAGTCGAAAGCAACCTGCTCAAGCTCGTGCTCATGGCCAGCCAGGTGGACCGCTTTGCGGGCATCGAACATGACCGTGCGGCGATGCTTGCTGAAAAAGATCCACAAAAACATCTCTCGCAGGGTGAAGGTCCGCAGATTCATGCCGATAAACGAGAAGACGTTGTGTCCGGTCAGGACGATGTGGACGATTTGTTATCCAGCCTTGGATTTTGAGTTTTTTTGGGTTTTTAGACCTGTAGGAGCACCCCATTAATGAGCTTCGGCGCCGATGAAGAGATCCTTCAGGATTTCCTGGTTGAGGCCGGCGAGATTCTTGAGCAACTGTCCGAACAACTGGTCGAGCTGGAAAGCCGCCCGGATGACGCAGATCTGCTCAACGCAATTTTTCGCGGTTTCCACACTGTAAAAGGGGGCGCCGGCTTCCTTCAGCTCAACGAGCTGGTGGAGTGCTGTCACATCGCCGAAAACGTGTTCGACGTCCTGCGCAAGGGTGAGCGACGCGTCGATGCAGAACTGATGGACGTGGTGCTCGAAGCGCTGGACGCGGTGAACAGCATGTTCGGCGAAGTCCGTGATCGCAGCCCGATCACCGCCGCCACCCCGGAACTGCTGGCCGCTCTGGCGCGCCTGGCCGAGCCGCAATCGGCGGATGAAGCCCCGGCTTCGCCCGTTGCCGAGATGATCGAAGAGCTGGTCGTTGAAAACGAAACCGGCGACTCCGGCGACATCACCGATAACGAATTTGAACAGTTGCTGGACTCGCTGAGCGCCGTCAAGGCTGAAGCCGAGGCCCCGGCGGCTGCCGCCGCGCCTGCTTCCGACGAGGCGGCCAGCGATGAAATCACCGACGCCGAGTTCGAGTCGCTGCTCGACCAGTTGCATGGCAAGGGCCAGTTCGCGGCCGACGCCGTGGCCCCGGCGGCCGCTGCCCCGGCGGCTCCGGCGGCGGGCGACAGCTCGGACATCACCGACGACGAATTCGAAGCCTTGCTCGATCAGTTGCACGGCAAGGGCAACTTTGCCGTCGATGCGCTGGAGTCGGCGATTGCTTCGGTTCCTGCGACGACTGCTCCGGCAGCGGCTGCGGCCGGTAGCGATCTGATCACCGACCACGAGTTCGAAGCGCTGCTCGACGATCTGCATGGCAAAGGCAAGTTCACTGATGTCGCCACCGGCGCCGTCGTGACCGCCGGCAATGCTGCAGCTGTTGCAGCGCCTGCTGCCAAGGCCCCGGCCGCTGCGGCAAAACCCGCCGCGAAAGCGCCTGAGCCGAAAGCCGAACCGGCGAAACCGGCTGCCGCTGCGGCACCGGCTCCGGCCCGTGCACCGGCGACTCCGCCACCGGAAAAACCGGCGAGCGAAGCCGAGACCACCGTTCGCGTTGACACCGCGCGTCTCGACGAAATCATGAACATGGTCGGTGAGCTGGTGCTGGTGCGTAACCGTCTGGTACGTCTGGGCCTGAACAGCGGCGACGAGTCGATGCAGAAGGCCGTGTCGAACCTCGACGTAGTCACCGCCGACTTGCAGACCGCCGTCATGAAGACCCGGATGCAGCCGATCAAGAAAGTCTTCGGCCGCTTCCCGCGTCTGGTTCGCGACCTGGCGCGTCAGCTCAAGAAAGAGATCAACCTGGAACTGGTGGGCGAAGAGACCGACCTCGACAAGAACCTTGTCGAGGCGCTGGCCGACCCGCTGGTCCACTTGGTGCGCAACGCGGTCGACCACGGCATCGAGTCGCCGGAAGAACGCGAAGCCTCGGGCAAGGCCCGTGGCGGCAAGGTGATCCTGGCTGCCGAGCAGGAAGGCGACCACATCCTGCTGTCGATCTCCGACGACGGCAAAGGCATGGACCCGAACGTCCTGCGTGCCATCGCCGTGAAACGCGGTGTGATGGACAAGGATGCCGCCGATCGCCTGAGCGACACCGAGTGCTACAACCTGATTTTCGCCCCGGGTTTCTCAACCAAGACCGAGATCTCCGACGTGTCCGGCCGTGGTGTCGGCATGGACGTGGTGAAGACCAAGATTTCCCAGCTCAACGGCTCGATCAACATCTACTCGACCAAGGGCCAGGGCTCGAAGATCGTCATCAAGGTACCGCTGACGCTGGCGATCATGCCGACCCTGATGGTGATGCTCGGCAACCAGGCGTTCGCGTTCCCGCTGGTGAACGTCAACGAAATCTTCCACCTCGACCTGTCGACCACCAACGTGGTGGACGGCCAGGAAGTGGTGATCGTGCGGGACAAGGCGCTGCCGTTGTTCTACCTCAAGCGCTGGCTGGTCAGCTCCGCCGCTCACGAAGAGCAGCGCGAAGGCCATGTGGTGATCCTTTCGGTGGGCACCCAGCGGATCGGCTTCGTCGTCGATCAACTGGTCGGCCAGGAAGAAGTGGTCATCAAGCCATTGGGCAAGATGCTGCAGGGAACCCCGGGCATGTCCGGCGCCACCATCACCGGTGACGGCCGCATTGCACTGATTCTCGATGTTCCGAGCATGCTCAAGCGTTACGCCGCACGGCGTATTTGAATCCGGGGCGGCGGGGCGACAACGTCCCGCCGCACCTAATGGAGTGTTTATGGCAGTCAAAGTCCTGGTGGTGGACGATTCGGGTTTTTTCCGCCGCCGCGTCTCGGAAATTCTTTCAGCGGATCCGAGCATCCAGGTTGTCGGCACGGCAACCAACGGTAAAGAGGCGATCGATCAGGCCCAGGCCCTCAAGCCGGATGTGATCACCATGGACTACGAGATGCCGATGATGGATGGCATCACGGCCGTGCGGCACATCATGCAGCGCTGCCCGACGCCGGTGTTGATGTTCTCGTCGCTGACCCACGAAGGCGCCCGGGTCACCCTGGATGCGCTGGATGCCGGCGCGGTGGATTTCCTGCCGAAGAATTTCGAAGACATCTCCCGCAATCCGGAGAAGGTCAAGCAACTGCTGTGCGAGAAGGTACACAGCATCTCGCGCAGCAACCGTCGTTTCAGTGCCTACAGTGCGCCGGCGCCGGCGCCGGCGCCTGCCGCTGCACCTGCACCTGCGCCGACTCCTGCGCCGGCGACTTCGAGCTTTGGCAGCCACAGTGCTCCGGCCCGTCCGGCACCTGCGCCTGCACCGACTCGCGCGCCAGCGGCCAGCGCTTCGTCGCCAGCCCCGAAACGCAAAAACTACAAGCTCGTCGCCATTGGTACATCGACTGGCGGCCCGGTAGCGCTGCAACGGGTTCTGACCCAGTTGCCGGCCAGTTTCCCGGCACCGATCGTGCTGATCCAGCATATGCCGGCAGCCTTCACCAAGGCTTTCGCTGAACGTCTGGACAAGCTGTGCCGCATCAGCGTCAAGGAAGCCGAGGATGGCGACATCCTGCGTCCGGGCCTGGCGCTGCTGGCACCGGGTGGCAAGCAGATGATGATCGACGGCCGTGGCGCGGTGAAAATCCTGCCGGGCGATGAGCGTCTGAACTACAAGCCGTGCGTGGACATCACCTTCGGCTCTGCGGCCAAATCCTACAGCGACAAAGTTCTGGCGGTCGTACTGACCGGCATGGGCGCCGATGGTCGTGAAGGTGCACGCCTGCTCAAGCAGGGCGGCAGCACGATCTGGGCGCAGGACGAAGCCAGTTGCGTGATCTACGGCATGCCGATGGCCATCGTCAAAGCTGACCTCGCCGACGCGGTGTACAGCCTGGACGATATCGGCAAGCACCTGGTCGAGGCATGCGTCTGATGGATGTTCTAAGCCTTATCGGGATCATCATGGCGTTCGTCGCCATCATCGGCGGCAACTACCTTGAAGGTGGTCACCTCGGCGCGCTGGCCAACGGCCCGGCGGCGCTGATCGTGCTCGGTGGCACCATCGGTGCCGCGCTGCTGCAATCGCCGATGAGCGCGTTCAAGCGCGCCATGCAGATTCTGGCCTGGATCTTTTTCCCGCCGCGTGTGGATCTGGCGGGCGGCATCGACCGCGTCGTCAACTGGAGCCTCACCGCCCGCAAGGAAGGTCTGCTGGGCCTGGAAGGCGTGGCGGATGCCGAGCCCGACGCTTACTCGCGCAAAGGTCTGCAACTGCTGGTCGACGGCGCCGAGCCGGAAGCGATCCGCAGCATCCTCGAAGTGGATTTCTACACTCAGGAAGCCCGCGACGTCGAAGCGGCCAAAGTGTTTGAAAGCATGGGGGGCTACGCGCCAACCATCGGCATCATCGGTGCGGTGATGGGCCTGATCCACGTCATGGGCAACCTGGCCGATCCGTCGCAGCTGGGCAACGGGATTGCGGTCGCGTTCGTCGCTACCATCTACGGTGTAGCCAGTGCCAACCTGGTATTGCTGCCGGTTGCCGCCAAGCTCAAGTCAATCGCGTTGCGACAGTCGCGTTATCGCGAAATGTTGTTGGAAGGGATCCTGTCGATCGCTGAAGGTGAAAACCCACGCTCCATCGAGTTGAAGCTTCAGGGCTTCATGGATTAAGGGACTAACCTCATGGCACGTCGTCGCCAGCATGAAGAGCACGTAAACCATGAACGTTGGCTGGTTTCCTACGCCGACTTCATCACCTTGCTCTTTGCCTTTTTCGTGGTGATGTACTCCATCTCGTCGATCAACGAAGGCAAGTACAAGATCATCTCCGAAGCGCTGATCGGGGTCTTCACCGACTCCGACCGCGCGCTCAAGCCGATTCCGATCGGTGAAGAACGACCGAAGACCGTGACCCCGGCCAAGCCGCTGGTCAAGGACGCCGAACAGGTCGACGCCGGCATCGCCGGGGCCAGCGATCCGCTCAAAAGCATCGCCGATGACATCAGCGCCGCATTCGGCGACCTGATCGCAAGCAACCAGATGACCGTGCGCGGCAACGAGCTGTGGGTCGAGATCGAACTCAACTCCAGCCTGTTGTTCGGCAGCGGTGATGCGATGCCGAGCGACATCGCGTTCAACATCATCGACAAGGTCGCGGCGATCCTCAAACCGTTCGATAACCCGATCCACGTCGAAGGCTTCACCGACGATCAACCGATCCGCACCGCGCAGTACCCGACCAACTGGGAATTGTCCTCGGCGCGTTCGGCGAGCATCGTGCGCATGCTGGCGATGCAGGGCGTGAACCCTGGGCGTCTGGCCTCGGTGGGCTACGGCGAATTTCAGCCGGTTGCCAACAACGCCACGGCCGAAGGCCGGGCGAAGAACCGTCGCGTGGTGCTGGTGGTGTCGCGCAATCTCGACGTGCGCCGCAGCCTGACCGGCACCGGAACCGCCAATGCAACACCGGACGCCGCGTTGAAGCGTGCTGGCACACAAACTGCACCGACCCCGGTCAAGACGCCGGGACGCGAGAGTGCCGTCAATTCTCCGTCGCCCGCATTAATACGCTGAACCATGTCTCGGCCGAGTATCCCGGCCGGGAGGAACGATCTGAATGAGAGTCTGGGCAGTCGCCAATCAAAAAGGTGGTGTTGGTAAAACCACTTCTTCCATCGCTTTAGCCGGTTTGCTGGCAGAGGCGGGCAAGCGCGTGGTCGTGGTCGATCTCGACCCGCACGGCTCGATGACCAGCTATTTCGGTTACGACCCCGACAGCCTGGAACACAGCAACTACGACCTGTTTCTGCACAAGGGCGGCGTGCCGCAAGGCCTGCCGGGCCAGTTGCTGCTGTCCACCAGCGATGAACGCATTTCCCTGTTGCCGTCGAGCACCGCGCTGGCCACCCTTGAGCGCCAGTCGCCGGGGCAGAGCGGTCTGGGCCTGGTGATCGCCAAGAGTCTGGCGCAGCTGTGGCAGGACTTCGATTACGCGATCATCGACAGCCCGCCATTGCTCGGCGTGCTGATGGTCAACGCCTTGGCCGCCAGTCAGCAACTGGTGATCCCGGTGCAGACCGAGCACCTGGCCGTCAAAGGCCTGGAGCGGATGGTCAATACCCTGGCGATGATCAACCGCTCGCGCAAGCAGGCGCTGCCGTTCAGCATCGTGCCGACCCTGTTCGACCGCCGTACCCAGGCGTCGATGGGCACCTTGCGCGTGCTGCGCGACAAATTCCCCGACGAGATCTGGCAGGGTTACATCCCGGTCGATACCCGACTGCGCGACGCCAGTCGTGCCGGTGTCACCCCTTCGCAGTTCGACGGCAAGAGCCGTGGCGTGCTGGCTTACCGCGCACTGCTCAAGCATCTGCTGGCGCAGCAACTCGTTCCGCAGGTGGCTTGAGCATGAATCGGCCGATCAAACTGACTTCGCGTCCGCAACTGGCTGTGCAGTCCTATCTGGACAGCTTGCTGCAGGAAGTGACAGACGAGGTCGAGCAGGAAATCGCAGCGCCGGCCGAGGAGGTCGAGACCGCTGCGGCACTCGATGAATTCCAGGCTGCCGTGCTTGAAGAGCAGGCCCGGGATGCGCAAAAAGCCGCCCGGCCGGTCGCCCCGGTCGTAGCGCCTGCCGCTGTGGTGGCGAAGGCACCTGCGACGTTGATCAAAGAGCCTGAACCGGTGCGCGTGGTTTCGACTCTGGCACCGCTGCTGCAATCCCAGCTTCTGCAAACCCCTCCGGTTCCGGCGGCGCCAGAGCCCGCACCTGAAGCGCCTGCGCCAGCCCCGGTCGAGCCGACCCTGGTGGCGCCGCTGGTCGAAGTGCATCTGCCACCCAGCAATACGCCGCCACCGGTGGAAACCGATGGCCGTCCGGCCTGGGCGTCGGAAGCGTTCGAGTGCCTGCTGTTCGACGTGGCCGGGCTGACGCTGGCGGTGCCGCTGGTGTGCCTGGGCTCGATCTATTCGCTGGCCGGCCACGAACTGACGCCACTGTTCGGTCAGCCGGAGTGGTTCCTCGGCATCCTGCCGAGCCAGGCCGGCAACCTTAAGGTGCTGGACACCGCGCGCTGGGTCATGCCGGATCGCTATCGCGATGACTTCCGTCAAGGCCTGCAATACGTGATTTCGGTGCAGGGTTACGAGTGGGGCCTGGCGGTGCATCAGGTCAGTCGCTCGCTGCGTCTGGATCCGAATGAAATCAAATGGAGAAGTCAGCGGGGTCAGCGGCCATGGCTCGCCGGCACGGTGATTGAACACATGTGCGCCTTGCTCGATGTCTCCGCTCTGGCCGAGTTGATTGCCAGCGGTGGGGCAAAGCACATGTCCGGCAGTAAGCCGAACCACAAACCGACATAAAGACAGTACCGGCATTCAAATGCCGGCGAACGAAACACACACCGCCAGGCGCGGTTTTTCGAGGGGCTAGGGTATGAACGACAAGGCTACGGCGGCAAAGGGTTCCGAAGATCCGATCCTGCAATGGGTGACCTTCAAGCTGGACAACGAAACCTACGGCATCAACGTGATGCGCGTTCAGGAAGTCCTGCGCTACACCGAGATCGCTCCGGTTCCGGGTGCGCCAAGCTACGTGCTGGGCATCATCAACCTGCGCGGCAACGTGGTGACCGTGATCGACACCCGTCAGCGCTTCGGCCTGATGAGCGGCGAGATCAGCGACAACACCCGTATCGTCATCATCGAAGCCGACAAGCAAGTGGTCGGCATCATGGTCGACAGCGTGGCTGAAGTGGTTTACCTGCGTCAGTCGGAAATCGAGACCGCACCGAACGTCGGTAACGAAGAGTCGGCCAAGTTCATCCAGGGCGTATGCAACAAGAACAACGAGTTGCTGATCCTGGTCGAGCTGGACAAGATGATGACTGAAGAAGAATGGTCGGAACTGGAGAACATCTGATTGATTCTGGAGGTAGCGGTCATTGTCCTGTTCCTGTTCTGGGCAGGCACGCTGGCGATGTTTCTGGCGTACATCAAGGCGCAGCGCGTGATCGCTGCGCAACAGGCCCAGGGCGATGCGCTGCGTGATCAGCGCATCAAGGACCTGGCCAAGCGTGTCGACGATTACCAGAACGGCAACGTGCGCATGGGCGAAGCCCTGCACGAGCTGCGCGCGGTCGTCAGTCCGATCCCGGACAAGATCACCCAGCTCGAACAGCGCGACCCGTCCAGCCTGTCATTCGCCCAGGCGGCGAAACTGGTGGGAATGGGCGCGAGTGTCGATGAGCTGACTCAGTCCTGCGGGTTGACCCAGGCTGAGGCGGAGTTGATGCGCAAGCTGCACAAGAACTGATTTTTGCGCTCAAGCTGTTGGCCTATTCGCGAGCAAGCTCGCTCCCACATTCGATCGGTGTACGCCGAACCAATGTGGGAGCGAGCTTGCTCGCGAAGGCGTCTTTGAAGTCTCAGTAATCGTCGCCGCGTTCGGTGACGTCCTTCTCGACCATCGGCGCATCCGGATTGTGTCCCGCCGGGAACTTGCCCTTGAGGTTCCAGGCAAACGCGATGATTTCGGCGATCGTGCGGTACAGCTCTTCAGGAATGCTGTCGCCCAGTTCCATGCGCGCCAGCAACTTCACCAGTTCGGCGTTCTCGTAGATCGGTACTTCACAGTCGCGGGCGATCCGCAGGATTTCTTCGGCCAGTTCTTCGTCGCCCTTGGCGGTGAGGGTCGGGGCGTGGCTGCCGTCGTATTTGAGGGCGATGGCCTGGCGTGGAGCGGTGGTGTCATTCATGCGGTTTCGTCGACCCAGCGGTGTTCGAGGCGGGTTTGGATGCCTTGCGGCGGGGTGCCGAGGTGGCAGTCGAGGTCGCCGACATTCAGCCCGGAATCCAGCAGACGCTGGCGCAGTGCGGTCAGATTGCTTTCGATCAGGCTCGCGGTGTACGGCCGCTCGGCCCATAACTGGCTGGACAGGCTGCCGCTTATCAACTGTGCCTGAATCTGCATCGGCCCCAGCGGTTCCATGTCGAACGCCAGATCGACGCGCCACAGTTGTTGTTTCGGTTCCCGTTCATCGCGGCGCTGCTCGTTCGATTCCTGGTTCTGCGGCGCTTCTTCGCGCTGGAACTTGACCTGCAGCGGCACGATGTCCTGCAGGTTGCGCATCGGGATTTCCAGTTGCCAGGTGCTGAGCAGGCGGCCGTCGTCGGTGACGCCGGTCTGCTCCAGGCTCGACAGCTGATGACTCTGCAGGCGTGACACGGCGGCTGCGGCGAGGCGCAGCAGATGCTCCAGATCGCCTTCGCCTTCCAGACTTTGCAGCAACCGGTCGGGCAGCGGGAAACTGCTTGGCACCGGTTTCGCGCTGACCTGACCGAGCATGCCGAGGGCGTTGCGCACGAAACTCGGTAGCGCCTGGGCCAGGGTGTTGGCAGCGATGATCGCGTTCAGGTTGGTGTTGCCCGGCAGGCCGGGGGTGAGCTGGGCGATCAGCTTGAGCAGATCGGCTTTCATGTCCGGAACCAGCGCCGGGTTCTGTCCGGTCAGCAGTTTGGTCTCCAGGAACACACCGCTGTTGGCCAGCGCCTGGGCCAGACCTTTTGGGGTGCTCAGTTGCTGCACGTCGGGCAGGTTGGCGAGCAGCCTGTCCACGGCGGCGCGCAAATCCCGGGATGTCTGATCAGTGGCGGGCGGCAGGCTCTGGAGCATTTTCAGCAAGCCGTCGAGCGAACCCTGACGGCTTTGCTGACTGACCAGTTGCTGGCTGACCGCCAGTTGTTCCTGGCGATTGCTCAGCGGCAGGAACTTCAGGGTCTGCGAGTCTTGCACCAGCGCCGACAGCAGGGTGCCGATGCGCAACGGTTGCGGGCTGTCGATGCTCAGGGTGCTGCCGCTGAGCGCGGTGTTGAGCAGGCTGACCATCGAGCGGTAAACCGTCGGTTGCCCCGGAACCTGCGGCAGGGCCTGAGTCGTCAGCACCTTGCCTTGCAGCAGCGTGCCGACCGGCAATTGCGCGGTGTCGATGCGGGTGAGGGTGGCGACGCTGCTGGCGATGGCCTGTTGCACGGTGATCGCCAGATTGCCCGCCGACGGCTGGGTGATCGCCAGGCTGGTGCCCTGAGGCAGCGGCAGATTGCTGGTGGCTTGCACGGTGGTCTGACGGCCGCTGTCCAGTGTCACCTTGAGCAGCAATTGAAAGGTCTGATCCGCCTGCTTGAGCGACAACACCTCGGCCTTGGCGCTCTGGCCGGCGGCAATCAGCCCGTCGACGGGCGTCAGCAACTTCAACAGCTCACCCACCTGCGGGCGAGCGGTCGCCGGGGTGGTGGGCGGGAGCGGGAGGATGTTCATTTCGCCTGTCATACGCGGACACAACCTGAGGAAAATGCACTCGGGAGAGCGGGGGACGCCATGTATAATGCCGCCCGTCCTTCCATTCGTTCAAAAAACATAGCAATTGTTTGACGCAGCTCTCTGGATTGAGCCGTCATTGCATTTATGCTGCAACTCTTTAACGGCCGCGCCAGAGCCGACTTGAACCGTATAAGGCCCGTGATCCCTTGACCAGTCCTGTCCTGCAAACCGTTGCCCTCGCGTGTGAACGTGATCTCAGACTGCTCTTCGACAATCTCGAATTGAGACTGGCCAGTGGCGATATGGTGCAGATCAGCGGTCCCAACGGCAGCGGCAAGACCAGCTTGTTGCGCTTGCTGGCCGGCCTGATGCAGCCGACCGACGGTCAGGTGCTGCTCAACGGCAAGCCGCTGGGCGAGCAACGCAGCGAACTGGCACGCAACCTGTTGTGGATCGGTCACGCCGCCGGGATCAAGGACTTGCTTACGCCGGAAGAAAACCTCGCCTGGCTCTGCGCCCTGCATCAACCCGCCGAACGCGACGCCATCTGGCAGGCCCTGGCGGCGGTTGGATTGCGTGGTTTCGAGGATGTTCCCTGCCATAGTCTGTCTGCCGGCCAGCAGCGCCGCGTGGCGCTGGCGCGGTTGTATCTGGACAGCCCGCCGTTGTGGATTCTCGACGAACCCTTCACCGCCCTCGACAAGCAGGGCGTGGCACAGCTTGAAGAACACCTGGCCGGGCACTGCGAACGGGGAGGGCTGGTGGTGCTCACCACGCACCACACGTTGAGCCGGATGCCGGCCGGTTATCGCGACATCGATCTGGGGAATTGGGCGGTATGAGTGTGTTCGGCCTGCTGGTTGCCCGTGAATCCCGACTGCTGTTCCGCCGCCCGGCGGAGCTGGCCAATCCGCTTATTTTCTTCGCCATCGTCATTGCCCTGTTCCCGCTGGCCGTCGGACCGGAAACTCAAGTATTGCAAAACTTGTCCCCGGGGTTAGTCTGGGTGGCGGCACTTTTGTCGGTCCTGCTCTCGCTGGACGGGCTTTTCCGCAGTGATTTCGAAGACGGATCCCTCGAACAGTGGGTCCTTTCGCCGCACCCCCTGCCACTTCTGGTATTGGCCAAGGTGCTGGCACACTGGCTTTTTTCCGGGCTGGCACTGGTTTTGCTCTCGCCGTTACTGGCGTTGATGCTCGGGTTGCCGGCTGCGTGTCTGCCGGTATTGTTGCTTTCGTTGCTGCTGGGTACTCCGGTGCTGAGTTTGCTCGGCGCGGTGGGCGCGGCGCTGACGGTCGGTCTGAAGCGCGGTGGCCTGTTGCTGGCGCTGCTGATTCTGCCGTTGTACATCCCGGTGTTGATCCTGGGCAGTGGCGCCTTGCAGGCGGCGTTGCAGGGGATGCCGGCGATTGGTTATCTGTTGTGGCTTGGTAGCCTGACCGCCCTGGCGATAACCCTGACACCCTTTGCAATAGCTGCTGGCCTGAAGATCAGCGTCGGCGAATAATGAGGTCTGGTTAAAATTTAACCAGCAAAGACCCTGAGACTGCTCACACCGATGAGCGGCACCCGTGATGGAAACAGTATGAACTGGACCTGGTTTCACAAGCTCGGCTCGCCCAAGTGGTTCTACGGCATCAGCAGCAAGTTCCTGCCGTGGCTGAGCATTGCAGCGTTGCTGCTGATCGCTGTCGGCGTCGTCTGGGGCCTGGCCTTCGCGCCGCCGGACTATCAGCAAGGCAACAGCTTTCGCATCATCTATATCCACGTACCCGCAGCGATGCTCGCTCAGTCGATCTACGTGATGCTGGCGGTGTGCGGTGTGGTCGGGCTGGTGTGGAAGATGAAACTGGCCGACGTCGCCCTGCAATGCGCCGCGCCGATCGGCGCGTGGATGACCGCCGTGGCGCTGGTCACCGGGGCGATCTGGGGCAAGCCGACCTGGGGTTCGTGGTGGGTCTGGGACGCGCGGCTGACCTCGATGCTGATTCTGCTGTTTCTGTATTTCGGCGTGATCGCGCTGGGCAACGCCATCAGCAATCGCGACAGCGCCGCCAAGGCCTGCGCGGTGCTGGCCATCGTCGGTGTGATCAACATTCCGATCATCAAATACTCGGTGGAGTGGTGGAACACCCTGCACCAGGGCGCGACGTTCACCCTCACCGAAAAACCGGCCATGCCCGTCGAGATGTGGCTGCCACTGCTGCTGACGGTGCTGGGTTTCTATTGCTTCTTTGGCGCCGTGCTGTTGCTGCGCATGCGCCTTGAAGTGCTCAAGCGCGAAGCCCGCGCCAGTTGGGTGAAAGAAGAAGTGCAGAACAGCCTGGAGGCCGCTCGATGAGTTTCGCGTCATTCGGCGACTTCCTCGCCATGGGCCATCACGGCCTGTATGTCTGGTCGGCCTACGGCATCTGTCTGGCGGTACTGATCCTCAACGTGGCGGCGCCGATCGCGGCCCGCAAGCGTTATCTGCAACAAGAGGCGCGTCGTCTGCGCCGGGAGAACGGCAAGTGAATCCGCTGCGCAAAAAACGCTTGATCATCATCCTGGCAATTCTGGTCGGGGTCGGCGCTGCCGTCGGCCTGGCCCTGAGCGCCCTGCAGCAGAACATCAACCTGTTTTACACCCCGACCCAGATCGCCAACGGCGAAGCGCCGCAGGACACCCGCATCCGCGCCGGCGGCATGGTCGAGAAAGGTTCGCTGCAACGTTCCCCGGATTCGCTGGACGTCAAATTCGTGGTCACCGACTTCAACAAGTCCGTGACCATTACTTATCGCGGGATCCTCCCGGACCTGTTCCGCGAAGGGCAGGGCATTGTGGCGCTCGGCAAGCTCAACGCCGATGGCGTGGTGGTTGCCGATGAAGTACTGGCCAAGCACGACGAGAAATACATGCCGCCGGAAGTGACCAAAGCCCTGAAGGACAGCGGTCAATCCGCGCCAACCCCTGCGAAGGAGGGTTGATCGATGACATCCACCATTTTCATTCCCGAGCTTGGCCATCTGGCCATGATTCTCGCGCTGTGTTTTGCGCTGGTGCAGGCCGTGGTGCCGTTGCTCGGTGCCTGGCGCGGTGATCGTCTGTGGATGGGCCTCGCTCAACCGGCAGCGTGGGGCCAATTCGCATTTTTGCTGTTCGCCTTCGGCGTCCTGACCTACGCGTTCATGACCGACGATTTCTCCGTGGCTTATGTCGCGATGAATTCCAACAGCGCGCTGCCGTGGTACTACAAGTTCAGCGCGGTGTGGGGTGCCCACGAAGGTTCGTTGCTGCTGTGGGCGTTGATCCTCGGCGGCTGGACCTTCGCCGTGTCGGTGTTCTCCCGACAGTTGCCGCAAGTCATGCTCGCTCGCGTGCTGGCGGTGATGGGCATGATCAGCACCGGTTTCCTGTTGTTCCTGATCCTCACGTCGAACCCGTTCTCGCGGATCCTGCCGCAGATTCCGGCCGACGGTCGTGACCTCAATCCGTTGCTGCAGGACATCGGCCTGATCGTGCATCCGCCGATGCTGTACATGGGTTATGTCGGGTTCTCGGTGGCCTTCGCCTTCGCCATCGCCGCACTGCTGGGCGGTCGCCTCGATGCGGCGTGGGCACGCTGGTCGCGTCCGTGGACCATCGTTGCCTGGGCCTTCCTGGGTATCGGCATCACCCTGGGTTCGTGGTGGGCTTACTACGAACTCGGTTGGGGGGGCTGGTGGTTCTGGGACCCGGTGGAAAACGCCTCCTTCATGCCATGGCTGGTGGGCACTGCGCTGATTCACTCGTTGGCGGTCACCGAGAAACGTGGTGTGTTCAAGAGCTGGACGGTGTTGCTGGCGATTGCCGCGTTTTCCCTGAGCCTGCTCGGCACCTTCCTTGTGCGTTCCGGGGTACTGACGTCGGTGCATGCGTTTGCCTCCGATCCCGCGCGCGGCGTGTTCATCCTGATTTTCCTGCTGTTCGTGGTCGGTGGTTCGCTGACCCTCTTTGCCTTGCGCGCTCCGGTGGTCAAGAGCCAGGTCGGCTTCAATCTGTGGTCGCGGGAAACCCTGCTGCTGGGCAACAACCTGGTGCTGGTGGTGGCTGCCTCGATGATCCTGCTCGGCACGTTGTATCCGCTGATCCTCGATGCCATCAGCGGCGCCAAGCTGTCGGTCGGCCCACCGTACTTCAATGCACTGTTCATACCGTTGATGGCGTTGCTGATGGTGGTGATGGCGGTCGGCGTGATCGTGCGCTGGAAAGACACCCCGGTGAAATGGCTGGCCAACATGTTGACCCCGGTGCTGTTGGGCAGCGTCGCTCTGGCGGTCGTTGCCGGTATTGCCTATGGCGATTTCAACTGGGCGGTGATCGCAACCTTCCTGCTGGCGGCCTGGGTGTTGCTGGCCGGCGTGCGCGACATCTTCGACAAGACGCGCCACAAAGGCCTGATCAAAGGCCTGCCGACCCTGACCCGCAGTTACTGGGGCATGCAACTCGCCCACCTCGGTATCGCCGTCTGCGCGCTGGGCGTGGTGTTGTCGAGCCAGAACAGTGCCGAACGTGACCTGCGTCTGGCACCGGGCGAGTCGATGGATCTGGCCGGTTATCAGTTCGTGTTCGAAGGCGCCAAACATTTCGAAGGCCCGAATTTCACCTCCGACAAGGGCACCATCCGGGTGATCCGCGATGGCCGTGAAGTCAGCGTGCTGCACCCGGAAAAACGCCTGTACACCGTGCAGAGTTCGATGATGACCGAAGCCGGGATCGACGCCGGCTTCACCCGCGACCTCTATGTCGCGCTGGGTGAACCACTGGGCGACGGTGCCTGGGCGGTGCGGGTGCATGTGAAGCCGTTCGTACGCTGGATCTGGTTCGGCGGTCTGCTGACCGGCCTGGGCGGGCTGCTGGCGGCGCTGGACCGGCGTTACCGAGTCAAGGTCAAAGCCAAAGTGCGTGAAGCGCTGGGCATGGAAGGAGCCGCTGCATGAGACGTTGGTTGATGCTGGTGCCACTGGCGATTTTCTTGCTGGTGGCGGTATTTCTTTATCGCGGTCTGTACCTGGATCCGGCGGAGCTGCCGTCGGCGATGATCGGCAAACCGTTCCCGGAGTTTTCCCTGCCGGCGGTGCAGGGCGACAAGACCCTGACCAAGGCTGACATCCTCGGCAAACCGGCGCTGGTCAACGTCTGGGGCACCTGGTGCATTTCCTGCCGGGTCGAGCACCCGGTGCTGAACAAACTCGCCGAGCGCGGCGTGGTGATCTACGGCATCAACTACAAGGACACCAACGCCGATGCGCTGAAGTGGCTGGCCGAGTTCCACAATCCGTATCAACTCGACATCCGCGATGACGAAGGCTCCCTGGGCCTGAACCTCGGTGTCTACGGCGCGCCGGAAACCTTCTTCATCGACGCCAAGGGCATCATCCGCGACAAGTACGTCGGCGTGATCGACGAGCAGGTCTGGCGGGAAAAGCTGGCGGCCAAATATCAGGCGCTGGTCGATGAGGCCAAGCCATGAAGCGCTTTTTAGCTGCCATGGTGCTGGGCTTGAGCCTGGCCGGTGTGGCCCACGCCGCTATCGACACCTACGAGTTTGCCAAAGAAGGCGATCGCGAGCGTTTTCGCGAACTGACCAAGGAGCTGCGCTGCCCCAAGTGCCAGAACCAGGACATCGCCGATTCCAATGCGCCGATTGCCGCCGACCTGCGCAAAGAGATTTTCCGCATGCTCGGCGAGGGCAAGGACAATCAGCAGATCATCGACTTCATGGTCGACCGCTACGGTGATTTCGTCCGCTACAAGCCGGCGCTCAATGCCAAGACCGCGTTGCTCTGGTTCGGCCCGGCCGGTTTGTTGCTGGGCGGGTTCGTGGTGATTGCCGTGATCGTCCGCCGCCGTCGCGGGCAACGCGCCGAGACGCCGCAATCGCTGTCCCCTGAAGAGCGTCAGCGCCTCGACCAACTGTTGGATAAAAACCAAGAATGATTGATTTCTGGCTTGCCGCAGGGCTGTTGCTTCTGGTCGCCCTGAGTTTTCTGCTGATCCCCGTTCTACGCGAACGTCGCGCCCAGCGTGAAGAGGATCGAACCGCTCTCAACGTCGCCCTGTATCAGGAACGCGTCGCCGAACTGCAATCGCAGCAGGCCGAAGGCGTTCTCGATGCCGCGCAAATGGACAGCGGCCGTGCCGAAGCGGCCCGTGAATTGTTGGCCGATACCGAAGGTGTGGCGCCGGCGCGGGTGTCGCGTCTGGGTAAGCCGCTGCCTTTGCTGGCGGCCGTGCTGGTGCCGGTGTTGGGCCTCGGTCTGTACCTGCACTTTGGCGCGAGCGACAAGGTCGAGCTGACCCGGGAATTCGCCCAGGCGCCACAGTCGATGGAAGAGATGACTCAGCGTCTGGAGCGCGCAGTCGCCGCGCAACCGGATTCCGCTGAAGGCGTGTATTTCCTCGGTCGCACCTACATGGCCCAGGATCGTCCGGCGGACGCGGCGAAGATGTTCGAGCGCGCCGTCAATCTCGCCGGTCGTCAGCCGGAGCTGCTGGGGCAGTGGGCGCAGGCCCAGTACTTTGCCGACAACAAAAAATGGTCGGACAAGGTGCAGGCGCTGACCGATGAAGCGCTGAAAGCCGATCCGAAGGAAGTCACCAGCCTCGGCCTGCTGGGCATCGCCGCGTTCGAAGGCGAGCGCTATCAGGAAGCGATCGACTACTGGAACCGTCTGCTGGCGCAACTGCCGCCGCAGGACAAATCCCGCGAGGCCCTGCAGGGCGGCATCGCCCGCGCCACTGAAAAACTGCAGGCCAGCGGCGGCAAGGTTGCCCAGGCGCCGGCGGCGAAAGCGGCGGCGCTGTTGAAAGTGCGGGTGGATCTGGCCAGCGAGTTGAAAGGCAAGGTGCAACCGGGCGACAGCGTGTTCATTTTTGCCCGCGCCACCTCGGGCCCGCCGGCGCCGCTGGCGGCCAAGCGCCTGACCGTCGCCGATCTGCCGGTGACCGTCGAACTGGGCGATGCCGACGCGATGATGCCGCAATTGAAACTGTCGAACTTCCCCGAAGTCCAACTGGTTGCGCGCATCTCCCGTGCCGGTCAGCCGACCGCCGGTGAGTGGGTCGGTCGCAGCGGGCCTCTAGCCAGCAGCACCACCGCGCCACAGACACTGACCATCGACAGCCCGGACAAATAGCCGGAACCAACAGGAACGCACCGCCATGAACGCCATCGCCCGAATCACAGTCCTCACACTGGCCCTGGGCTTGAGCGCATGTGCGGTGCAACGACCGGAGCCGAGCACCAGGCTGCCGCCGATCCCGCCGTCACAACCCAGCCCGACCCCGTCGACCAGCCCGACGCCGAGCAAACCGGGGATTCCGGCCAAGCCCGCCAAACCCGTCCCGCGCACCTCCGCCAGCTTCGCACCGCCACCGGGCGGCAACAGCCACTGGGACCAGAAGCTGGGCGTGTATGTGCTCGACGACCAGACCAACACCTTCTACCGCCAGCGCACCTACTATCGCTGGAACAACGGCTGGAGCCGCTCGATCAGCCCCAACGGCCCGTGGGAAGAAACCAACATCCACGGCGTACCGGCGGGACTGGGCAAACAGTTCGGGGAGTAATGAAAAACGGCGATCTTTGGATCGCCGTTTTGCTGTCTGGGGTGATGAACAATGCCTCACTCGTATCCAGTCCTTACCGCCTGAGCTTTCTTTGCGAGAAGCGCCATCGCCTGCTCGCCGGGCCACTGCATCAATCACATGCTGCAAAACAACCGAACGTCGTGCTGTGAATTTCTGTGCTTGAGTAAAGATAACTCTAGGGTTACTTTTGTTAAGCCGAAGCAAGGAGGCGGTTGGTGCAGAGCAGGCTATTGATCAAGGAGCTGGAGGAGGCAGGCTGGACGCTGGACCGGATAACCGGCAGTCACCACATCTTCACGCACCGTTACAACCCATACACGATTCCCGTCCCTCATCCGAAAAGGATTTGCCGGTCGGGACGGTCAAGAGCATCAGAAGGCGTGCCGGGTTGTACAACCCGCCAGCCAGTGACACAGGAGATTCACAATGCAATACCCAATCTGCATCGAGTGGGGTGACGAGAACACCGCCATCGGGATTCAGATCCCTGACATTCCCGGCGCGGTAACCGCCGGGGATACGTTTGAGGATGCCTACAACGCGGCCGTCGAGATTGCCCATATCATGCTGCAGGAGATCGCGACTGATGGCGACTCGATCCCGATGCCGACTTCGGCGGCCGCCCATCGCAACAATCCGGATTTTGCCGACATGGGTTGGGGCATGCTGGAGCTGGATATTTCGCCGTACATGGGCAAGACCGAAAAGGTCAATGTGACGTTGCCCGGCTATGTCATCCAGCGCATTGACCGCTACGTGCGTGAACACAACGTCAAAAGCCGTTCCTCTTTTTTGGCAGATGCCGCCATGGAAAAACTGGTCCGGCATTGAGCCTCGAGCACTGTCGGATCAGCGATCCGGCAGTGCTTTTCAGCTTCTAGGCAGTTGCCAGAACAGGCTTTTGCGAAGCACTCAAAAACCGCACCAGCGCCAGCAGCGGAAACGCACTGCCAACAATCACGATCCACAACCAGCCGCCATGCTCGTACACCGCACTCGCCACCGAGGAGCCGAAGGCGCCGCCGACGAAGATGCTGGTCATGTACAGCGCATTGAGGCGGCCGCGGCTTTTGGCGTCGAGGGAGTAGACCGCGCGCTGGCCGAGCACCATGTTCATCTGTACGCAGAAGTCGAGCACCACGCCGGTCACGGCCAGGCCGATCACGCTGTAGGCCGGATGGATGAAGGCGGGCAGGAAGCTCAGGCTGGCGAACAGCATGGCCAGCAGCGAGGCGATGCGTGTGTGGCCGGCATCGGCCAGGCGTCCGCTGATCGGCGCTGCGATGGCACCAATGGCGCCGACCAGGGCGAAGATCGCGATTTCACTCTGGGACAGACCATGGTTGCGTGCCAGTTCCAGCGGCACGGCGGTCCAGAACAGGCTGAAGGTGGCGAACATGCAGGCCTGGTAAAACGCCCGCTGACGCAGCACCGGTTGCTTGCGCAGCAGCGTCCACAGCGATCCGAGCAACTGACCATAAGAAGCACTGTGATCCGGCTGGCGCTTGGGCACGGTCAACACCAGCACCACGCTGATCGCCGCCATCAAGGCTGCTGCAATCATGAACATCGCCCGCCAGCCGAGATGGTCGGCGACCACGCTCGACACCGGACGTGCCAGCAGAATCCCCAGCAACAGACCGCCCATGATCCCGCCGACCACCCGGCCACGGGATTCCTCCGGCGCCAGATGCGCTGCCAGTGGAATCAGCACCTGCACCGACACCGAGCTGAAACCCACCAGCAACGAAATCAGCAGGAACACATTCGGTTGATCGGTAAACGCCGCACCCAGCAGGCTGGCAATCGCCACCACGGTGGTGATGATCATCAGACGGCGGTTTTCCAACAGGTCGGCCAGCGGCACCAGGAAGAACAGACCCAGCGCATAGCCGATCTGGGTCAGCGACACGATGAAACTGGCCATGGTGTCGGTCAGGCCGATGTCCGGCGCGATCAGGCCGATGATCGGCTGGGCGTAGTAGATGTTGGCAACGATGGCGCCGCAGCAGAAAGCGAACAGCAGCACCATGCCTCGGGTCATTGCGTGAGTTGTGGCGGTCATAGGGTTCTCGATCCAGCGAAAAGGAATGCGGTGAGGCTAAGGGACGGGCCGAGCCGGCAGTAGAGGCTTCTGATCGATATCAGTTATTCCGTTGCGGAACAGGTGGCGCCGAGCAATCCAATGTTCATCGGCGAACCTTGCGTCCGACCGTTGAGTGGCGATGATACATTCACTTACATCTTGTTCGATAGCGTGCTTATGTTGTGACCGGGTTTCAACGTTCATCAACGGAGGATTGCGATGTTTCGTCAGTTGCTTCGCCACACCAAAACCATTGCCCTGATCACTCTGCTCGGCGTCACTGCCGCACAGGCCGCCGAAGCGCCGGGGATGCGCATGGGCGTGCGCGGCGAGATCACCGGGGTCAGCCCCGACTCGCTCAAGGTTCACGTCACCAGCGGTGAAAACGTGGTGGTCCGGTTGACCCCGGACACCAAGGTCCGCGCGGTCACTCTGGCCAATATCGAAGACATCAGGCCCGGCAGCTATATCGGTTCGGCCGCCATTCCCCAGGAGGATGGCACGCTCAAGGCGCTCGAGGTTCACGTCTTCCCACCGGAGCTGGCCGGCAGCGGCGATGGCCATCGGCCGTTCGATCTCGCCAAGGGCAGCAGCATGACCAACGGCAGCGTCGGCGATCTGGTGGTCAGCAACGGCCGGGTGCTGACCGTCAATTACAAGGGCGGCCAGCAGAAGATCCTGGTGCCGGAGGATGTGCCGATCGTCAACCTGACGCCGGGCGATCGCAGCCTGCTCAAGGTCGGGGTGAAGATTGTCACCTTCGTGACCCAGAGCGCGGACGGCACGTTGACTGCGCAATCGATCTCGGCGGGCAAGGATGGCGTCAAGCCGCCTATGTAGCCGCAGACAAAAAAGGCGACCTCTTCAGGTCGCCTTTTTCATGTCAGCTCACGCCTTACTGGCCGTTGTAGATCTGGTCGAAGATCCCGCCGTCGTTGAAGTGGGTCTTCTGCACGGTGCGCCAGTCGCCGAAGGTCTTCTCGACCGACAGAAAGTCGACTTTCGGGAAACGGTCGGTGTACTTGGCCAGTACCGCCGGGTCACGTGGACGCAGGTAGTTGGCGGCGGCGATTTCCTGGCCTTCCGGCGACCACAGGAACTTCAGGTATTCCTCTGCCGCGGCGCGCGAGCCTTTCTTCTCGACGACTTTGTCGACTACCGACACCGGCGGCTCGGCTTCGGCGGAGACGCTCGGGTAGATGACTTCGAACTGGTCGCGGCCGAATTCGCGGGCGATCATTTCCGCTTCGTTTTCGAAGGTCACCAGTACGTCGCCGATCTGGTTGGTCATGAACGTGGTGGTCGCGGCGCGGCCACCGGTGTCCAGTACCGGCGCTTGCTTGAACAGCTTGCCGACGAAGTCTTTGGCCTTGTTCTCGTCACCGCCGTTCTTCAGCACGTAGCCCCAGGCCGACAGGTAGGTGTAGCGGCCGTTGCCCGAGGTTTTCGGGTTCGGCACGATCACTTGCACGCCGTCCTTGAGCAGGTCCGGCCAGTCTTTCAGGGCTTTCGGGTTGCCCTTGCGGACGATGAACACGGTGGCCGAGGTGAACGGTGCGCTGTTGTTCGGCAGGCGGGTGACCCAGTCCTTCGGCACCAGTTGACCGTTGTCGGCCAGGGCGTTGATGTCGGTGGCCATGTTCATGGTGATGACGTCAGCCGGCAGGCCGTCGATCACCGAACGGGCTTGTTTGCTCGAACCGCCAAAAGACATCTGCACGGTGATGTTCTCTTTGTGCTCGGCTTGCCAGTGTTTCTGGAACGCAGTGTTGTAGTCCTTGTAGAAATCGCGCATCACGTCGTAGGAAACGTTAAGCAGAGTCGGTGCGGCCTGAGCCACGCTGCCGAAGGCGAGACCAGCGGCGAGAAGTGAGGCGCCAAAGAGTTTTTTCACTGCGCATTCCTTGTTCTGTAGGGGGTGTTTTTTACAAAGATGAGGCCATTTGCCAGCGACTATAGCGGGGCACGCATAGTCGTTTAAAGATTAAAAAGAACTTTGCTTATTCCATTTTTTTGAATAACGGATTACCGCACCGCGAACAGAATGCGGCGCTGCTTTCATGGCTCTTTTTCTGGCAAACCGGGCAGTCGTGTTGCAACTGTTCACCACGCATCGCATTGGCCAGTTCAGCGGTGAAGATTCCGGTGGGCACAGCGATGATCGAGTAACCGGTGATCATCACCAGCGATGAAATCACCTGCCCCAATGGCGTCTTCGGCACGATGTCACCGAAACCGACGGTGGTCAGGGTCACGATAGCCCAATAGATACCCTTGGGGATGCTGGTGAAACCGTGCTCCGGGCCTTCGATCACGTACATCAAGGTGCCGAAGACCGTTACGAGTGTGCAGACGCTCACCAGAAACACCACAATCTTCTGCTTGCTGCCGCGCAGCGCCGACATCAGGTAGTTGGCTTGTTTGAGGTAGGGACTGAGTTTGAGGACTCGGAAAATTCGCAGCATCCGGATGATCCGGATAATCAATAGGTACTGCGCATCGCTGTAGTAGAGCGCGAGGATGCCCGGCACGATCGCCAGCAGGTCCACCAGTCCATAAAAACTGAATGCATAGCGCAGAGGTTTGGGCGAGCAGTACAGACGCAGAATGTACTCGCCGGCAAAGATGATGGTGAACCCCCACTCGATATATGCCAGCACGTCGGCGTAATTGCGGTGAACGCTGTCGATGCTGTCGAGCATCACGATCACCAGGCTGGCAAGAATGATCAGCAGCAGGATGCCGTCAAAACGTCGCCCGGCGGGGGTGTCGCTCTGGAAAATCATGACGTAAAGCTGTTCACGCCAGTGCTTGTTACTGTCCATGGATAACGCCTGAATCAAAGATCAGCGCAGCCTAGGTTGATTCTCCCCGTCAGCGCAAGGCGCGACGTTGATCTGCGGTTGGTGCATCAGGCGAATGCCGGTGCGCAGCAACCAGCAGGCGAGAATGAACGGTGCCGTGAGAGTCGCCAGACCCAGGGCACTGAACAGCGGCGTCAGCAGCAGCGCCAGACCAATGCCCAACAGCGGCAGCCAGGGTTGCTGGCGCTGGGCGCTGAAGGCGAGGGCGGCGAGCACAGCGTTGTAACCCCCCAGGCCCAACAGCGCGACCTGGCTGTCGTGGTGCAACAGGCTGGAACCCAGGCCGATCGCCGACGCCAGCAACGCCCAGGCAAAGGCCCGGCGATCGGCGATCAGCAAACCGGCGGCGATCAATCCACCGGCCAACGGATGGTCGAGGAACATCACCTGACCGAAGCTTTTCAGCGCGGCGCCGAGCAGGTTCGCGGTATTCATCTCAAGCGCCGGAGCTGGCGTCGAAGGCTCGGCGAAACACAGGAACACCCAGCTCAACAATACGAACGGCGCAGTGTAGGCGGGCAGGTACTCGGTGAGGCGTGCGCGCTTGAGCCACTGCTGCGTGATCATCGCGCTCAGGCCACCGGCCGCCAGAATCAGCGGTGGCAGCATCGGCGACCAAGGGAAATACAGGCTCAGCAAAAGGCCGACCAGTACGCCGTTGTAGCTGAACAGTCCGGCCTGACGATCAGCCTTGGCGTAGTTGCGCCGTTGCGCGGTGAGCAACCCGGCGACCGCGCCGAGCAGCGCGCCGGCAAACAGCACCGGCGCGGTGAATAGAATGGCCAAAAGGCACAGCAGGCCGCACAGCGGATGACGCTGGAGGAAGATCTGACTGAAACCGTTGAGCAAAGCCTCGGCCCAGTCAGGGCAGTGGGTGTTGAAATGATTGGCAGGCATGGCAGGTCATTCGGTACTGATCGTTCCCACGTCGAGGCGTCGAACCGTCTGCGTGGGAATGCCTCAAAGGACGCTCTGCGTCTGCTCTTGGGACGCAGAGCGCCCCGGGCCGCATTCCCACGCGGAGCGTGGGAACGATCTTGGTCAGTGGTTAAATCAATGTTTCGATCCGCAGCGAATTAGTCGACCCCGGCTGCCCGAACGGCACACCCGCGGTGATCAGCAACGTATCGCCACGCTCGGCCATTCCTTGAGCCTGAGCGATTTCCAGCGCGGTCGAGCACACCTCATCCACCTGACGCAGGCGATCATTGACCACCGAGTGAATGCCCCACGCCACGCTCAAGCGGCGGGCGGTCTGCAGGTTCGGCGTCAGGTTGAGGATCGGCGCTTTCGGCCGTTCCCGTGCCGCACGCAGACTCGATGCACCGGATTCGCTGTAGTTGACCAGCACCGCCACCGGCAGCACGTTGCTGATGCGGCGGATCGCGCAACTGATCGCATCGGAAACAGTCGCTTCGGCTTTCGGCCGGCTGACGTCGAGTTGGGTCTGGTAATCCGGACCGTTCTCGACCTGGCGGATGATCTTGCTCATCATCTGCACGGCTTCCAGCGGGTACTCGCCGGACGCCGTTTCTGCCGACAGCATCACCGCATCGGCGCCTTCGGCCACGGCGTTGGCCACGTCGGTGACTTCGGCGCGGGTCGGGGCCGGGGAGAAGCGCATCGACTCAAGCATCTGCGTCGCCACCACCACCGGTTTGCCGAGCTGACGGCAGGTGGTGATGATGTTTTTCTGGATCTGCGGCACGCTCTCGGCCGGCACCTCCACGCCCAGGTCACCGCGAGCCACCATGATCGCGTCGCTCAGTTCGGCGATCTCGCGCAGTTGCTCGACGGCCGACGGCTTCTCGATTTTTGCCATCAGGAACGCCTTGTCGCCGATCAGGGCGCGGGCTTCGCGGATGTCTTCAGGACGTTGCACGAACGACAGCGCGACCCAGTCCACACCCAGCTCCAGACCGAAGCTCAGGTCGCGACGATCCTTGGTGGTCAGCGGGCTCAGGTCGAGCACCGCTTGCGGCACGTTCACGCCTTTGCGGTCCGACAGCTCGCCGCCGTTGAGCACGGTGGTGTCGATCGCATCGCTGTATTTGGTGACGACCCGCAGACGCAGTTTGCCGTCATCGAGCAGCAGGTCCATCCCGGCTTCCAGTGCCGCGATGATCTCCGGATGCGGCAGATTCACCCGGCGTTCGTCGCCCGGTGTCGCGTCCAGATCGAGGCGGAAGGCCTGACCGCGATGCAACTGAACCTTGCCGTCAGCGAACTTGCCGACCCGCAGTTTCGGCCCTTGCAGATCCATCAGGATGCCGAGCGGATAGTTGAGCTGGCGCTCGACTTCGCGGATCCACTGATAGCGCTTGGCGTGGTCGGCGTGATCGCCGTGGCTGAAGTTGAGGCGGAAGATGTTGACCCCGGCCTCGACCAGCTCGCGGATGTCTTCGATGCCGTCGACGGCAGGCCCGAGGGTGGCGAGGATTTTGACCTTTTTGTCAGGCGTCATGATTTGGAACTCTCGAGGATCAGAATGGCGCGGAAGTCGTTGACATTGGTGCGGGTCGGCTCGGTGACGATCAGCGCATCGAGCGCCGCGAAGTAACCGTAACCGTTGTTGTTATCCAGCTCGTCGCTGGCGCTCAGGCCAAGGGCGGCGGCGCGGGCGTAGCTGTCCGGGGTCATGATCGCGCCGGCGTTGTCTTCCGAGCCATCGATGCCGTCGGTGTCACCGGCCAGCGCATAGACGCCGGGCTGGCCCTTGAGGCTGTCGGTGAGGCTGAGGAGGAATTCGGCGTTGCGTCCGCCACGGCCATTGCCGCGCACGGTCACGGTGGTTTCGCCGCCGGACAGGATCACGCACGGCGCTGCCAATGGCTGGCCGTGATGAATGATCTGGCGTGCGATGCCGGCATGGACTTTCGCCACTTCGCGGGATTCGCCTTCCAGGTCGCCAAGGATCAGCGTGCTGAAACCGGCCTGACGGCATTTCACCGCCGCCGCATCGAGCGATTGCTGAGGGCGGGCGATCAATTGGAAGTGACTGCGGGCCAGGCTCGGATCGCCGGGTTTGACGGTTTCCGATTCCGGGCTTTGCAGCCAGGTGCGCACGGAGGCCGGAATCTCGATGCCGTAGCGCTTGATGATCGCCAGCGCTTCGGCGCTGGTGCTCGGGTCGGCCACGGTCGGGCCGGAGGCGATGACCGTGGCGAGGTCGCCCGGTACATCGGAAATCGCGTAGGTATAAACAGTCGCCGGCCAGCAGGCTTTGCCCAGCCGTCCGCCCTTGATCGCCGAGAGGTGCTTGCGCACGCAGTTCATCTCGCCGATGGTCGCGCCGGATTTGAGCAGGGCTTTGTTGATCGACTGCTTGTCGGCCAGGGTGATGCCTTCGGCCGGCAGCGCCAGCAGGGCAGAGCCACCGCCGGACAACAGGAAGATCACGCGGTCGTCTTCGGTCAGGTTGCTGACCAGTTCCAGCACCCGTTTGGCCACGGCCAGACCGGCAGCGTCCGGCACCGGGTGCGCGGCTTCGACCACTTCGATTTTTTCGCACGGGGCGCCGTGACCGTAACGGGTCACCACAAGGCCCGAGACTTCACCTTCCCAGCAGCGCTCGACCACTTGCGCCATGGCAGCGGCAGCCTTGCCGGCGCCGATGACAATCACGCGACCTGTGCGATCGGCCGGCAGATGAGCTTCGAGGACCTGGTTCGGATGGGCCGCGTCGATGGCTGTGGCAAACAGCTCGCGCAGCAGGTGTTGCGGATCGACCGACATGGCGGGCTCCCGGAATTCTTGTTATTGGGATAGAGCGCTACAGGATCTGCGGGAGCGAGCTTGCTCGCGAAGGCGGTGGATCAGTCAATATCCATGTCGACTGACAGACCCTATTCGCGAGCAAGCTCGCTCCCACAGGTTTCAAACGTTGCAGCAGAGACTTACTTCTTGTCGCGAATCGAGAAGTTGGCCATGTGTTCCAGGCCCTTGATCAGCGCCGAGTGGTCCCAGTTGCTGCCACCGATGGCCGCGCAGGTGCTGAACACTTGCTGGGCGTTGGCGGTGTTTGGCAGATTGATGCTCAGCTCCTTGGCGCCTTGCAGGGCCAGGTTCAGGTCCTTCTGGTGCAGGCTGATGCGGAAGCCCGGATCGAAGGTGCCCTTGATCATGCGCTCGCCGTGCACTTCGAGGATCTTCGAAGAGGCGAAACCGCCCATCAGCGCTTCACGCACCTTGGCCGGATCGGCACCGTTTTTCGACGCGAACAGCAGGGCTTCGGCGACGGCCTGAATGTTCAACGCAACGATGATCTGGTTCGCCACTTTCGCGGTCTGACCGTCGCCATTGCCACCGACCAGAGTGATGTTCTTGCCCATGGCCTGGAACAGCGGCAGTGCGCGTTCGAAGGCATCGGCGTCGCCACCGACCATGATGCTCAGGGTCGCAGCCTTGGCGCCGACTTCACCACCGGACACCGGGGCGTCGAGGTATTGCGCGCCTTTCTCGTTGATCTTCGCGGCGAAAGCCTTGGTGGCGGTCGGCGAGATCGAGCTCATGTCGATCACGACCTTGCCTTTGCCGATGCCGGCCGCTACGCCGTCGGCGCGGAACAGCACGTCTTCGACCTGCGGGGTATCCGGCACCATGACGATGATGAATTCGGCTTCCTGGGCCACTTCTTTCGGGTTGGCCAGAGCGATCGCGCCAGCGGCGACCAGGTCGTCAGGGGCCGCGTCGTGGTGCGCCGACAGGAACAGGCTGTGACCGGCTTTCTGCAGGTTCGCCGCCATTGGGTGGCCCATGATGCCGGTGCCGATGAATCCGATTTTAGCCATGAGAAAATCCTCTTGTTTTTGTCTTGCTCAAGCAAATAGGGGGTCAGATCGCGTTGTGGGTCTTCAGCCAGCCGAGGCCTGCTTCAGTGGTGGTCAGCGGTTTGTACTCGCAGCCGACCCAGCCCTGATAACCGATGCGATCGAGGTGTTCGAACAGGAAGCGGTAGTTGATCTCGCCAGTGCCCGGCTCGTTGCGGCCCGGGTTGTCGGCCAACTGCACATGGTTGATCTCGCTCAGGTGCGATTGCAGGGTGCGGGCCAGATCGCCTTCCATGATTTGCATGTGATAGATGTCGTATTGCAGGAACAGATTGGCGCTGCCGACCTGCTCGCGAATCGACAGGGCCTGCGCCGTGTTGTTCAGGTAGAAACCCGGGATGTCGCGGGTGTTGATCGCTTCCATCACCAGTTTGATGCCGACGGCTTGCAGCTTTTCGGCGGCGTACTTGAGGTTGGCGACGAAGGTCTTTTCAACGGTGGCATCGTCCACGCCCTGCGGACGGATACCTGCCAGGCAGTTGACCTGGGTATTGCCCAGGACCTGTGCGTAGGCGATGGCCAGATCGACCCCGGCGCGGAACTCTTCGACCCGGTCCGGCAGGCACGCGATACCGCGCTCGCCCTTGGCCCAGTCACCCGCCGGCAGGTTGAACAGCACTTGGGTCAGACCGTTGGCGTCGAGTTTGGCCTTGATCTCGGCAGAGCTGAAATCGTACGGGAACAGGTACTCGACACCGCTGAAGCCGGCCTTGGCGGCGGCATCGAAACGGGCAAGGAAATCCTGTTCGGTGAACAGCATGGACAGGTTGGCTGCGAAACGCGGCATGGTGGTCTCCCGTTCTAGATTCTCGTTCCCACGCTCTGCGTGGGAATGCCTCTATGGACGCTCTGCGTCCGCTTTGGGACGCGGAGCGTCCCTGGCTGCGTTCCCACGCAAAGCGTGGGAACGATCAAGCAAAAGCAATCAATCGAGCAGCGAAATCGCGGTAGGTGCATCGTTGCCGACCAGCGCCAGGTCTTCGAATTCGTTGACGGCGTTGATCTCGGTGCCCATGGAGATGTTGGTCACACGCTCCAGAATGATCTCGACGATCACCGGCACCTTGAACTCTTCGATCAGCTCTTCGGCCTTGCGCAGGGCAGGGGCAATGTCAGCCGGTTCGAACACACGCAGTGCCTTGCAGCCCAGGCCTTCGGCGACTGCGACGTGGTCGACACCGTAACCGTTGAGTTCCGGCGCGTTCAGGTTATCGAAGGACAGCTGCACGCAGTAGTCCATTTCGAACCCGCGCTGGGCCTGACGGATCAGCCCCAGGTACGAGTTGTTCACCACGACGTGGATGTACGGCAGATTGAACTGAGCGCCGACCGCCAGTTCTTCGATCATGAACTGGAAGTCATAGTCCCCCGACAGGGCCACGACTTTCCGGTTCGGATCGGCCTTCACCACACCCAGCGCTGCCGGAATGGTCCAGCCCAACGGGCCGGCCTGGCCGCAGTTGATCCAGTGACGCGGCTTGTAGACGTGCAGGAACTGCGCGCCGGCAATCTGCGACAGACCGATGGTGCTGACGTAGCAGGTGTCTTTGCCGAACACCTGGTTCATTTCTTCGTAAACGCGCTGCGGTTTGACCGGCACGTTGTCGAAGTGGGTCTTGCGTTGCAGGCTGGACTTGCGCTGCTGGCAGTCCTGCAGCCATGCGCTGCGGTTTTTCAACTTGCCGGCGGCTTGCCATTCACGGGCGACTTCGATGAACACGGTCAGCGCGGCAGCGGCGTCGGACACGATGCCCAGGTCCGGGGTGAACACGCGGCCGATCTGGGTCGGTTCGATGTCGACGTGAATGAACTTGCGGCCTTCGGTGTAAACGTCGACCGAGCCGGTGTGACGGTTGGCCCAGCGGTTGCCGACGCCCAGTACCACATCGGATTTGAGCAGGGTGGCGTTGCCGTAGCGGTGCGAAGTCTGCAGACCCACCATGCCGACCATCAGCGGGTGATCGTCCGGGATGGTGCCCCAGCCCATCAGGGTCGGGATGACTGGAATACCTGTCAGCTCGGCGAACTCGACCAGCAGCTCGCTGGCGTCAGCGTTGATGATGCCGCCACCGGCGACCAGCAACGGACGTTCAGCCTGATCCAGCATCGCCAGGGCTTTTTCGACTTGCACGCGGGTCGCGCTCGGCTTGGCCAGCGGCAGTGGCTGGTAGGCGTCGATGTCGAATTCGATTTCAGCCATCTGCACGTCGAACGGCAGGTCAATCAGCACCGGGCCCGGACGGCCGGAACGCATTTCATAGAAGGCTTTCTGGAAGGCGTAAGGCACTTGGCCCGGCTCCAGAACAGTGGTCGCCCACTTGGTCACCGGCTTGACGATGCTGGTGATGTCGACGGCCTGGAAGTCTTCCTTGTGCATACGGGCGCGGGGTGCCTGGCCGGTAATGCAGAGGATCGGGATCGAGTCTGCGGAGGCGCTGTACAGACCGGTGACCATGTCGGTACCGGCCGGGCCGGAAGTGCCGATGCACACGCCGATGTTGCCGGCCTTGGTGCGGGTGTAGCCCTCGGCCATGTGCGAGGCGCCTTCAACGTGGCGAGCGAGGACGTGATCGATGCCACCGACTTTCTTCAGGGCGGAATACAGCGGGTTGATCGCAGCACCCGGAATGCCAAAAGCGGTATCGACCCCTTCACGGCGCATCACCAGAACGGCGGCTTCGATTGCTCTCATTTTGCTCATGGTTTTGTGCCTCTTTACGTTTTGTAATTGTATACAAGTGGCTTTGCGCAGAGTGTATTCACGGCGGACGGCGCAGGTCAATCCATTTTCTCAAGCACCTGTTTCATTCGTCGGAAGCCGATTCTGCTGTGGCTTTTCGTCGCATGAGGCGCTTTTCGGCGATTATTGTATACAAAAAAATAATTCATTGTGTTCTATTTGTTGCATCGAGCTGCGGCACAAGAGCGCAGCTCAACGACTTTCCCAATAACAAAATGAGGACGGCACCATGAGCGCTTTAACCTTGAAAGTCGCAGTCAAGCTGGTCAACGAAGCCATCAGTGCAGGGCGGGCCATTTCCGCTGCACCGCTGACCATCGCGGTACTGGATACCGGCGGCCATCTGGTCACCCTGCAACGCGAAGACGGCGCCAGCCTGCTGCGCCCGAACATCGCCATCGGCAAAGCCTGGGGCGCCATCGCCCTGGGCAAGGGCTCACGCCTGCTGGCGCTGGACGCGCAACAACGCCCGGCGTTCATCGCCGCGCTCAACAGCATGGGGCAGGGCAGTGTCGTGCCGGCACCGGGCGGTGTGCTGATTCGGGATCAGGCGGGGAACGTGCTGGGTGCGATCGGCATCAGCGGCGATCTGTCGGACATCGATGAGCAGGTCGCGATCAAGGCCGTAGAGGCCCTGGAGCTGCGGGCGGATGCGGGGGTGGCTGCGTGATTTGCGGCGTTTGAACTGACGCCATCGCTGACTGGCTCGCTCCCCATTGATTCGAAGTGTCGGACACAAAATGTCTAACACTGCGAGCCCACTGTGGGAGCGAGCTTGCTCGCGAAGGCGATTCAACAGACACATCCTGCCAAAGTCATCCGCAGTCTAATTCTGTTCGCGGATCTAACCTTTCAAATCTTCTATTGAAAGGGCAACGGAATGCCGAAATCATCAGCCTCACATCGACTGCGCTTGGGGCGTTATGACGAACCCAATCGCATTTATCTGCTGACTGCCAATACGTTGAGACGTGCTCCTTTTTTCAGGGACTACATGTTGGGTAGATTGGTCGCAGATCAGTTTCAAAGTGCTCAGGAGCAAGGCTTGGTTGATTCATTGGCCTGGGTGGTCATGCCTGATCACTTGCACTGGTTGATCAATCTGAAGCAGGGATCGCTCCGTGAGCTGATGCAGAAAACCAAATCCTTGAGTGCGCGGGCTGTGAATCTAAGCGCCGGGAGAAGCGGAAGTATTTGGCAGCCGGGGTTTCATGATCATGCGCTGCGTCGGGACGAGGATTTGGTGAAAATGGCCCGGTATGTTGTGGCCAACCCATTGCGGGCCGGTTTGGTGAAAAAGCTGGCTCAGTACCCGTTGTGGGATGCGGTCTGGGCCTGTCGGTAAGACTGAGTCGCCCCGTTCGCGAGCAAGCTCGCTCCCACAGAAGATTTGTGAACGCCACAGATCCAGTGTGGGAGCGAGCTTGCTCGCGAAGGGGGCACCGCAGTCTTTCAGTCCGGCTCGCAGCCCTTGAGCACCAACCGGATGATGGTTTGTGCTGCCGCTTCATAGTCGGCTTCGTCGAGCTTTTCCTTGCCGGTCACGGCGGAGATCTGCCAGTCGAAGTCGGCGTAGGTCTGGGTCGCGGCCCAGATGCTGAACATCAGGTGGTTGGGGTCGATCGGGGCGATCTGGCCGCGCTCGATCCAGGTCTGGATGCAGTCGATGTTGTGCTTGGCCTGGCCGTTGAGCTGCTCGACCAGGTCGGCGCTCAGGTGCGGGGCGCCGTGCATGATTTCGCTGGCGAACACCTTGGAGGCGAAAGGCAGGTCGCGGGAGATGCGGATCTTCGAGCGAATGTAGCCGCTCAGTACTTCGCTCGGTACGCCGTCCGGGTTGAACGGGGTCGAGGCCTGCAGGATCGGCACGATGATACTTTCCAGTACCTCGCGGTAGAGGTTTTCCTTGGACTTGAAGTAGTAATAGACGTTGGGCTTGGGCAGTCCTGCCTTGGCGGCGATGTCGCTGGTTTTGGTCGCAGCGAAGCCCTTGTCGGCAAACTCTTCACTGGCTGCACGCAGGATCAGTTCTTTGTTGCGCTCGCGGATTGTGCTCATAAACCCGGTGGTTCCTTGCCTGTTCTGGCGGTTGCGCATGGTAGCACCGGCCTCGCGCGGCGCTCAACAATGCCCCGTGTGGCCTGCAGTCGCGGTATGCTGCGCGGCATTATTCACATAAGGAAACAAGATTCATGGCAGGAAGCAGTTTGCTGGTGCTGATCGACGACATCGCCACCGTTCTGGACGACGTTGCGTTGATGACCAAAATGGCTGCCAAGAAAACCGCCGGCGTGCTCGGCGACGACTTGGCGCTCAATGCCCAGCAGGTCTCCGGCGTACGCGCGGAGCGGGAAATCCCGGTGGTCTGGGCGGTGGCCAAGGGCTCATTCGTCAACAAGCTGATCCTGGTGCCGTCGGCGCTGGCGATCAGCGCGTTCGTGCCGTGGCTGGTGACGCCGCTGTTGATGGTCGGTGGCGCCTACCTGTGTTTCGAAGGTTTCGAGAAACTCGCGCACAAGTTTCTGCACAGCAAGGCTGAAGACGAGGCCGAGCACGCCCAGTTGGTTGAAGCCGTGGCTGATCCGGCAACCGATCTGGTGGCCTACGAGAAAGACAAGATCAAGGGCGCGATCCGCACCGACTTCATCCTCTCGGCGGAAATCATCGCCATCACCCTCGGTACCGTGGCCGATGCTTCGCTGACCCAGCAAGTGATCGTGATGTCGGGCATCGCCATCGTCATGACCGTGGGTGTTTACGGTCTGGTGGCCGGTATCGTCAAGCTCGATGACCTCGGCCTGTGGCTGACGCAGAAGCCCGGCGCTGCGGCGAAGCGTATCGGTAACGCTATCCTGCGTGCCGCGCCTTACATGATGAAAGGCCTGTCGGTTATCGGCACCGCAGCGATGTTCCTGGTCGGTGGCGGCATTCTGACCCACGGCGTACCGGTGGTGCATCACTGGATCGAAAGCGTCGGCGCAGCGGCCGGTGGCGCCGGGTTTGTGGTGCCGATGCTGTTGAACGGCGTGGCGGGGATCATCGCGGGTGCGGTGGTGCTGGCGGGCGTGTCCGTGATCGGCAAAGTCTGGAAAGCCCTGAAGGGTTGAATCCCGAGGCAAACAAAAAGGCCATTCGACTCGCATCGAATGGCCTTTTTTTGTAGCTGGCGTTTTTACTCGGCGATCTGCAACTTGCGCGACTCGGTATAGACGTAGCGCACCTTCTCGTACTCGAACGGTGAGTTCAGCTGACCGTAGCGGAAGCTGGTCTGGTAACGCTTGTCGACCGCGCGCAATGCCCAGACTTCCGGATGGTTGGAGCTGACTTCCGAAACATTGAGAAAGTTGATCGCGGACTCGGCTGAGAAATCCACCGCAAGGCCGGCGGTATCGCGCAGGTTCGACGGGCCGAGAATCGGCAGCACGAAATAGGCGCCGCCCGGTACGCCGTAGAAGCCCAGGGTCTGACCGAAGTCTTCGTTCTGGCGCGGCAGGCCCATGGCGGTGGCCGGGTCCCAGAGCCCGGCGATGCCGATGGTGGTGTTGAGCAGCAGGCGCGCGGTGGTTTCCATCGAGCGTTTGCCCTTGAACTGCAACAGGCTGTTGACCAGATTCGGCACGTCGCCAAGGTTGTTGAAGAAGTTGCTCACGCCGGTGCGCACGAAGCTCGGGGTGATGTAGCGATAGCCATCGACCACCGGCAGGAACACCCATTGGTCGAAGCGGTAGTTGAAGTGGTAGACGCGCCGGTTCCACTCTTCCAGCGGGTCGTAGACGTTCAGCGCGCTGAGGGTCGAGCGCTCGAACTCGCGCTGATCCAGCCCCGGGTTGAATTTGAGTTTGGACAGCGGCTCCTTGAAGCCGTCGCTGTCGATGACCACCGGTGCATTGGCTTTGCTGTTGTCGGCCTGGGCCATACCTGCACTGAGGAGCGCTGCAATCAGCAGGAGATATTTAGCCACGGAAGAACTCCAGCATGGCGTCGCTGTTGACGCGATAGTTAAGGTTGCCGCAATGGCCGCCCAGTGGGTAAACGGTCAGGCGATCACCGAAGGTCCGACGCAGGAAACCGAGATCGCCCGGACCGAGGATCACGTCGTCGGAGTTGTGCATGACGGCGATTTTCGGGCTGTCGTGCAGGTAATCCTTCAATGCGTACAGGCTCACCTGATCGATCAGTTGCAGCAGGCTGCCGCCGTCGGTGCGGGCGCGCCACATCGGGATCACCTGTTCGGTGAGGTAGCAGTCGAAGTCACATTGCAGCGCACGCTTGAGGAACGGCGTGAGGCTGGTGCCTTCGGTGATCGGGAATTTCGGCGGGGTGATCAGGCCACGGCGGTTGATCAGGTCCGAAGTGAACGCGATGTCCGCCGCCGAGAAGCGGAACGAGGTGCCGATCAGCATCGCCATCTGCTCGTTGCTCAGATGCTGCTTGGACTGCTGGAAGTCGTAGAGCAACGCATCGTTGAGGTCGATGTAGCCTTTTTGCTGGAAGTAGCGGGTCAGTTTGCTCAGCACCAGTTCATAGAAGGTGGTGCTGTTGTTGATGCCCTTGACCTCGGTCTGCACCAGCTTGTCGAGGTTGGTGATCGAGGTATAGAGGTTGACCGGTGGATTGAGCAGCAGGACTTTCTTGAAGTTGAAGCTGCGACGGGTTTCATCCAGATGGGCAACGAATGCTGCGTCCAGTGCGCCGAGGCTGTAGCCGCTGAGGTAATAGTCGGTGACCGGCAGTTTCGGGTTTTGCGCCCGCACGGCCTGCATCACCCGATACATGTCTTCGGCGTCTTCCTTGGTCACGCCGGGGGTGGCGAAACGCGAGGCGGCGCTCATGAAGTCGAAGCTGGTCGGCGACGACAGCTGCACGACGTGGTAGCCGGCCTTGTAATAAAGCTTCTTCAGGTATTCGTTGAGCGTGCTGTCGTAGCGCGCGCCAGTGCCGGCGATCAGAAAGATCAGCGGCGCGGCCTTGTCCTGGGTGGCGATGCGATAGGTCAGTTTTTTCACCGGCCAGAAATTGTCCGGCAGGATGAATTCGCGCTCGGGGCGCAGGGTGACGCTGCGATCGGTCTGATCGATGTCGTCGTCCAGTGGCAGTTCAGGGCGCAAGTCCGGCGGCGTGGTGGCGATGGTCGCCTCGAACGGATTGGTCAGGGGATAGCCATAGCTGGCGGCGTCGATATCCACCGCCAGCGCGGACGCACTCAGAATAAGGCCGCCAAACAGGGCGGCGAAGCGCAAGGAACGGAGCATGACTGGATCCCTTAGAGGAAGGTGCCGAATGAAGTTCGCAGGCTATGACCACCGGGTTTGCGCCAAAGTGCCATGCCACGGCATCTATCTGACGGAATTCGGAGTAATAGTAGCCGGACGATACACTTTGCAAGGAATGAATGACCAGTTAAGAGTTGTTAGTCCTTGCGTATGCGCGGCGGCGGATTAAGCTGGCCGCCGATTTCATCGATTGGAGTGTTCCATGTCCCGCCGCTTGCCTGTGATTCTGCTGCTCGTTCTGTTGCCGTTGTGGCTGGCCGCCAGTTATGGCGCGCGTTATGGCTTCATGGAGGACGCGCAGTGGGTGGGCATCTGCGTGGATGAGGCGAGCCGTTGGGAATGCTCGGTGCGCTCGAACCTGGGCCTGATCATTCATTCCCAGATGCTGGGCTGGGCGGCGGTCACGGCCGCGGTGATCGGTTTTGTCGTGCCGGGACGGGCAGGGCGGTGGCTGGCGGTGCTGGCGCTGATGTTCGGGTTGCCGGCGCTGGCGCTGTACAACACGACGCTGGCGGTGTTTGCGGTGGTGATTGCCGGGTTGCGGTTGGTAAGAAAGTCGATGATGCGCTAAGCAGGTTTGCATGACCTGTTATTTCTGACAGTTGACGATGTCTGCGGCACCGAACATATTCAAGCCGTCGTAGAGGGTTGATCCTGTCGGGAGATTCCGCGATGCATTCACATACGCCTGTGATGACCGTGACGGATCCACGAGGTTTGGTGGTGCGTGATGTCGCCTATTACAGGGCTGCTGTCGGGAACCTCATTGAACGACGGGTCACCCATCAGGCCTACGATGCTTCCAGGCGTGCAACCAAGCGCTATGACCCTCGTCTGTTCCTGCTTCTCGATATGGAGCCCGATATCCCCGCAAGCCTGCGAACGGTATTCAACCTCGCGGGGGAAGAACTGCTGACCGATAACGTCGACATCGGCTGTCGCGTGCAATTGTCAGGGCCTGCTGGCCAGAACGTCGATAGCTGGGACAGCAGGTCAACGCATTTTCATACGGTTTACGATGAGCTTATTCGTCCTGTAAAGGAAACCGTGCGTGTGCCCGGCCAGGCTGAACGGACCTGTACGTATTTTTCGTATGGTGGCAGCGGAATGTCGTTTGCCGAGCGCAATCAATGCGGGCAACTCATTCGGCAAGATGATAATGCCGGAACAAAATTTCATCGCTCGTATTCACTCAAAGGCGAGTTACTCGAAAGTACTCAACACTTTCTAGAGATCGTGGCACCACCGGATTGGCCTTCTTCAGAGATTGATCGCGATCTACTCCATGAGTCAGGCACTGGTGCAACGACCCGCTCTTGTTACAGCGCGACGTCTCAACTGCTTAGCGAAATCGATGCCAAGAGCAATGCCCGCATCTTCAATTATCAAGTGGATGGGCAGGCTCTCGGAATAAAAGTGAAAGTAGGAAAGGACGGGACGTCAACTGATGTGGTCACCGAGATTCGGTACAACGCTTTCAATAAAGTCGAGCAGCAAACTCTGGCCAATGGGCTGGTCTGTTCTGCCTCTTATTCTCCGGTCGATGGAAGACTGTATGAGCTGAGATCACGGATCCCGGGCCATTCGCCTCTGCAGCACCTTGTTTACCGATACGACCCGGTGGGTAACGTGGTCGCTATCGAAAACCGCGCGTTGCGCGTTCGCTACTTCGGTAATCAGAAGATTGATCCTGTCAGGACGTTCCGTTACGACACAAATTACCAACTCATCGGTGCTACTGGATGGCAGGTGATTGGAGGGAGTGCAGGCCCGAGCCTGCCTGCGTTTCAGTCCCCGGCGGATCCGGGGCAGTTGGAAAACTACACCGAGTCGTTTGATTACGATTGCAGCGGAAATCTGATCAAGCAAGTTATCAGCGCAGCGATTGGAAGTCGCACTCAGCAGATGGTTGTCTCGAAGTACAGTAATCGTGCACTGGTGCAAAAAGAAAATGGAGATTTACCAACGGAAGCTGAAATTGCACAGGGGCACGATTTGGCTGGCAACAAGCTTATTCTGCTACCGGGGCAGCAACTGGAATGGGATGAGCGCAATCGATTGTGCAGAGTAGGGACGGTAGTGCGCCCTGATTTGCCAAACGATGATGAGGCATACGTTTACGATCATGGCGGGCAGAGACTGCGGAAAATTCGCACGACTCTGCGCGGTCGTTTGGCAATTCCCCAGGAGGTTCGTTATCTGGGAGCGCTGGAAGTGCGAACCAGCAGTTCAAGCCTGCTGCAAGTCATCAACGTGCAGGCAGAACTGTGCGATGTCCGTGTGCTCAACCGAAAAGATCCGCGGTCAGGTAAAGCCACTGTCACTATCCGGTTTGCAGTGACTGATCAGATTGGCTCTTGCTGCCTGGAACTTGATGAGACCGGCGCGCTTATCAGTGAAGAAGTTTTTTCTGCCTTTGGCCGCACAGTCTGGTGGGCGGGCAGCGACCAGATTAAAGCCAGTGACAAGACCCGGCGTTTTTCGGGCAAGGAACGGGACTTGACAGGACTGTATTACTACGGAGTGAGATATTACGTGCCTTGGTGGCACCAATGGCTCAGCCCGGATCCTGGCGGTGTGGTGGATGGTTTGAATTTGTACCGTATGGTTGGTAATAACCCGGTTACTTTTTTTGATGACGCAGGGTTTGCCGGTACTGATATCAATGTAAGTAGCCAGGGCAATTATGAGAGTCTGGTTGCCAGCTTTTCAGCGGGCGATATTCTGTTCGGGCTGCGAGAACCTCGTGATGCTGCGCTGAAAGCCCTGGAAAAGGTCGGGTTCAAGGAATTTTCAAGAGTGCCTTTGTGGAGAGGCGGGTTAACGAGGGTGCTTTGGGAGAAAAAACGCAATGTCCTGAAGCAGAATGACCTGACCGATGCTGCGTTTGGCCCGACGGTTACGGCGGGTATTTACAGAACGAACGAGCAGATCAAGTCAGAGCTGGTCGATGTGGATCGTGGTATTGGTTACAAAGAGTTTGCAATGACCAATCGGTATTTTCAAAAGGATGAAAAAGGCACCGGCAACTTCTTTGAAATAAACGTTCCGATGTGGCGTCGCTCAAGTAAAGCAGGTTTGGAGTACCAGATTTTCGGGCGAAATAAAAAAGTCCTCTTTGCGATCGATAACTTGATGGAGACGCTGGATGACATTGTTGCAAAAACGGCAGGAGCAGGAACCAGTGTGACGGCCTCTGAAATAAGATATGTGTATCGGCGAAAAGACACGCCTGAAGTCAAAAACAATGTGAAATTTTTTGTGGCTGACAGAGAAGTGCCGCAGGCAGAGTTCTTTGCATTGCCGGCCTGGAAGAATTATCAACCCAAGAAAATGTTCAAAAGCGTTGCTGTACCGCGTCGAGCAGCGCAAAACATGCATTAGTCGCGGGCTTTCAGGTTAGCGGGATAAGTTGGTGCATGAGGGGGGGAGCGCAAATCCTGTTCTCCAGGCTGGAGACAGGATTTGCGTGCAGTCCTGAATATCAGTTCTTGCGAACCCGCAAGCAGCGCCAAAGCGCAGCCACCATCAACACGCTGACCAGCGCCCAGCCCCACGCCTGCTGATTCTGCAAACCTTCGCGGAACAGTTGCGGCGCAATGCCGGCGCCGATGATGAAGGTCAGCAGGGCGATCTCCCGACGGGCCACATTTACCGGGCGGCACAGGTAAACCAGCGTCGGCAGGATGAATGCCACACTCGGAAAGCTTCGGTAGCGCGGATCGAACACCAGCTCCAGCATCATCACCGCAGCGGCGAATCCGGCCGCTGCGACCAGCCAGCCGGCCCGTCGCTCAAAAGCGTTGAACGCCCGCTCACGCCAGCCGCTGCGGGCGCTCAAGGTCAGCGCGGCATGGGCCAGCACCAACAGATTCAGAGCCGTCAGTAACCCGACCCACAGCCATTCGCTGGCAAACCGCGTGGTCACTCGCGCCAGATCACCCCAGGCGCCAATCGAACAGGCGGCGAGGGCGCCGAGCAACGGCAGGATCAGCGCCGAGCGCGTCGTGCGAACCCGGCCACCCAGCAGCAATGTTCCGAGGAAAATCAGCCCGCCGACCGCCAGCCACTGCGACCAGTACGGCACGTTCGACACCGGCCCGGCCAGCACGCCTTTGTCCTGGCGATCAGCATCGAACAGTCCCCAATAACCGCCGACCGCACCCTCGCTGCCGCGCTTCCACGGCTGGTCGAACGCTTCTATCAGGTTGTACCGCCAGCCTTCCTGTTCGGCGAGGGTGACAAAACCACGTATGAACCTGGCTTCGTTGACCCGGCTCGGCAGTGCGGTCTCACGCTGGCGGCCTTCACTCGGCCAGCCGGTTTCGCCGATCATCACGTCCTTGGGTGCGAACTTGTTGCCGAATACCTGACGCACTTGCGCTACATGATGCAGCGCGACGTCAATGTTCGACGGATCGTCTTCCCAGTACGGCAGCAAGTGAATGGTCAGAAAATCCACCGCCGGCGCGACTTCCGGGTGTTTGAGCCAGAACTCCCAGACATCCGCGTAGGTGACTGGTTGCTTGATGCGGCTCTTGACCTTGTTGATCAGCTTCGCCAGTTGCGCGCCGGTCACTTCCTTGCGCAGCAGGGCTTCGTTGCCGACGATCACGGCGCTGACCACGTCCGGGTTGGCATTGGCCGAGGCAATCAGTAGGTCGACTTCCTTCTCGGTGTCCACCGGGTTGCTGTTGACCCACGCGCCGATCATCAACTTCAGGCCATGCTTGCGCGCCAGATCCGGCAGCGCTTCGAGGCCGGTCATCGAGTAGGTGCGAATGCATTCGAAGCGGGTGGCGAGCAGGGCGAGGTCGGCGTCCATGCGCTCCGGGCGCAGTTTGAACGGGACGTCGAACGGCGACTGGTCCTTGTCGAACGGGGTGTAGGAGGCGCATTGCAGCTTGTGGGTCGGGGTGGTGACGTCCGGCAGGATCACCGGTTTGCCGAGTCCGTACCAGAAGCCGCACAGGGCAAACAGCCCGAGCAGGCAGGCGAGCAGATAAGGAAGAAAGGGGAAGCGGGAGGTCGCGGACATGGTCAGGCCGAGTGGCTGCAAAGCGACGCATGTTACCTGCATTTATGAGCAGGTTGGTGGCCCGCACGATTTTGACATGCAAAGTTCGGGCGGATTGTCTGGCGCCAAATATCCGAATGCAGTTAATGGCTTTCTGATGTCGTTTCTCGTTGCCTTGAGGTCGCTGACAGAGCAGGTCTTATCGGGCGTCGGGTTGATGATCGGAGCCATCAGTACTCCGCTGATGTTCTAACGAGTTTGCGGTCGGGCGTGATGGGGGCGCTGTGCACCATAACAATACGTTGACGATGCCCGGCATCCGTCGGGCGCAGCATTTCGGGGAAGTAACGATGAAGATGCGACGACTTTTAGGCGCAGGTGCCGCTCTGGTGCTTGCGATGGGCTCCACTTTCGCCAGCGCTGAAAAACAGACCCTGAACATCGGTTACGTTGACGGTTGGTCCGACAGCGTCGCGACCACCCACGTGGCGGCCGAAGTGATCAAGCAGAAGCTCGGCTACGACGTGAAACTGCAAGCCGTCGCCACCGGCATCATGTGGCAGGGTGTTGCCACCGGCAAACTCGACGCCATGCTCTCGGCCTGGCTGCCAGTGACCCACGGCGAATACTGGGCCAAGAACAAGGATCAGGTCGTCGATTACGGCCCGAACTTCAAGGATGCGAAAATCGGTCTGATCGTGCCGGAGTACGTCAAGGCCAAGACCATCGAAGATCTGAAAACCGACGATTCCTTCAAGAAACGCATCGTCGGCATCGACGCCGGTTCAGGCGTGATGCTCAAGACTGATCAGGCGATCAAGGATTACGACCTGACCGGCTATCAACTCAAGGCCAGTTCCGGCGCCGGCATGATTGCCGAGCTGACCCGCGCCGAGAAGAAAAACGAATCCATCGCCGTCACCGGCTGGGTGCCGCACTGGATGTTCGCCAAGTGGAAACTGCGCTTCCTCGACGACCCGAAAGGTGTGTATGGCGCGGCTGAAACCGTGAACAGCATCGGCAGCAAGGAGCTGGCGACCAAGGCGCCGGAAGTGGCCAAGTTCCTGAAAAACTTCCAATGGGCTTCGAAAGACGAAATCGGCGAAGTCATGCTGGCGATTCAGGACGGTGCAAAACCTGACGTAGCGGCCAAGGACTGGGTGGCCAAGCACCCTGAGCGTGTTGCCGACTGGACCAAGTGATTTAAGCCGAAGCGTCTAATCTGCGCTTCCCAGGGCCGTCCGACATATCAGTCGGGCGGCCTTTTTTGTTGGTCCTCTATTAATAGGCAGCGTTGGCCGTTTTCGGCTGGTCTGGAAATTGGCAAAAACGTCATGGCGCTCTACTACTAAGGTCGTCTGGAACCCGGCTCGCAGCCGCATACAGTGGATATGTTCCAAAAATAAAAATCTGTGCTGCGAGGATAAAAACAATGAACGACAGCATTTACCTCTCGATTCAGAACAGCCCGCGCTTCAAGGAGCTGGTCAAGAAAAGAGAAAGGTTCGCCTGGATACTCTCGGCGATCATGCTCGGGCTCTACTCCGGCTTCATCCTTCTGATCGCGTACGGGCCGCAAGTGCTCGGCACGAAAATCAGTGCCGAATCATCCATCACCTGGGGCATCCCGATCGGTGTCGGACTGATTGTCTCGGCCTTCATCCTGACCGGCATTTACGTGCGCCGCGCCAATGGCGAGTTCGACGACCTGAACAACGCGATTCTCAAGGAGGCTCAGCAATGATCCGGCGTCTACTGGCTCTTTTGAGCATCGCAGCGTTCGCTCCGGCCGTCTGGGCCGCTGACGCCCTGACCGGCGAAGTCCACAAGCAACCGCTCAACGTTTCCGCGATCGTCATGTTCGTGGCGTTCGTTGGTGCGACCCTGTGCATCACTTACTGGGCGTCCAAACGCAACAACTCGGCAGCCGACTACTATGCGGCGGGCGGCAAGATCACCGGTTTCCAGAACGGTCTGGCAATTGCCGGTGACTACATGTCGGCGGCGTCCTTCCTGGGTATTTCCGCGCTGGTGTTCACCTCCGGCTACGACGGCCTGATCTACTCGATCGGCTTCCTCGTGGGCTGGCCGATCATTCTGTTCCTGATCGCCGAGCGTCTGCGCAACCTGGGTAAATACACCTTTGCCGACGTGGCGTCCTACCGCCTCGGGCAGACCCAGATCCGCACCCTGTCTGCCTGCGGTTCGCTGGTGGTGGTGGCGTTCTACCTGATCGCGCAAATGGTCGGTGCCGGCAAGCTGATCCAGCTGCTGTTCGGTCTCGACTACCACGTTGCGGTGATTCTGGTCGGTATCCTGATGTGCCTGTACGTGCTGTTCGGCGGCATGCTGGCAACCACCTGGGTGCAGATCATCAAGGCTGTGCTGTTGCTGTCCGGTGCCTCGTTCATGGCGCTGATGGTGATGAAGCATGTCAACTTCGATTTCAACACCCTGTTCTCCGAAGCCATCAAGGTTCACGCCAAGGGCGAAGCGATCATGAGCCCGGGCGGTCTGGTAAAAGACCCGATCTCGGCATTCTCCCTGGGTCTGGCACTGATGTTCGGTACCGCCGGCCTGCCGCACATCCTGATGCGCTTCTTCACCGTAAGCGACGCGAAAGAAGCTCGTAAAAGCGTGCTGTACGCGACCGGTTTCATTGGCTACTTCTACATCCTGACCTTCATCATTGGCTTCGGCGCGATCCTTCTGGTCAGCACCAACCCGGCCTTTAAAGATGCGGCGGGCGCTCTGCTCGGCGGCAACAACATGGCGGCAGTGCACCTGGCGAACGCCGTGGGCGGCAGCGTGTTCCTCGGCTTCATCTCGGCGGTGGCGTTCGCGACCATCCTGGCGGTGGTGGCCGGCCTGACTTTGGCCGGTGCTTCGGCGGTGTCTCACGACCTGTACGCCAGCGTGATCAAGAAGGGCAAGGCCAACGAGAAGGATGAGATTCGCGTTTCGAAGATCACCACCATCGCGCTGGGCGTTCTGGCCATCGGCCTGGGCATCCTGTTCGAAAGCCAGAACATCGCGTTCATGGTCGGTCTGGCGTTCTCCATCGCGGCAAGCTGCAACTTCCCGGTGCTGCTGCTTTCGATGTACTGGAAGAAGCTGACCACTCGTGGCGCCATGATTGGTGGCTGGCTGGGGCTGGTGAGCGCGGTGGGGCTGATGATTCTTGGCCCGACCATCTGGGTGCAGATCCTGCATCACGAGAAGGCGATTTTCCCTTACGAGTATCCGGCGCTGTTTTCGATGATCATTGCGTTCATCGGGATCTGGTTCTTCTCGATCACCGACAAGTCGGCTGAGGCCGAGAACGAGCGGGCGCTGTTCTTCCCGCAGTTTGTGCGTTCGCAGACCGGGTTGGGGGCGAGTGGGGCGGTATCGCACTGAGGATCTTGTGTAGGTTGAGTTGAATGAAAATGCCCTGGTCGAGAGATTGGGGCATTTTTTTGTGGGCGGTTATCGGACTTTCTTTGGGGTGGGATATCCGTTGCTGCGGTAATGGCCACCAGCGGTAGCACCCGAAGAAACGAATATGTACCCAATAAGCAATAAACCAGTCGGTCCAAAGGCCGCTGAAATGCCCCAAACAAAAAACGGCCCCCATTCTCATGGAGGCCGTTCCCGGTACAGCGCTAAGACGCTATCGCTAGACAGCTCTTATTTGCGGTCTTCCAGCTTGGTGATGTCCCGCGACTCGTAGCCAGTGTAAAGCTGGCGCGGACGGCCGATCTTGTACGGGCTGGAGAGCATTTCCTTCCAGTGCGAGATCCAGCCGACAGTACGTGCCAGGGCGAAAATCACGGTGAACATGCTGGTCGGAATGCCGATCGCCTTGAGGATGATCCCCGAGTAGAAGTCGACGTTCGGATACAGCGAGCGCTCGATGAAGTACGGGTCGGTCAGCGCGATCTCTTCCAGGCGCATGGCCAGTTCGAGTTGCGGATCGTTCTGGATGCCCAGTTCCTTCAGCACTTCGTCGCAGGTCTGCTTCATTACAGTCGCGCGAGGGTCGCGGTTCTTGTAGACGCGGTGACCGAAGCCCATCAGCTTGAACGGATCGTTCTTGTCCTTGGCCTTGGCGATGAACTTGTCGATGTTCGAAACATCGCCGATTTCATCGAGCATGGTCAGCACGGCTTCGTTCGCACCGCCGTGGGCAGGGCCCCACAGTGCGGCGATACCGGCGGCGATACAGGCGAACGGGTTGGCACCCGAGGAGCCCGCCAGACGCACGGTGGAGGTCGATGCGTTCTGCTCGTGGTCGGCGTGGAGGATAAAGATCCGGTCCATGGCCTTGGCGAGTACCGGGCTGATCGGTTTGATCTCGCACGGGGTGTTGAACATCATGTGCAGGAAGTTTTCCGCGTACGACAGGTCGTTGCGCGGGTACATCATGGGTTGACCCATGGAGTACTTGTAAACCATCGCGGCCAGGGTCGGCATCTTGGCAACCAGGCGGATCGCGGAGATTTCGCGATGCTGCGGGTTATTGATGTCGAGGGAGTCGTGGTAAAAGGCCGAGAGGGCGCCGACTACACCACACATGACGGCCATCGGGTGGGCGTCACGGCGGAAGCCGTTGAAGAAGGTTTTCAGCTGCTCGTGAACCATGGTGTGGTTCTTTACGGTGCCGACGAACTGGGCCTTTTGCTCTGCAGTTGGCAGTTCGCCGTTCAGCAGCAGGTAGCAGGTTTCCAGGTAGTCCGACTTTTCAGCCAGCTGTTCGATCGGGTAGCCGCGGTGCAGCAGGATGCCGTTGTCGCCGTCGATATAGGTAATCTTCGATTCGCAGGAAGCGGTCGACATGAAACCGGGGTCGAAAGTGAAGCGGCCCGTGGCCGTCAGGCCCCGAACATCGATAACATCGGGACCAACGGTGCCGGTTAAAATGGGCAGCTCGACGGGGGCTGCGCCCTCGATGATCAACTGCGCTTTTTTGTCAGCCATGTGGCCTCCTATTTATGCTTGAAATCATCAGACAGACCCCCCACGCAGGGCCCGCACCACTATAGTGAGATAAATTCGAATGTCAATTTGCCTAAAGTCTTGCTCCAGAAGGCTTTAACCGTACTTTTTCCTCGAAATTGCCTGCCATTTACGCCTTTTATACGACTTGTGCAATCCGCTATTGGGGGTAGGCGATTGCGTTGTCATTAGTAGCCTAACTGTCTATACTCGGCGACCGACCGCCAAGGGCTTTTGGGCTCGCTTTCATTGGGGGTCGCATCCCTGGGTGGTGGTTACCTGACCAGTGCACTCCCCAACAACTTTGCCCTGATTGTTAGGGGCTCTTCAGTGTGAAAAAAAAGCCGTGAAAAGCCAACGACCTGTAAACCTAGACCTAAGGACCATCAAACTCCCCATCACCGGCGTTACGTCGTTTCTTCACCGTGTTTCCGGCATCATCCTCTTCCTGGGCCTCGGCATCATGCTTTATGCATTGGGCAAATCCCTGGGTTCCGAGGAAGGTTATGTCGAGGTGAAGGCATGCTTGACCAGCCCGCTGGCCAAGTTCGTAGCATGGGGCCTCCTGTCCGCTCTTCTGTATCACCTGGTTGCCGGTGTGCGCCACTTGATCATGGACATGGGCATCGGTGAGACGCTGGAAGGCGGCCGCCTGGGCTCGAAACTGATCATCGCCGTTTCCGTGGTGCTGATCGTTCTGGCAGGAGTTTGGATATGGTAACCAGCGTTACAAACCTTTCGCGTTCGGGCCTCTATGACTGGATGGCACAACGTGTGTCTGCGGTCGTTCTCGCGGCTTATTTCATTTTCCTGATCGGCTACCTCGCCGCGAACCCGGGCATTGGCTACGACCAATGGCACGGCCTGTTCGCCCACAACGGAATGCGTATCTTCAGTCTGCTGGCACTGGTTGCCCTGGGCGCTCACGCCTGGGTCGGCATGTGGACCATCGCGACCGACTACCTGACGCCAATGGCGCTGGGCAAGTCCGCGACTGCAGTACGTTTCCTTTTCCAGGCAGTATGCGGCGTCGCGATGTTCGCTTACTTCGTCTGGGGTGTGCAGATTCTCTGGGGTATCTGATTCATGGCTAACATTCCAACGATTTCTTTCGACGCCATCATTATTGGTGGCGGCGGTGCCGGCATGCGCGCTGCGCTGCAACTGGCACAGGGCGGTCACAAGACTGCCGTGATCACCAAGGTTTTCCCGACCCGCTCGCACACTGTGTCCGCACAGGGCGGCATCACTTGCGCCATCGCATCGGCCGACCCGAACGATGACTGGCGCTGGCACATGTACGATACCGTCAAGGGTTCCGACTACATCGGTGACCAGGACGCTATCGAATACATGTGTCAGGAAGGCCCGGCTGCCGTTTTCGAGCTGGACCACATGGGTCTGCCGTTCTCGCGTACCGAAACCGGCCGTATCTACCAGCGTCCATTCGGCGGTCAGTCGAAGGATTACGGCAAGGGCGGGCAGGCTGCCCGTACCTGCGCCGCTTCCGACCGTACCGGTCACGCGCTGCTGCACACTCTTTATCAGGGCAACCTGAAAGCCGGTACCACGTTCCTGAACGAGTACTACGCAGTCGACCTGGTGAAAAACCAGGAAGGCGAATTCGTCGGTGTGATCGCAATCTGCATCGAAACCGGCGAAACCACCTACATCCGCGCCAAAGCCACCGTACTGGCTACCGGCGGTGCAGGTCGTATCTATGCATCCACCACCAACGCCCTGATCAACACCGGTGACGGCGTCGGCATGGCTCTGCGTGCCGGCGTGCCGGTACAAGACATCGAAATGTGGCAGTTCCACCCGACCGGCATCGCCGGCGCCGGTGTACTGGTTACCGAAGGTTGCCGTGGTGAAGGTGGTTACCTGATCAACAAGCACGGCGAGCGTTTCATGGAGCGTTATGCTCCGAACGCCAAAGACCTTGCCGGTCGTGACGTGGTTGCGCGTTCGATGGTTAAAGAAATCATCGCCGGCAATGGTTGCGGTCCGAATGGCGACCACGTAATGCTCAAACTCGACCACCTGGGCGAGGAAGTGCTGCACAGCCGTCTGCCAGGCATCTGCGAACTGTCGAAGACTTTCGCACACGTTGATCCGGTGGTTGCTCCGGTTCCGGTTGTTCCGACTTGCCACTACATGATGGGCGGCGTTGCCACCAACATTCACGGCCAGGCGATCACTCAGGACGCCGAAGGCGTGGATCAGATCATTCCTGGTCTGTTCGCAGTCGGTGAAGTGGCTTGCGTATCGGTTCACGGTGCCAACCGTCTGGGCGGCAACTCGCTGCTCGACCTGGTGGTATTCGGCCGCGCTGCCGGCCTGCACCTGGAGAAGGCGCTGACCGACGGCATCGAATATGACGACGCTACCGAAGCCGACATCGAAGCTGCCCTGGCGCGTCTGAACGCCCTGAACAACCGTACCGACGGCGAAGACGTCGCTACCCTGCGTCGCGAGCTGCAAAGCTGCATGCAGAACTACTTCGGTGTATTCCGTACCGGCGAATACATGCAGAAGGGTATTGCCCAGCTGGCAGATCTGCGCAAGCGCATTGCCAGCGTGAAGATCAACGATAAGTCGCAGGCGTTCAACACTGCACGTATCGAAGCGCTGGAACTGCAAAACCTGCTGGAAGTGGCTGAAGCTACCGCCATCGCTGCCGAAGTACGTAAAGAGTCCCGTGGTGCTCACGCCCGTGAAGACTTCGAAGACCGTGACGACGAAAACTGGCTGTGCCACACCCTGTACTTCCCGGGTGAGAAACGTGTCGCCAAGCGTGCCGTGAACTTCTCGCCGAAGACTGTTCCGACTTTCGAACCTAAAGTCCGGACTTATTAAGGGTGACCGCCATGTTGAAAGTCAGTGTTTATCGTTACAACCCTGATCAGGACGCTGCGCCGTTCATGCAGGAATTCCAGGTCGATACCGGTGGTAAAGACCTTATGGTGCTGGACGTGCTGGCCCTCATCAAGGAACAGGACGAAGGTTTCTCCTATCGTCGCTCCTGCCGTGAAGGCGTCTGCGGCTCCGACGGCATGAACATCAACGGCAAGAACGGCCTGGCGTGCATCACGCCGCTGTCCGCTGTCGTGAAAGGTAACAAGCTGGTCATTCGTCCGCTGCCAGGTTTGCCGGTTATCCGTGACCTGGTTGTCGATATGAGCATCTTCTACAAGCAATACGAGAAGGTTAAGCCATTCCTGCAGAACGACACGCCGGCTCCGGCCATCGAGCGTCTGCAGTCCCCTGAAGAGCGTGAGAAGCTCGACGGTCTGTACGAGTGCATCCTGTGCGCTTGCTGCTCGACCTCTTGCCCGTCCTTCTGGTGGAACCCGGACAAGTTCCTGGGTCCGGCTGCCCTGCTGCAAGCGTACCGCTTCCTGGCAGACAGCCGTGACACCAAGACGTCCGAGCGTCTGGCGTCCCTCGATGACCCGTTCAGCGTCTTCCGCTGCCGGGGCATCATGAACTGCGTCAACGTATGTCCGAAAGGCCTGAACCCGACTAAGGCCATCGGTCACATCCGTAACATGTTGCTTTCGAGCGGCGTGTGATTCAGCTGCTGTAACCGCTGTACCCGAAGAAGGCTTAGGCGCGGGCTTCAACCCGCGCCATGGCTATAACCAGAGCAGCAGCCATAAGCTGCGGCTCTTATTTTGAAGAAATGAGACAAGCAGGGGCATCCGGGCTGGTACCCGGACTATCAGTGTGATCCTAAGTGGCTTGTTTTGGTCGCTGCATTCGGACTTCTGCAAGCTTGCTCGGTGTCGACACCGGTGGTGTTCCCCTAACCGAGGGTGACCAAGCATGCAAGAAAGCGTGATGCAGCGCATGTGGAACAGCGCCTACCTTTCCGGAGGTAACGCTGCCTATGTGGAAGAGCTTTATGAGCTCTACCTGCACGACCCTAACGCTGTGCCAGAAGAGTGGCGCAACTACTTCCAGAAGTTGCCTGCCGACGGCAACTCCTCCACCGATGTTTCGCACTCCACGATTCGCGATCATTTCGTGCTGCTGGCAAAGAACCAGCGCCGCGCCCAGCCGGTTTCCGCCGGTAGCGTGAGCACTGAGCACGAGAAGAAGCAAGTTGAAGTGCTGCGATTGATCCAGGCCTACCGTATGCGTGGCCACCAGGCAGCCCAGCTTGACCCGCTGGGACTGTGGCAGCGTCCTGCACCTGCAGACCTGTCGATCAATCACTACGGCTTGACCAATGCCGATCTTGATACGACCTTCCGTGCCGGCGACCTGTTCATCGGCAAAGAGGAAGCGAGCCTACGCGAAATTCACGAAGCGTTGCAGCAGACATATTGCCGCACCATCGGCGCTGAATTTACGCACATCACCGATTCCGAGCAGCGCCAGTGGTTCCAGCAGCGTCTGGAAAGCGTACGCGGCCGTCCGGAATACTCCGCCGACATCAAGAGCCACCTGCTCGAGCGTGTGACGGCCGGTGAAGGTCTGGAAAAATACCTGGGTACCAAATACCCGGGCACCAAGCGTTTCGGTCTGGAAGGCGGCGAAAGCCTGATTCCGATGCTCGACGAACTGATCCAGCGTTCCGGTTCCTACGGCACCAAGGAAGTCGTCATCGGCATGGCCCACCGTGGCCGTCTGAACGTACTGGTCAACACCTTCGGCAAGAACCCGCGCGAGCTGTTCGATGAGTTCGAAGGCAAGAAGAAGGTCGAGCTGGGTTCCGGTGACGTTAAATACCACCAGGGCTTCTCGTCCAACGTAATGACCACCGGCGGTGAAGTTCACCTGGCCATGGCGTTCAACCCGTCCCACCTGGAAATCGTTTCCCCGGTGGTCGAGGGTTCGGTTCGCGCCCGTCAGGATCGTCGCAACGACCCTACCGGTGAGAAGGTTCTGCCGATCTCCATCCACGGTGACGCGGCATTCGCCGGTCAGGGCGTGGTGATGGAAACCTTCCAGATGTCGCAGACCCGCGGTTTCAAGACCGGCGGTACCGTGCACATCGTGATCAACAACCAGGTTGGTTTCACCATCAGCAACCCGCTGGACTCGCGCTCCACCGAGTACGCGACCGACGTTGCGAAAATGATCCAGGCGCCGATCCTCCATGTGAATGGTGATGATCCGGAAGCCGTATTGTTCGTGACCCAGCTGGCCATCGACTACCGCATGCAGTTCAAGCGTGACGTGGTGATCGACCTGGTCTGCTACCGTCGTCGCGGCCACAACGAGGCCGACGAGCCAAGCGGCACCCAGCCTCTGATGTATCAGCAGATCACCAAGCAGCGCACCACCCGTGAGCTGTACGCTGATCGTCTGACCCAGGCCGGTGTATTGGATGCAGAGCGTGTTCAGGCGAAAGTCGACGAATACCGCAACGCGCTGGACAACGGTCTGCACGTGGTGAAGTCGCTGGTCAAGGAGCCGAACAAAGAGCTGTTCGTGGACTGGCGTCCGTATCTGGGCCACACCTGGACTGCGCGTCACGACACACGCTTCGATCTGAAGACCCTGCAGGAACTGTCTGCCAAGCTGCTGGAAATTCCGGAAGGCTTCGTGGTTCAGCGTCAGGTCGCGAAGATCTACGAAGACCGTCAGAAGATGCAAGCCGGCGGCCTGCCGATCAACTGGGGTTATGCCGAAACCATGGCGTACGCGACCCTGGCGTTCGAAGGGCACCCGATCCGCATGACCGGTCAGGACATCGGCCGCGGTACGTTCTCGCACCGTCACGCTGTGCTGCACAACCAGAAAGATGCCGGTACCTACGTGCCGTTGAAGCATCTGTTCGAAGGTCAGCCGCGTTTCGAACTGTACGACTCGTTCCTGTCGGAAGAAGCCGTACTGGCGTTCGAATACGGTTACTCGACCACCACGCCGAACGCGCTGGTGATCTGGGAAGCCCAGTTCGGCGACTTCGCCAACGGTGCGCAGGTCGTGATCGACCAGTTCATCACCAGCGGTGAACACAAGTGGGGCCGTCTCTGCGGTCTGACCATGTTGCTGCCACACGGTTATGAAGGTCAGGGCCCTGAGCACAGCTCGGCGCGTCTTGAGCGTTACCTGCAGTTGTGCGCCGAGCACAACATTCAGGTGTGCATGCCGACCACCCCGGCCCAGATCTACCACTTGCTGCGTCGTCAGGTGATTCGCCCGCTGCGCAAGCCATTGGTCGTTCTGACTCCAAAGTCGCTGCTGCGCCACAAACTGGCCATCTCGACCCTGGAAGATCTGGCCGAAGGTTCGTTCCAGACCGTTATCCCGGAAATCGATGCCCTGGACCCGAAAAAGGTCGAGCGCGTTGTTCTGTGCAGCGGCAAGGTCTACTACGACCTGCTGGAAAAACGTCGTGCCGAAGGCCGCGAAGATATCGCCATCGTGCGTATCGAGCAGCTGTATCCGTTCCCTGAGGACGACTTGAAAGAAGTCCTGGCTCCTTACACCAATGCCAAAGCGGCCGTGTGGTGTCAGGAAGAGCCGATGAACCAGGGCGCCTGGTACTGCAGTCAGCACCACCTGCGTCGCAGCATCAGCAACCTCAACAAATCTCTCGTACTCGAGTACGCGGGCCGTGAGGCTTCTGCTGCACCAGCATGTGGTTACGCATCGATGCACGCCGAGCAGCAGGAACAACTGCTGCAAGACGCGTTTACCGTTTAACGCCTTCGCGCACCTGAAACCGAATTTAAGGAACCACAGATAATGGCTATCGAGATCAAAGCCCCCACTTTCCCGGAATCGGTTGCCGATGGCACCGTTGCCACCTGGCACAAACAACCGGGCGACGCCGTCAAGCGTGACGAACTGATCGTCGACATCGAAACCGACAAAGTCGTACTGGAAGTGCTGGCTACCGCCGACGGCGTGCTGGGCGCAATCGTCAAGGGCGAGGGCGAAACCGTCCTGTCCGACGAAGTCCTGGGCTCCATCGTTGAAGGCGGCGCTGCTGCCGCCGCTCCGGCTGCCGCTGCTGCTCCGGCCGCTGCTGCCGCTACCGCTGCTCCGGCCGCCGATGGCGAAGACGACCCGATCGCTGCTCCTGCCGCACGCAAGCTGGCTGAAGAGAACGGCATCAACATCGCTTCCGTTGCCGGCACCGGCAAGGGCGGTCGCGTGACCAAGGAAGACGTGGTTGCAGCCGTTGCTGCCAAGAAAGCCGCTCCGGCTGCCGCGCCTGCCAAGGCTGCTGCTCCGGCCGCCGCCGCTCCTGTGTTCGCCGCTGGCGACCGCATCGAGAAGCGCGTTCCGATGACCCGCGTGCGTGCCACCGTTGCCAAGCGTCTGGTTGAAGCTCAATCGAACATGGCGATGCTGACCACTTTCAACGAAGTCGACATGACCGAAGTCATGGCCCTGCGTTCGAAGTACAAGGACCTGTTCGAGAAGTCCCACAACGGCGTACGCCTGGGCTTCATGTCGTTCTTCGTGAAGGCTGCCACCGAAGCGCTGAAGCGCTTCCCGGCGGTCAACGCCTCGATCGATGGCAACGACATCGTTTACCACGGTTATGCCGACATCGGCGTTGCTGTTTCCAGCGACCGTGGCCTGGTGGTTCCGGTTCTGCGTAACGCCGAACACATGAGCCTGGCTGAAATCGAAGGCGGCATCGCCACTTTCGGCAAGAAAGCCCGTGACGGCAAACTGTCGATGGACGAAATGACCGGCGGTACTTTCACCATCACCAACGGTGGTACCTTCGGTTCGATGATGTCGACCCCGATCGTCAACCCGCCGCAGGCAGCGATTCTGGGCATGCACAACATCATCCAGCGTCCGATGGCCATCAACGGTCAGGTCGTGATCCGTCCGATGATGTACCTGGCACTGTCCTACGATCACCGTCTGATCGATGGCAAAGAAGCTGTAACCTTCCTGGTGACCATCAAGAACCTGCTGGAAGATCCGGCTCGTCTGTTGCTGGATATCTGATAGAAGCAGTCGCGCGCTGCAAGCTTCAAGCTGCGGGATAACGCAGCCTGGCTTGCAGCGCGCGGCTTGAAGCTTTTCGCTAAAGAGGATTTTTTGAATGTCGCAGAAATTTGACGTAGTAGTGATCGGTGCTGGCCCTGGCGGCTACGTGGCAGCTATCAAGGCCGCGCAACTCGGCCTGAGCACTGCCTGCATCGAGAAGTACACCGATGCTGAAGGCAAGCAAGCCCTGGGCGGCACCTGCCTGAACGTAGGCTGCATTCCTTCCAAGGCGCTGCTGGACAGCTCCTGGAAATACAAGGAAGCGAAAGAAAGCTTCAACGTCCACGGTATCTCGACCGGCGAAGTCAAAATGGACGTCGCTGCGATGGTTGGCCGCAAGGCCGGCATCGTCAAGAACCTGACCGGCGGCGTTGCCACCCTGTTCAAGGCCAACGGCGTTACTTCGATCCAGGGCCACGGCAAGCTGCTGGCTGGCAAGAAAGTCGAAGTCACCAAGCCGGACGGCTCGGTTGAAGTCATTGAAGCCGAAAACGTCATCCTGGCTCCAGGTTCGCGTCCGATCGACATTCCACCGGCTCCGGTCGATCAGAAAGTCATCGTTGATTCGACTGGCGCTCTGGAATTCCAAACCGTACCGAAGCGTCTGGGCGTAATCGGCGCTGGCGTGATCGGTCTGGAACTGGGTTCGGTCTGGTCGCGTCTGGGTGCAGAAGTGACTGTCCTGGAAGCGCTGGACACCTTCCTGATGGCAGCGGACACCGCTGTTTCCAAGGAAGCGCTGAAAACCCTGACCAAACAGGGTCTGGACATCAAGCTGGGCGCTCGCGTGACCGGTTCCAAAGTGAACGGCGACGAAGTCGTTGTGAACTACACCGATGCCAACGGCGAACAGACCATCACTTTCGACAAGCTGATCGTAGCCGTCGGTCGTCGTCCGGTGACCACTGATCTGCTGGCTGCCGACAGCGGTGTGACCCTGGACGAGCGCGGTTTCGTGCATGTTGACGATCACTGCGCTACCACCGTACCGGGCGTTTACGCGATCGGTGACGTGGTTCGCGGCATGATGCTGGCGCACAAGGCCTCGGAAGAGGGCATCATGGTTGTCGAGCGCATCAAGGGCCACAAGGCCCAGATGAACTATGACCTGATCCCTTCGGTTATTTATACTCACCCGGAAATCGCATGGGTCGGTAAAACCGAGCAGGCCTTGAAAGCTGAAGGCGTTGAAGTTAACGTCGGCACCTTCCCGTTCGCAGCATCCGGCCGTGCCATGGCCGCCAACGATACCGGTGGTTTCGTCAAGGTCATCGCCGATGCCAAGACTGACCGCGTATTGGGCGTGCACGTGATTGGCCCGAGCGCTGCAGAACTGGTTCAGCAGGGCGCGATCGGTATGGAATTCGGCACCAGCGCTGAAGACCTGGGCATGATGGTTTTCTCCCATCCGACCCTGTCTGAAGCCTTGCACGAAGCAGCTTTGGCAGTGAATGGCGGCGCCATCCACATTGCCAACCGCAAGAAGCGTTAAGACACACAATAAGAAACCACGGCGGTACGGCCCGTCGTGAGCCTTGCGTGCAAGACTCACCGCGGAATGTCCGCTGGACGCAGCCTTGCGTAGCTGCACCGGGTATCCGGAAACGCTACGCAAGCAGCAGTCACAGGTGGCGCGGCACTCATAAAGAGCGCAGCGCCGAATGCGCAGTACCTAACGAAGACGGTAAAAAGCATGAATCTTCACGAGTATCAGGGTAAGCAGCTGTTCGCTGAATACGGCCTGCCAGTTTCCACTGGTTTCGCAGTAGACACCCCGGAAGCAGCAGCAGAAGCTTGCGACAAAATCGGCGGCAACGAGTGGGTTGTCAAAGCCCAGGTTCACGCCGGTGGTCGCGGTAAAGCGGGCGGCGTCAAGCTGGTTCGCAGCAAAGAAGACGCCAAAGCCTTCGCACAGCAGTGGCTGGGCAAGCGTCTGGTGACTTACCAGACTGACGCCAACGGCCAGCCAGTCACCAAGATCCTGGTTGAATCGTGCACTGATATCGCTAAAGAGCTGTACCTGGGCGCTGTCGTTGACCGTTCGAGCCGTCGCATCGTGTTCATGGCTTCCACCGAAGGTGGCGTGGACATCGAGAAAATCGCTCACGACACTCCAGAAAAAATTCTGAAAGCCACTATCGATCCACTGGTTGGCGCTCAGCCATTCCAGGGTCGCGAGCTGGCATTCCAGCTGGGTCTGGAAGGCAAGCAGGTTGCTCAGTTCGCCAAGATCTTCGTAGGTCTGGCCAAGCTGTTCAAGGATCACGACCTGGCTCTGCTGGAAGTGAACCCGCTGGTGATCAAGGCTGACGGCGATCTGCACTGCCTGGACGCCAAGATCAACATCGACGCCAACGCAATGTACCGTCAGCCTAAGCTGAAGACTTTCCACGATCCGTCGCAGGACGATCCGCGCGAAGCGCACGCTGCCAAGTTCGAACTGAACTATGTAGCGCTGGAAGGCAACATCGGCTGCATGGTGAACGGTGCCGGCCTGGCCATGGGTACCATGGACATCGTCAACCTGCACGGCGGCAAGCCAGCCAACTTCCTCGACGTAGGTGGTGGTGCTACCAAAGAACGCGTAACCGAAGCTTTCAAAATCATTCTGTCCGACAGCAATGTCGCTGCAGTACTGGTTAACATCTTCGGCGGCATCGTTCGTTGCGACATGATTGCCGAAGGCATCATCGGTGCAGTGAAAGAAGTCGGCGTGAAAATCCCGGTTGTTGTTCGTCTTGAAGGCAACAACGCTGAACTGGGCGCTAAAGTACTGGCAGAAAGCGGTTTGAACATCATCGCTGCTACCAGCCTGACCGACGCTGCTCAACAAGTCGTTAAAGCTGCGGAGGGCAAGTAATGAGCGTCCTGATCAATAAAGACACCAAAGTAATCTGCCAGGGCTTCACCGGTGCGCAGGGTACTTTCCACTCCGAACAAGCCATTGCCTACGGCACCAAAATGGTTGGCGGCGTGACGCCAGGCAAAGGTGGCACCACTCACCTGAACCTGCCTGTGTTCAACACCGTGAAAGAAGCTGTAGAAGCCACTGGCGCCACCGCCAGCGTGATCTACGTTCCGGCTCCTTTCTGCAAGGACTCGATCCTGGAAGCGGCGTTCGGCGGCATCAAGCTGATCGTCTGCATCACCGAAGGCATTCCTACCCTGGACATGCTGGACGCCAAAGTTAAGTGCGACGAGCTGGGTGTTACCCTGATCGGCCCTAACTGCCCAGGCGTGATCACTCCTGGCGAATGCAAGATCGGCATCATGCCAGGTCACATTCACTTGCCAGGCAAGGTCGGTATCGTTTCCCGTTCCGGCACCCTGACCTACGAAGCTGTCAAGCAGACTACTGACGCCGGTTTCGGTCAGTCGACTTGCGTCGGCATCGGTGGTGACCCGATTCCGGGTTCGAACTTCATCGACATCCTGAAGCTGTTCCAGGAAGACCCGAAGACCGAAGCGATCGTAATGATCGGCGAGATCGGCGGTTCGGCTGAAGAAGAAGCGGCTGCCTACATCAAGGCCAACGTGACCAAGCCGGTTGTTTCCTACATCGCTGGTGTGACTGCTCCTCCGGGCAAGCGCATGGGCCATGCTGGCGCAATCATCTCCGGCGGCAAAGGCACTGCAGACGAGAAATTCGCTGCTCTGCAAGACGCTGGCGTGAAAACCGTGCGTTCGCTGGCAGACATCGGCAAGGCCCTGGCCGAGCTGACTGGCTGGGAAGTGAAGAAGTAAGCTTCGGCTGACTCCTCTGCTCCAGCAACAAAGGCCACCCTCGGGTGGCCTTTGTCGTTTCTGGCGTTCAGGTAGGCGATGGCAATTTATAAGCACTCACCCAATAACATGCAAAAACGCGACACGGAAACGTCGCGTATCGGATAGTTCGCCCTCTAACAGTGCGTTTGTCAGGCAAATTCGTTAGGCTAGCAGCCATTTTTGCGTCTGCCGCCCACAAGGCATGCAACGCGCTAAACGGGTCAGTCTTATACGGATTGACAGCATTTCCCTAACCCCACAGGGAAATCCCCCTCTAAATTCCGATTCAGTAGTGTGGTATTTCCTTAATGAAAGTTTTGAAAGGTCAGGACATCCTGGCACTTGGCTTTATGACATTCGCCCTGTTCGTCGGGGCCGGCAACATCATTTTCCCGCCTATCGTCGGTTTGCAGTCCGGGCCCAACGTCTGGATAGCGGCGCTGGGCTTCCTGATCACGGCGGTCGGTTTGCCCGTGGTCACCGTGGTCGCACTGGCCAAGGTCGGTGGAGCAATGGACGCTCTGAGCAGCCCGATCGGCAAGATCGCCGGCGGCGTACTGGCAGCCGCTTGCTATCTGGCGGTCGGCCCGTTGTTCGCCACCCCGCGTACCGCGACCGTTTCCTTTGAAGTAGGCCTGGCGCCGCTGACCGGAGAGAGCCCACTGGCGCTGTTCCTCTACAGTTCGGTGTACTTCCTGCTGGTGTTCTTCATTTCGCTCTACCCTGGACGTCTGCTGGATACCGTCGGTCGCTTCCTCGCGCCGCTGAAGATCATCGCCCTGGCCGTCCTCGGCATCGCTGCGTTCGCACTGCCTGCCGGTGACATCGGCGTGGCGACTCCGGAATACGTTGCGGCACCTTTCTCCCAAGGGTTCATCAATGGTTACCTGACCATGGATACCCTCGGCGCGCTGGTGTTCGGCATCGTCATCGTCAACGCGATCCGCTCCCGTGGCGTCGAATCGCCGGCGCTGATCACCCGTTACGCGATCATTGCCGGGCTGATTGCCGGTGTCGGTCTGGCGCTGGTGTATGTCAGCCTGTTTCGTCTTGGTTCCGGCAGCCATGAAGTGGCGGCGGGCGCGACCAACGGCGCCGCGGTGCTGCATGCGTATGTGCAACACACCTTCGGTTCGCTGGGCAGTGGCTTCCTTGCCGTGCTGATTTCCCTGGCGTGCCTGGTGACCGCGGTTGGCCTGACCTGCGCCTGTGCCGAATACTTCAGCCGCGTACTGCCGCTGTCGTACAAGACCCTGGTAATCATCCTCGCGGCGTTCTCGCTGCTGGTGTCCAACCTGGGTCTGACCAAGCTGATCGCGTTCTCGATCCCGGTACTGACCGCGATCTACCCGCCGTGCATCGTGCTGGTGGCCCTGAGTTTCTGCGCTGCGTTCTGGCATGAGCAGAGCCGCATCATGGGCCCGGTGATGCTGGTGTCGTTCGTGTTCGGCACCATCGATGCGTTGAAAGGCGCCGGTCTGGCGGACTGGATGTCATCGCAACTGGCCCACCTGCCGCTGAGCGAGCAAGGTCTGGCGTGGCTGGTGCCGTGCGTGATGACCCTGGCGGTTGCCGTGGTGTGCGACCGCCTGCTGGGCAAGCGCGCCGAAGCACTCGCCTAAGATTGCCGGGCCGCCACAAGCGGTCGCCGAGCGATTAAACAGAAATGCCCCGTATCAATCGATACGGGGCATTTTTTATGGGCTTCAGGCAGTGTCTTTTTCCCTCGACTAACGTCGAAGGGGAGCCGAAATCTTCATCACAGGGAATTGCATGTCGTTCATCCAAGCCAACCTGATCCACCTGCTGGCCGCGCTCTGGTTTGTCATCTGCTGGGCCGGCTACACCCGTTATGCCACCTGGAAAGGTCGTGATACCGCGTGCCTGGCCAGCGTGCTGCACCTGTACCGCGAAGACTGGATGCGCCGCATGCTGCTGCGTGACAACCGTATCGCCGACGCCAGTGTGATCGGTAACCTGGAACGCAACGCCTCGTTCTTCGCCTCCAGTACGCTGATTATCCTGGCGGGCATTCTGACCGTGCTCGGCGCTTCCGAGCGCGCGGTGTCGCTGCTGGCGGATATTCCGATGGTGCAACAGGCCTCGCAGGGCATGTCGGAGATCAAATTGCTGTGCCTGGCGCTGGTGTTCGTCTATGCCTTCTTCACCTTCAGCTGGTGCATGCGTCAGTACAACTTCGCCGCCATTCTGGTCGGCTCGGCCCCGATGATCGGTGAGCGGCAAGTGTCGGAGCAGGAGCGCAAGGCATTCGCCTCGCGGGCGGCGCGGGTGATCTCGATGGCGGCCAACCAGTTCAACTTTGGTCTGCGTTCCTACTACTTCGGAATGAGCATGCTGGCGTGGTTCGTCAGCCCGTGGCTGTTCATGTTGATGAGTGCAGGCGTGGTGCTGGTGTTGTATCGCCGCGAGTTTCATTCCGACGTACTCGATGTAATGGTCTATACCCCTACAGAGGCGCCATTGCCCGAAGCGAACAAAGAGGCTGCTTGATGAGTATTCCGTTCTGGTGTGTGTTTATCAGTGCTTTGTTGATCTACGTGGCGCGTATGCCGGTCGGCAAGGCCATGAAAGAACAGGGCGGTTACAACAACCACCTGCCACGTCAGCAACAGGCGCAACTCACCGGTTACGGGGCCCGTGCGCTGGCGGCACATCAGAACAGCATCGAAGCGTTCATCCTGTTTGCCGTTGGCGTGCTGATGGCGCATACCACGCAGACGGCGGGATGGCTGATCGATGCATTGGCGATCATCTTCGTGATCTCGCGAATTCTCTATCTGTGGTTCTACCTGGCGGATATTCCTACGCTGCGCAGTCTGGTCTGGCTGGTCGGCTTAGTGTGTTCATTGTTGCTGATGATTAGTCCGACTTTTAGAACCGTCTTGCTCTAAGACGGCATTGGCAAAAAATCACAGGCAAAAGAAAACCCGCACTTGACGGGTTTTCTTTTTTGCTATCGAGAAGCAGCTTATTGCTTCTTGGCAGCTTCTTCTTGCGCTGCAGCGTTCGATTCGGCCTGATCTTTGGCGGCTTCGGCGTTTTCTTTCGCCGCGTCGTTCACTTTATCCTGAGCTTCGTTCATTTTTTGCTGAGCTTGTTCAGCATGTTGGTTGGCATCTTGAGCTTTGTCCTCGGATTTTTTATCGCAGGCAGCGAGACCGAGGGAAGCGGTCAACATCAAGGCAATAGCTAAAGTCTTACGCATGGGGTGTTTCTCCTTATGGAAAATAACTACTGGCCTTAAGAGCTCAGGCCCTTGGGTTAAGTTCCTCATTTCTTTCAGATATATAAGTTTGTTTTGCAATGGAACTTTTGCTGTTCTTTCCACTACGGCGAACAGTGATTAACAAGAGTAATTATCAAATGGCCGAAAGCCCCGTTTTTGAGCGTGCGACACGGTTTCTCTCGGCCTTGCGCCACTGTCAGGTGCTGGGATTGAAGGTGCATAGCGCAAGTCGCGAAGGCCTGACGGTGGTGCTGCCGTACAGTGCACAAATCGTCGGCAATCCGCTGACCGGCGTAGTCCATGGCGGGGCGATCACGTCGCTGATGGACACGGCGTGCGGCATGTCGACCCTGTGCGTCCTGCCGGAATTCGAAGTCTGCCCGACCCTCGATCTGCGCATCGACTACATGCACGCCGCCGAGCCGAATAAAGACGTGTATGGCTTCGCCCAATGTTATCGAGTCACCACCGATGTGATCTTCGCCCGCGGCTTCGCTTATCAGGACGATCCCGAGCAACCGATTGCCCACGTTGTCGGCACCTTCATGCGCATGGGCAAGGGGCTTAAAGGCACCAAAGGCTTTGGTGGCGCGATCAAGGGAGAAAACCCATGAGCGATGATTTCAAGCAGCAACTGCAAGAGGCCCACGAGAAGGGGGACTACGCGCCGCTGCTGAAACTGATCCCCTACGCCGGACTCATCGGCGTCGAGTGTTCGCGGGTCGGTGACGACTTGCTGTTCAAGCTGCCGGCAAACAAGGACAACATTGGTAACCCTTTATTGCCGGCGATTCACGGCGGGGTGATCGCCGGGTTCATGGAGCTGTCTGCGGCCCTGCATCTGTTGATTTTCACCGGTGCGCCCGGTGTGCCGAAGATTATCGATTTCTCCCTTGATTACCTGCGAGCCGGGCAGTTTCGCGATACCTGGGCCCGGTGTCAGGTCTGCCGTCAGGGCCGGCGGGTGGCCAACGTCGCGGTCACGGCCTGGCAAAGCACTGAAAGCGAACCGATTGCCACTGCCCGCGCGCACTTCAAAATCGATGAGCCCTTGAAATCCTGAAGCACGCCCCCAATTCACAGATCAACCCGCCGCCGACCAGCAAGGTCGCGGCCAATGCCATCTGATTGGAGTTTGATGACCATGAGTGTGGAAACTCAAAAGGAAACCCTGGGCTTCCAGACCGAGGTGAAGCAGCTGCTGCACCTCATGATCCATTCGCTGTATTCCAACAAGGAAATCTTCCTTCGCGAATTGATCTCGAACGCCTCTGACGCCGTCGACAAATTGCGCTTCGAAGCCCTGGCCAAGCCAGAGTTGCTCGAAGATGGCGCTGAACTGAAAATCCGTGTGAGCTTCGACAAGGACGCCAAGACCGTCACCCTCGAAGACAACGGCATCGGCATGAACCGCGACGATGTGATCACCCACCTGGGTACCATCGCCAAATCCGGCACCGCCGATTTCATGAAAAACCTGTCCGGCGATCAGAAGAAGGATTCGCACCTGATCGGTCAGTTCGGTGTGGGCTTCTACTCGGCCTTCATCGTCGCTGACAAAGTTGACGTGTACAGCCGTCGCGCCGGCACCGCCGCCAGCGAAGGCGTGCACTGGTCGTCGAAAGGTGAGGGCGAATTCGAAGTCGCCACCATCGACAAGCCAGAACGCGGCACCCGCATCGTCCTGCATCTGAAAAAAGGTGAAGACGAATTCGCCGATGGCTGGCGTCTGCGCAACATCATCAAGAAATACTCCGACCACATCGCGCTGCCGATCGAGCTGCCGAAAGAAGTGGCCGCTGCCGAAGGCGAAGAAAAGCCTGAAGCCGAATGGGAAACCGTCAACCGCGCCAGCGCCCTGTGGACCCGTCCTCGCACTGAAGTGAAGGATGAGGAATACCAGGAGTTCTACAAACACATCGCCCACGACTTCGAAAATCCGCTGTCGTGGAGCCACAACAAGGTCGAAGGCAAGCTCGAATACAGCTCGCTGCTGTACGTGCCGGCCCGCGCACCGTTCGATCTGTACCAGCGTGAAGCGCCGAAAGGCCTGAAGCTGTACGTACAGCGCGTGTTCGTGATGGATCAGGCCGAGTCGTTCCTGCCGCTGTACCTGCGCTTCATCAAGGGTGTGGTCGACTCTAACGACCTGTCGCTGAACGTGTCGCGGGAAATCCTGCAGAAAGACCCGATCATCGACTCGATGAAGTCGGCGCTGACCAAGCGCGTGCTGGACATGCTGGAAAAACTGGCGAAGAACGAGCCTGAGCAATACAAGGGCTTCTGGAAAAACTTCGGTCAGGTCATGAAAGAAGGCCCGGCAGAAGATTTCGCCAACAAGGAAAAAATTGCCGGTCTGCTGCGTTTCGCATCGACCAATGGCACCGATGGCGAGCAGATCGTCGGTCTGGCCGAGTACCTGGCGCGTGCCAAGGAAGGTCAGGACAAGATCTACTACCTCACCGGCGAAACCTACGCGCAGGTCAAGAACAGCCCGCACCTGGAAGTCTTCCGCAAGAAAGGCATCGAAGTGCTGCTGTTGACCGACCGCATCGACGAGTGGCTGATGAGCTACCTCAGCGAGTTCGACGGCAAGAACTTTGTCGACGTCGCGCGCGGTGACCTGGACCTGGGCAACCTGGACTCGGAAGAGGACAAGAAGGCCGCAGAAGAAGTCGCCAAGTCGAAAGAAGGTCTGGTCGAGCGTCTGAAAACCGCACTGGGCGACTCCGTTGCCGAAGTCCGGGTTTCCCATCGCCTGACCGACTCGCCGGCCATTCTGGCCATCGGTGAGCAGGACCTGGGTCTGCAAATGCGTCAGATCCTCGAGGCCAGCGGGCAGAAGGTGCCGGATTCGAAGCCGATCTTCGAATTCAACCCGAGCCACCCGCTGATCGAGAAGCTCGACAACGAGGCCAGCGACGATCGCTTCAGCGACTTGTCGCACATCCTCTTCGACCAGGCCGCCCTGGCGGCTGGCGACAGCTTGAAAGACCCGGCCGCTTACGTGAGCCGCCTGAACAAGCTGCTGGTCGAACTGTCTGCTTGATCAAGCTTTAGAAAAACCCGCTTCGGCGGGTTTTTTCATTCTGGTGTTCAACCACTCTGGAGTCAGAAATGAGCCAAGTCACTGTACGTTCCGTGGTCTATCAGATTGACGGCCAGCCATATGAAGGTCGTCTGGCGTTCGACGCCGAGCACACAGGCGCACGCCCGGGCCTGTTGATGGCGCCGAACTGGATGGGTGTCAGCGCTGGCGCTGAAGAGATCGCCAAATCGGTGGCGGCCAAGGGTTATGTGGTACTGATCGCTGACGTTTACGGCCAGGCCGTGCGTCCGCAGAATGCCGATCAGGCCGGTGCGGCAATGATGCCGCTGAAGAATGACCGTGCGCAGTTGCGCAAGCGTATGCAGGCCGCGTTCGAACAATTGCAGAAACAGGGCGAGGCGGCGGTTGATACCTCGAAACTGGCTGTGTTCGGTTTCTGCTTCGGCGGCTGCTGTGCGCTGGATCTGGCGCGCACCGGTGCGGCAGTGAAAGCGGCGGTGTCGTTCCACGGCACGCTGGATTCGCCGAACCCTGCGGACGCGAAGAACATCAAGGGCTCGGTGCTGGTGCTGCACGGTGCTTCGGACCCGCTGGTGCCGAAAGAGCAGTTGCCGGCATTCGAAGACGAGATGAACGCCGCCGGTGTCGACTGGCAGCTGCTGAGCTACGGCGGCGCGGTGCACTCGTTCACCGATCCGCACGCCAACGTGCCGGGCAAGATGATGTACGACGCGAAGACCGCAGCGCGGGCGTTCAAGTCGATGCATGACTTGCTGGATGAAGTGTTCAAAGGCTGATTCGGTTGAAAACACTCCCACGCCTGGCGTGGGAGTGCTGGTTTAAAGCGGTGTCGGCTCGCTGCGTGATTTCGGCAGCTCTATCCGCTCGACTTCTCCCGGCACTGTCGGCCAGTCACCGGCCGCCCACTTGCGCCGCGCCTCATCGATTGCCGCCGGATCGCTCGCAACAAAGTTCCAGTTGATCCGCCGTGGCCCATCCAGTGGTGCGCCGCCGAACAGCACCGCGTGGCTGTCGCTCTCGGCGAACAGACTCATTTCTTCCCCGGTAGGCAATACCACAAGCGCGTGGGGTTCGACCGCTTCGCCGTTCAACTGCACATCACCACTCAACACATACAAAGCCCGTTCCTCATGCTCAGTCGGAATCAGCAGCGTGGTTGCGGTCTGCATCTTCAGTTCGGCATAGAGCGTAGGAGAAAGCACCGGCACCGGCGATTCCAGGCAAAAGCCTGACCCGGCAATCATGCGGATCTGCACGCCAAGGTTATCGCTGACCGGCAATGTCGAGGCCGGGTGATGGCTGTAATGTCCCGGGCCTTGTTCGTGATCTTTGGGTGAGGCGAGCCAGATTTGCAGGCCGTGCATCTTGAAGCTCTGATCCCATAGCGGTTCGGGCGTGCGCTCGACGTGAGCGATCGCCGTGCCGGCCGTCATCCAGCTGACATCGCCGGCGCTGACCACCTGATCCGAACCCAGGCTGTCCTTGTGCTGAATCTGTCCTTCGAACAGGTACGTGAGGGTCGAGAGACCGATGTGCGGGTGCTGTCGGATATTCATGCCTTTGCCCGCCGGATAAACCGTTTCGAGCATGTGGTCGAAAAACACGAAAGGCCCGACGCTGCGGCATTTGGCTGACGGCAGCGGGCGCAGAATCGGCTGGCCTTCGACGTCTTCGGCGCGCGGGCGGATGATCAGGGGTTGGGTGTCCATGGTCCATTCCAGGCTGAGCGGGTGATGCGTGGAGCATAACCCGCCGGTGTCGTCGGGTGATTACTGGCTGTCGAAGCCGACGGGTGCGTGAGTCTCGATAGTGACTTCGCTGGTGGTCATCAGCTTGTGGATCGGGCAGCGATCGGCCACGCGCAGCAGTTCTTCGCGCTGGGCATCGGTGAGCACGCCCTTCAGGGTGAGGGTTACGTGCAGGGCGTATTTGCCTTTCTGTTCCTGGCTGTTGTCGCGTTTGACCTCAACGCCGACGCCGGTCAGCGGGATGTCCTTTTTCTTCGCGTACAGCTTCAAGGTCAGGGCCTTGCAGGCGCCGAGGGCGGCGTCGAAGTAATCGTGCGGCTCCGGAGCCGAGCCTTCGCCGCCGGCGGTCGTCGGGACATCGGCAAACAGCTCATGCTCATCGATCTGTACGGTGTGGCGAAAACCATCGGCGGACACGGTATTGACGGTAACGGTCATGTGAACCTCGCATGCGGTAGGAAAAAGGGATTCGATCAAAAAAGACCTTTGCAGGTATAGAGCATTCCCACACAGGCGCGTTCCACTTTCTTGCCGGGTGAACCCTCGTCGCCCGACAAGGGTCTAGGCTATGCCTGTCTGCCGGAGAATGCTTGTGTCCGTGTTTCGTTTGAGCCTTGCCTGCCTGATAGTTTTCACCGGCGCCGCCAGTGCCCGGGATTACACCTACAGTGATGCGCACCTGCATTACGTGGATTTTTTCCAGGAAACCGCCGGCATGCCGAAATTGCTGACCGCCATGAAGGAAAACTCCATCGAGCACGTGATGATTTCCGGCATTCCCGTGGCGAAGAAATGGCACGAAGACGAGCCGAAACGCCCGCGTTATTACGCAGGCGATGACGCCGATGCCTATTGGTACAGCGCGACTGACGTGATCGTCGCCGACGCCGTGCAGAAGCTCACGCCGGAGCAGCGCCAGTACTTTCACCCGTTTCTTTCAGGCTTCAACCCCAACGACAAGAACTCCGCCGCGCACATCCAGCGCATGCTCGATCTGTATCCCGGCTTGTGGCAGGGCATCGGCGAAGTCTTCACCCGTCACGACGACCTTACGGCGCTGACCTCCGGCGACACGCCACGTGCCAACAACGAAGCCATGACCCGCGTCTATCACCTGGCCGCCGAAAACGATCTGCCGGTGATGCTGCATTCCAACATCACCTCCAAGCGTGAGAAAAATCCGCTGTACCTGAAGGAAATCGAAGAGCCGCTACGCAATCATCCGCACACCCGGTTCATCTGGGCGCATGCCGGTACCAGTGCCGAAATCCATCGTCATCAGACGCAGCTGGATTTTTTGCTGCCGACCCTTGCGCGAATGCTGGAGGCGTACCCGAACCTGTTCATCGATTTGTCGTGGAGCCTGCTGACGCCTTATCTGCTGGACGAAAAGGGTCAGCCGCGAGCGGAATGGGTGCAACTGGTGGAGCGTTATCCGGATCGCTTCATGATCGGTTCGGACGTGGTCGGGCGATTCAACAAACTCGGCAAGGAAATCCACGGCTTCAAGCCGTTTCTCGACGCCTTGCCGGAGGCGGTGGCAAAAAAAGTCGCGCGAGACAACTTCCTGGCGATCTTGCCGCGAACAGCGCTCAAGTCCGGCAAATCCGCGCTGAATCGTTAATGCCGATGGTTCGGAGTATCAAGGCTATTTGATATCACGTTTTGGTCTTACGCTTTTTTTCAAAGGGCCGATACCTTCTAGAGCAACCAGCTGCAGGGTTGATGCAGCGCTTTTGGAAGGAACCAGAGCAATGAGTATCCGTAGTCTCAATATTGCGCCCCGGGCCGGCCTGGGTTTTGGGGTGCTGGCGCTGATGGTGTTTGCCCTTGGCGCGTTCGCCCTGCTGCAGATGTCGAACATGCGCGCGCAATCCGACGAGGTCGACAATAACTGGTTGCCCAGCGTGATGGCGGTGGGCGAGATGAGCCAGGACATGCTGCGCCTGCGCGCGCTGACCATGCGCCTGTTGCTCAATCGCGATCCGCAGGCGCTGGATCAGAATGTGGCCAAGCTCAACGATTTGCGCGGTGTGCTGAGCGAAGCCCAGCAGCGTTACGACATCCTGATCGTGCTGCCCAAAGAGCGCGAGCTGTTCGAGCGCTTCAAGGTCGCCGAACACAAATACCTGGAGCTTCAGGCGCAGGTGATGACGTTATCCGCTCAGGGACGAGTGGAGGAGGCGGCCGCCATTCTCAACGGGCAGATGAGCCCGCTGGCGGATGATATTGCAGTGACCCTGCGGGAGCTGGTGGAGCTGAATAAACACAACGCCAATCTCGCCACTGAGGCCGCACGGCTGGTGTTCACCAACTCGCGGGTGTGGGTTGGGGTGATGATCGGCATCACCGCGCTGATTACCATCGCGCTGGCGTTGTTGCTGACCCGCAGCATCGTGCTGCCGCTGTCGCAATCGCTCGACGTCGCGCAAGTGGTGGCCAGTGGCGATCTGACTGGCGATATCAGCATTTGCGGCAAGGACGAACCGGCGCGGCTGCTCCACGCGCTCAAGAGCATGCAGCACAACCTGCGCGACACCATCCGCCGCATCTCGGAGTCCTCCAGTCAACTGGCTTCGGCCTCGGAAGAGTTGAGTTGCGTCACCGAGGACGCGACGCGAGGACTGCACCAGCAGAGTCTGGAAATTGAACAAGCCGCCACGGCAGTCAATCAGATGACCGCCGCCGTGGAAGAGGTGGCGAGCAATGCCGTCGCCACTTCAGAGGCTTCCCGTGAGTCTGATCGCATAGCCCAGCATGGCCGCGAGCAGGTGCAGCAGACAGTGTCGTCCATCGAGCTGCTGGCGGACGATGTCACTGCCAATGCCGCGCAGGTGGAAGATCTGGCGCAGAAGGTCTACAGCATCAGCAAGGTGCTGGATGTGATCCGCTCGATTGCCGAGCAAACCAATCTGTTGGCCCTGAACGCGGCAATCGAAGCCGCGCGGGCGGGGGATGCCGGACGGGGTTTTGCGGTGGTGGCGGACGAAGTGCGGGCGCTGGCCCATCGCACTCAGCAATCGACGCAGGAGATCGAGCAGATGATTGGCGGCATCCAGCAGGGCACCGATTCGGCGGTCAGCTCGATGCAGCAGAGCAACGTCCGGGCGCGCTCGACCCTGGAGCTGGCAAAGGCTGCTGGCGTGGCGCTGGAGGAAATCGCTTCGGCATTCACCTTGATCAACGAGCGCAATCTGGTGATCGCCAGTGCGTCGGAGGAGCAGGCTGCCGTGGCGCGGGAGGTCGATCGCAACCTGATGAATATTCGTGATCTGGCGATGCAGACGTCTGCGGGGGCCAATCAGACCAGTGCCGCGAGTCAGGAGCTGTCGCGGCTGGCGGTGGACCTGAACAGCATGGTCGCCAGGTTCTCGGTCTGATCACCGTTCGACAGGCGAAAAAAAGCCCCGCGTTTGCGGGGCTTTTTGATGTTGCGTCGGATCAACTGCCTTTGACCGTCTTGCCGTTGACCGTGCCGTCGAGGAGCATGATGTTGTACTCCTTGCCGTCGGTTTCGACCTGTTGCAGGCGAACCAGCAGGTAATCCCAGTCCTTGGCGAACCACAGGACAGTGATGCGCTTGCTTTGTGTCGGATCGCGGACGCGTTCGACCTTGATCGCATCGATCTGGCCGGCCTTGGTTTCGACTTTTTCCGAGCCCAGCACGCGGAAGTCGTAGGTATCGACTTCGCCATCATCGACGACCTGATAGCTCATGCTTTTCTTGCCGGCAGCCACATCATGCTGCAGCGCCAGCTGATAGGTGGATTTGTCGACCATGCCGCGGTTGAGCGGGATTTTCACCGCATCGCCGCGGTCGGTGCCGGTCACCAGCTTGTTGGCCCAGTCGAAGTCCAGGTCAGCTTTTTTCGCTTTGCCCAGGCCACCGCGTTCGAAGTGGTAGGACTGTGGCAGCAGAGTGTCCTTGTCCAGGGTCAGCGTGCTTTCCTCGGACAGGCTGGCAATCATCATCGACGCCTTGAAGCTGAGCTTCCAGACGCCGTTGGCTTCCTTGGTCAGGCTGCGTGAAGCGGTGCCGCTCATGGGCAGTTGCTTCCAGTCGGCGGTGTAGCTGGCGGAGAACGGTTGAAGGTCTGCCGCCTGGGCGAAAGGCAGGGCGAGCAGAGCGCAAGCGAAGAGCAGGGCGCGACGCATAAAATCTCCTAGTTTCGAATCAAGTGACCGCTGGCCCCGAGTAACTGGCCATCCAGTAAAGCACCTTGCTCGCCGAGGCTCAGCCGTCCTTCGGCGAACCAGCGTACGGCCATCGGGTAGATCAGGTGTTCCTGAATGTGAACCCGTTGCGCCAGACTTTGCGGCGAATCGTGCAACTCTACCGGTATTACTGCCTGTACGACCAGTGGTCCGCCATCGAGTTCCTCGGTGACGAAGTGCACGGAGCAGCCGTGTTCGGCATCGCCGGCCTCCAGCGCGCGCTGATGCGTGTGTAACCCTTTGTATTTGGGGAGCAGCGACGGGTGGATGTTGAGCAGGCGACCCTGGTAGTGACGGACGAAGTCAGCGCTGAGAATGCGCATGAAGCCGGCCAGTACCACGAGTTTGGGGTTGAATTCGTCGATCAGTTCGATCAGAGCGGTATCGAAGGCCTCGCGGCCCTCGAATCCCTTGTGATCCAGCGAGCGGGTGGCGATACCCGCGTCACTGGCGCGTTGCAGGCCGTAGGCGTCGGCGCGGTTGGAAATCACCGCAGCGATGCGGACCGGGCTGTCGCCGGTCCGCGTGCTGTCGATCAGGGCCTGCAAGTTACTGCCGGTGCCGGACAACAGCACCACGACATCACAGGTGTTTGGCATCAGTGAGCCTTGAGGTTCTTCAGTTCGACCTGAGCCGCGCCTTCGGCAGCGTCGGCGATCTGACCGATGACCCAAGGCTGCTCGCCGGCGTCACGCAGGGTGTTCAGGGCAACTTCAACGTGTTCTTGAGCCACGCAGATCACCATGCCCACGCCGCAGTTCAGCACGCGGTGCATTTCGGTTTCGTCGACGTTGCCTTTCTCTTGCAGCCAGTCGAAGACAGCCGGGCGGTTCCAGCTGGCCACGTCAACCACGGCCTGAGCGCCTTTTGGCAGGACGCGCGGGATGTTGTCGAGCAGACCGCCACCGGTGATGTGGGCCATGGCTTTGACCGCGCCGGTTTCCTTGATCAGCTTGAGCAGCGGCTTCACGTAGATGCGGGTCGGGGCCATCAGCAGTTCGGTGAGCGGCTTGCCGTCGAGCTGAACGCTTTCGATGTCGGCACCGGACACTTCGATGATCTTGCGGATCAGCGAGTAGCCGTTGGAGTGCGGGCCGGACGATGGCAGGGCGATCAGGGCATCACCGGTGGCGACTTTCGAGCCGTCGATGATTTCGGCTTTTTCCACGACGCCGACGCAGAAGCCGGCCAGATCGTAGTCTTCGCCTTCGTACATGCCAGGCATTTCAGCGGTTTCGCCGCCAACCAGCGAGCAGCCAGCCAGTTCGCAGCCTGCACCGATACCGGTAACCACGGTGGCGGCCACGTCGACGTTCAGCTTGCCGGTGGCGTAGTAGTCGAGGAAGAACAGCGGCTCGGCGCCGCACACCACCAGATCGTTGACGCACATGGCGACCAGATCCTGGCCGATGCTGTCGTGCTTGTTCAGGTTCAGCGCCAGGCGCAGCTTGGTGCCGACGCCGTCAGTACCGGAAACCAGCACCGGTTGTTTGTAACCGGCCGGGATCTCGCAGAGGGCGCCGAAACCGCCCAGGCCGCCCATGACTTCCGGGCGCGCAGTGCGCTTGGCGACGCTCTTGATGCGTTCGACCAATGCTTCACCGGCGTCGATGTCTACACCGGCGTCCTTGTAGCTCAGGGAGGGTTGCTTGCTCATGATCCAGGCCTTTAGGGGAGGGGATTCAGGGGTAACGACCGAGTTCAGCGGGAACGCCGAATCCGACAGGGGCGATTGCCTCACGCGAAGTTCGGGGTGCCCGGCTGTTGCCGGTCTGCGAAGGCGCGCGATTTTATCAGGCTTGAGGGGCAGCGGCCATCCTCACGCCGACGGGCAGGGGCATATCGGTGGAAAAATTTTGCAATTGACACTGTGGGTGACATCACGGGTGCCTGTATAAGGAACCGTCTATCGTTAGGACTGTGCGAAAACTTACCGACCGCTTGTGAATGTTTTGCGACGGCCTGTGGTCACAGGCTTGCAGAACGGTTCACGCGGCCTGTTCCAGCCGCTCTTGTCGACGGGAATTCTCCATGCGTTTTTGTAAATTGCTGTTAGTGGGTGGCTTGTCTCTGATCAGCCTGGCGAGTCAGGCCGAAAATCTCAAAAGTCTTTATCAGGTGCGCGAACCGGTCACTGGCCAGTCGCCAGAGGAACGTGATCGTGCCACCCAGGCCGCGCTGGATACGCTGGTGCTGCGCCTGACCGGCGACCCGAAGGCCCCGCAGAACCCGGGGCTGGCGCCGGTTCGCAAGGATCCACAGCAGATCATGAGCCAGTTCGGTTTCGATGCCGGGCCGCCGGAAGTGCTGAAAGTCGATTTCGATCCGGGAACCACCGAGCAGGCGTTGCGCCGTGCCGGACTGGCGCTGTGGGGTGCCAACCGGCCCTCGATCCTGAGCTGGTGGCTGAATGATTCGACCGAGGGCTCGAGCCTGGTCGGCGACGGTCAGGCCAGTGCCGCGCCTTTGCGTCGCGCCGCTCAGCACCGTGGGTTGCCGTTGCGCCTGCCGCTGGCGGACTTGAGCGAGCAATTGGTTGCCACGGCACCCGCGCTTGAGGGGGCTGACCCGGCGCCATTGCGCAACGCTTCCGAACGCTACAACGCAGACGCTTTGCTCGCCGTGCATGCCCGCGAAGAAGGCGGGCAATGGCAAGCCAAATGGCAGTTGTGGCTCGGCGACAAAAAAGAGGCGGGCAATGTGCAGGGCGCGGATCAGGCCGCCGTGGCCGATGCAGTGATGCTGGCGGTGACTGAACGCTTGGCGCCACGCTTTGTAGCCAAGCCGGGTGCGTCCGGCCAGCAGACCCTGGAAGTGCAGGGCATGAATCTGGAGCACTACGCGGCGCTGCTGCGGTTACTCGAACCGTTTGGCGTGCGTCTGCAGAGTGTCGATGCCGATCGCATTCTGTATCGGGTCAATGGCAGCGCCGATCAGTTGCGAGCGCAGTTGTCGCTGGCGAAGTTGCAGGAACTGCCGGCCGAGGCGCCCGCTCCGGTGGCTGCGCCGCAACCTGCGGTCGCCGGGACGCCGCCAGTCGTTGCGCCGACGCCGACACCGGCGGCGCCGTCGTTGCGGTTCCGCTGGTAGGTTTCTTTCTTATATATAAGCAATGGAGTGTTACATGGCCGATACGCGGCGTTGGTTCTGGCTCGGTGGGGTGCTCCTGCTTTGCGCGTTTGTCTGGTTGCTGCATCCGATTCTCACGCCGTTCCTGGTGGCGCTGTTGCTTGCCTATCTGTTCGATCCGCTCGTTGATCGTCTGGAGCGTCTGGGGCTGTCGCGAACCTGGGGTGTGATTGCGGTGTTCGCCCTGTTCACCCTGATCGTCACCGCGTTGTTGCTGGTGCTGGTGCCGATGCTCGCCAGGCAATTGCTGCGGCTGTACGAACTGGCGCCACAAATGCTCGACTGGTTGCAGCACACTGCTGTGCCATGGGCGCAATCGAAACTGGGGTTGTCGGACGGCTTCTGGAAGTTCGACAAGGTCAAGGCCGCGATCAGCGAACACATGGGTCAGACCACCGACATCGTCGGTGTGGTGCTGAGTCAGGCGACGGCGTCGAGTCTGGCGCTGATCGGCTGGCTGGCAAATCTGGTGCTGATCCCGGTGGTGAGCTTTTACCTGCTGCGTGACTGGGACGTGATGATGGCCAAGATCCGTGGTCTGCTGCCCCGTGATCGCGAAGAGCGTGTGGTGGCGCTGGCGGGTGAGTGCCATGAAGTGCTGGGCGCGTTCGTGCGCGGGCAGTTGCTGGTGATGCTGGCGCTGGGCGTGATTTATGCGGCGGGCTTGATGATTGTCGGGCTGGAGCTGGGTCTGTTGATCGGTCTGATCGCGGGGCTGGCGGCGATTGTGCCGTACATGGGGTTCGTGATCGGTATCGGTGCGGCGTTGATTGCCGGGTTGTTCCAGTTCGGTGGCGATCTGTATCCAATGATCGGCATCGTGGCGGTGTTCATGGTCGGTCAGGCCCTGGAAGGCATGGTGCTGACGCCCTTGCTGGTGGGGGACCGGATCGGCCTGCACCCGGTTGCGGTGATCTTTGCGATTCTGGCCGGTGGCGAGCTGTTCGGCTTCACTGGTGTGCTGCTGGCATTGCCGGTGGCGGCGGTGATCATGGTGCTGGTGCGGCATGTCCACGATCTGTACAAGGATTCGGACATCTATAGCGGGGCGGATGAGCCGGAGTTGTAATCGTGACGTGCGGGCCGCCCGGTGGATTACCGGGTTGGCCCGTCTCATGCAGGCCATGGCGCCAAAGAAACTGTCATAAAACCAGCACGTTAACGCAAACCTTTGATTTTGCTTGGGGTCTGTCGCATTGTGCGCTCCGCTTCACGGGTATAAACTTCGCTCACTTTACACAGAGGCCACTAACGGTTCCTTGGGAACTGTTCAGTCAGCATGAAACCGATTCAGCTGCCCCTAGGTGTGCGTCTGCGTGACGACGCCACCTTCATCAACTACTACCCAGGCGCCAATGCCGCTGCACTCGGCTATGTCGAGCGTCTATGCGAAGCCGACGCCGGCTGGACCGAAAGCCTGATCTATCTGTGGGGCAAGCACGGGGTGGGGCGTACGCATCTGTTGCAGGCCGCGTGCCTGCGCTTCGAACAGATGGGCGAGCCGGCGGTGTACCTGCCGCTGGCCGAGTTGATGGATCGCGGCATCGAAATTCTCGACAACCTCGAACAGTACGAACTGGTCTGCCTGGACGACTTGCAGGTGATTGCCGGCAAGGCGGACTGGGAAGAGGCGATGTTTCATCTGTTCAACCGTCTGCGTGACAGCGGTCGCCGCTTGCTGATCGCCGCCTCGACCTCGCCGCGTGAACTGCCGATCAAGCTTGCCGACCTGAAATCGCGCCTGACCCTGGCGCTGATTTTCCAGATGCGTCCTCTCTCCGATGAAGACAAATTGCGTGCCCTGCAATTGCGCGCATCCCGTCGTGGTCTGCACCTGACCGACGAGGTCGGGCATTTTATTCTGACTCGCGGTACCCGCAGCATGAGCGCGCTTTTCGATCTGCTGGAACAGCTCGATCAGGCCTCTTTGCAGGCTCAGCGCAAGCTGACCATTCCCTTCCTGAAAGAAACCCTGGGCTGGTAAAACCGGGGCTTTCAGCCGGTTTCGGCATATTTCAGGCGCCAGAAAACCCGCTTTCCAGTGCGTTGCGCAGGCTGCGTCTCGATTCAAATAGGCTTAAGCGCTTAGATGTTAACGAGAAACCGGGAAGTCACAAAAAGATCGATTGAATTTGCAAATGAGGCTGATAGCGGGCATAGTCTCGGCTTCTTTACAACTATCAGCCACGGTCGTGCCCATGCTAAAGCGCTTCGCACCCCTCGTGCCTCTCGCACTCGTCACCCTGTTGTTCGGTTGCGCTGCTCATTCACCTGTTAATCAAGAGCAGCAACAACAGGCTAAAAATTCCGCCACCGCCCAGTCTTCCGTTATTTACCAGGAAGAGCTGGACACCGAAAAAGAACTCGCCGACTTCAACGGCAAGAAGCCTTACCAGCTTCCGGTTCTGGCCGACAGCATCCTCGAACGCGGCATGTCCCTGATCGGTACCCGTTACCGTTTCGGCGGTACCTCTGAAGCCGGTTTTGATTGCAGCGGTTTCATCGGCTACCTGTTCCGCGAAGAAGCCGGCATGAACCTGCCGCGCTCCACCCGCGAAATGATCAACGTTGATGCGCCACTGGTTTCGCGCAGCAACCTCGAGCCGGGCGACCTGCTGTTCTTCGCCACCAATGGTCGTCGCGGTCGTGTAAGCCACGCCGGGATCTACCTGGGCGACAACCAGTTCATCCACTCCAGCTCTCGTCGCAGCGGCGGTGTTCGCATCGACAGCCTGGGCGACAGCTACTGGAGCAAGACCTTCATCGAAGCCAAGCGCGCTTTGGCGAACGCTCCAACCGTGGTTACCGCTCGCAAGTAACCACGCATTTGTCGCCACGCTCGTGGCGACAAAAAGGCCTTTCAGAGGCAATAGACCTAAACTTTACAAGGTGAAGTTAAAGTCTTACTTGAAGTTTACCGCGTAGCCGCTAGAATCCTGATCTATATTGATGGCAAACCGCCTGCGTTCCACCGCAGGCGGTTTTGTTTTCTGTCGAATCGGCAGTCAAAGCCTCAGCCAGATCAGGATGTTCTGCATATGACGATGTCGGCCCGCTTTGCCTTGATGTTCTTCGCTGCGCTGCTCAGCGCCTGCGCCAGCCGCACTCCGCCGCCTGCACCGGTGGTTCGCGCTCCGATCGTGTTCGGATCCTCCCAGGCCTTTTCGCCCGCTGCCGAAGACGTGCTGTTTCGCGCGCTCGGGCTGGTGGGCACGCCTTATCGCTGGGGTGGCAACACGCCGGATTCGGGCTTCGATTGCAGCGGTCTGATCGGTTTCGTCTACCGTGATGCCGCCGGCATCAGCCTGCCGCGTTCGACCCGCGAGATGATCGTCATGCAGGCGCCGAATGTCGGCAAGGAAGGGCTGCAAACCGGCGACCTGATCTTCTTCGCCACCAATGGTGGCTCTCAGGTCAGTCATGCGGGGATCTACGTCGGGGAAGGGCGCTTCGTGCATGCCCCGGCCACCGGCGGTACGGTGAAGCTGGACAGCCTGTCGAAAGCGTATTGGCAGAAAGCCTATCTGAGCGCCAAGCGCGTTCTGCAGCCGGAGCACCTGGCACATAACCCGTAGCCCAGATACATAAAAACCCGTGGGAGTCGAACGACTCCCACGGGTTTTTTAATGCCTGCAATACGTTAGCGGGTCGCTGACACCCGCCACACCTTGTTCCCCACGTCATCGGCGACCAGCAATCCACCTTGCTGGTCGATCACCACGCCGACCGGGCGACCCAAAGCGTTCTCGTCCTTGTCCAGGAAACCGGTCAGCACATCCACTGGCGTGCCGCTCGGCTTGCCAGCGGCGAACGGTACGAAGATCACCTTGTAGCCACTGTGCGGTTTGCGGTTCCACGAGCCGTGCTGGCCGATGAATGCGCCTTCCTTGAACTGCGCCGGCAGGCGATTGCCTTCGGCGAAGGTCAGGCCCAGTGACGCGGTGTGCGGGCCGACGGCGTAGTCGGGGGCGATGGCCTTGGCCACCATGTCCGGCCGCTGTGGTTCCACGCGCACGTCGATGTGCTGGCCGTAGTAGCTGAACGGCCACCCATAGAAACCACCGTCCTTGACCGAAGTGATGTAGTCCGGCACCAGATCGCTGCCGATTTCGTCGCGCTCGTTGACGGCTGTCCACAGCGCGCCGGTTTGTGGCTCCCAGGCCAGGCCGTTGGGATTACGGATGCCCGAGGCAAAGATCCGGTGATTGCCAGTGGCGCGGTCCACTTCCCAGATCGCCGCACGACCTTCTTCCTGATCGAGGCCGTTTTCACCGACGTTGCTGTTCGAGCCGACGGTGACGTACAGCTTGCTGCCATCCTTGCTGGCGATGACGTTCTTGGTCCAGTGGTGGTTGAGTGTGCCGCCCGGCAAGTCCACGACCTTGATCGGCTGGCTCTTGATTTCGGTCGCGCCGGGCTCGTAGTTGAAGCGCAACAGGCGATCGGTGTCGGCCACGTACAGATCGTTGCCGACCAGAGTCATGCCGAACGGCGAGTTGAGGTTCTGCAGGAACACCGTGCGGGTCTCGGCCACGCCATCATGATCGGCATCGCGCAGCAGGGTGATGCGGTTCGGGCTGGGGACGCCGGCACCCGCGCGGCCCATGACTTTTTTCATCACCCAGCCGCGAATGCCCTTGCTGTCGTCCGGTTTCGGCGGAGCGTTGGTTTCCGCCACCAGCACATCGCCATTGGGCAGTACATACAGCCAACGCGGATGATCGAGATTTTCGGCGAAGGCTGCCACCTGAGTACCTGCCGCTGCCGTCGGTTTCGCGCCGGCCGGCCAGCCGATGGCCGGGGCGATGTTCACCGTCGGAATCAGGGTCTTGTTCGGTTCGGGCAGTTTCGGTGACGGGCCAGTGCCGTCGGAGACTTGCAGGCTGGAGGATTCACCACAGGCGGCGAGCCCTCCGGCGAGCACGATGACGAAAACGAGCTGGGGCTTGCGCATTGCTGATCTTCCCTATGAATGCATTCTTAGTCATAGAGAAGCGCACAAGCCCGATGGTTCAACCCTTAGCCGCGGGCTTCCTTGAAAAGCACGGCAATGCCGGGGTGATAGTTGCCGGCTTCGCTGCGCAATTTGCGGTAGGCGTAGGGAAAGTACCAGGCGACGGCGCAGGTGTGTTCCTTTTGCAGGTCGTCGACCATGTCCTGCAACTCTTCCGGGCTGGCGCTGTGCTGGGCTTTTTGCGGGGCGACGAACAGGCAGCCGAGTTTCAGGTCGCTGGCGTAGCTGATGCACCTGGCGTCGCTGGTGATATCCACCAAAGCCTGCGTCAGATTCAGGTTGGTGACGCGCGGCCAGCGTTGGGTGGCCTGGATGAAGGCGCGATCTTCGGCGCCAGCAATGAACAGGTCGGCGCGGGCATTGCGCTCGCCTTCTTCGTTTTGTTTGCGGGTGGCGGTGTCGCTCAAGGTCACCAATTCGGCCATCCAGGCAGCGGCGGACAGCAGGCCGAGGTTGGCTTTTTCGTCGTGCCAATAAGGAGTGTCATTGTCGCCGCGCACGGCGTTGTAGCGGTCGATACAGTCAAACCAGCGTTCCAGCACCGGGCGCAGGAATTCCAGCCGCGGATTGCTGATGATCATGCCTTGCATGGTGCTCTCCCTTGTTATTGTGATGTGCTCTCTGCAGTCAAAAAGCATGGCTCTTTGATATCACTGCTGACAGTGTGGCACAAGATTGGCGTCAGTTAATTGATCAGCGGCAGTTATTCGCCGCACGAGACCCTCTTCAATTGACGCTCCACCCCCAACCCTCTAACCTTCGCGGCTTGTTTCAGGTGCTCTGTGGCGCATGTCGACAGAGTGAAACAGGGAAGCCGGTGAGGCGGGTCTCCAAGTGATGAACCCTCACGATCCCGGCGCTGCCCCCGCAACGGTAAATGAGTAAAAGCTGCGTCTGATGCCACTGCGTAAAAGCGGGAAGGCGCGCAGCCAGGCGCAAGCCGCTCATGAGCCCGGAGACCGGCCTGATCCATCCAGCGGCATCACGGTGGGCGATGCCAGGCTTGTTGCCGTCTATTCTTGTGCCTGCCCGCCGTTATCCAGCCTCAACGGAGAGCTCCCCCATGACTGATTCCCCCGAACGCGACGAGCGCCACCTGGCGCGCATGCAGCGCAAAAAAGCCGTGATCGACGAGCGCATCGCCAATTCGCCGGACGAATGCGGCCTGGTGCTGGTGCTGACCGGCAATGGCAAAGGCAAAAGCAGCTCGGCGTTCGGCATGCTCGCCCGCGCCATGGGCCACGGCATGCAGTGTGGTGTGGTGCAGTTCATCAAGGGCCGCAACAGTACTGGCGAAGAGCTTTTCTTTCGTCGTTTCCCCGAGCAAGTGCGCTTCCATGTAATGGGCGAGGGCTTCACCTGGGAAACCCAGGACCGTCAGCGTGACATCGCCGCCGCCGAAGCGGCCTGGGCAGTCTCCCGCGAGCTGCTGCGTGATCCGTCGATCGGTCTGGTGGTGCTCGATGAACTGAACATCGCCCTCAAGCACGGTTACCTCGATCTGGATCAGGTGCTCAGCGATCTGCAGGCCCGTCCGCCGATGCAGCATGTGATCGTCACCGGTCGCGCCGCCAAACCGGAAATGCTCGAGATGGGCGACACTGTCACCGAAATGGGCATGATCAAGCACGCCTTCCAGGCCGGCATCAAAGCGCAGAAAGGCGTCGAACTTTGAATCAACCACGTCACTGCCCGGCGGTCCTGATCGCCGCGCCGGCTTCCGGTCAGGGCAAGACCACCGTCACCGCCGCGCTGGCCCGTTTGCATCGCAATCAGGGGCGCAAGGTTCGCGTGTTCAAATGCGGCCCGGACTTTCTCGACCCGATGATCCTCGAGCGCGCCAGCGGTGCGCCGGTCTATCAACTGGACATGTGGATGGTCGGCGAGCAGGAAAGTCGACGCCTGTTGTGGGAAGCCGCCGCCGAAGCCGATCTGATTCTGATTGAGGGCGTGATGGGCTTGTTCGACGGCACGCCGTCGAGCGCCGATCTGGCCCGGCATTTCGGCGTGCCGGTACTCGGCGTGATCGACGGCACCGCGATGGCCCAGACCTTCGGCGCATTGGCCCTGGGGCTGGCGCGCTATCAGCCGGACTTGCCGTTCGCCGGCGTGCTGGCCAACCGTGTCGGCACCGTGCGTCATGCGCAGTTGCTCGAAGGCAGCCTCACCGAAGGCCTGCGCTGGTACGGCGCGTTGTCCCGGGAAACCGGGATCGAACTGCCGAGCCGCCATCTCGGTCTGGTGCAGGCCAGCGAACTCAATGACCTGGACGTGCGCCTCGACGCTGCCGCCGAAGCGCTGGCCGGCACTTGCGAGGTAGCGCTGCCACCGGCCGTGGAATTCGCCGCGCCTGAAATCGGCAAGACTGAAAGGCTGCTCGAAGGCGTGCGAATCGCTGTCGCCCGCGACGAAGCTTTCGCCTTTACCTACGGCGCCAGTCTCGACTTGCTTCGGGCGATGGGCGCCGAATTGAGTTTCTTCTCGCCGATCCGCGACAGGCAATTACCCGACGCCGACAGCTTGTACCTGCCCGGCGGCTATCCGGAATTGCACCACGTTGCCTTGTCGCAGAACGCCGACATGCTCAAAGCGATCCGCGCGCACCATGCGGCCGGCAAACCGCTGCTCGCCGAATGTGGCGGCATGCTGTACCTGCTCGACTCGCTGACTGATGTCGAAGGCACCCGCGCTGATCTGGTCGGCCTGTTGAGTGGCGACGCCGTGATGCAAAAGCGCCTCGCCGCGCTGGCGCTGCAAGAAGTCGACTTGCCGGAAGGCCAGTTGCGCGGCCACACCTATCACCATTCCCTGACCACCACCGAACTGACGCCAATCGCCCGTGGCCACAGCCCCAATGGCGGGCGCGGCGCCGAAGCGGTGTACAGGCAAGGGCGGATGACCGCCTCGTACGTGCATTTCTATTTCCCGTCCAATCCTGCAGCTATCGCAATATTATTTGCGCCGGACCATAAGGCTCCCATCGCTGGCAAGCCAGCTCCCACAGTGGGCGGTGTGATGTCTGAAGAAACGCAATCCGTTGTGGGAGCTGGCTTGCCAGCGATGGGGCCATGACCGACAACGCCTTCACTGACGCCGAGCGCCAAGCGGTCTACCGCGCCATCGCCGAACGCCGCGACATGCGCCACTTCAGCGGTGGCACGGTCGAGCCGGAACTGTTGCGCCGATTGCTTGAGGCGGCACATCAGGCACCGAGCGTCGGCCTGATGCAGCCGTGGCGCTTCATCCGCATCAGCGACCGCGCCTTGCGTGGCCAGATCCAGAACCTTGTTGAAGAAGAACGCGTGCGCACCGCCGAAGCCCTCGGCGAGCGCAGCGACGAGTTCATGAAGCTCAAGGTCGAAGGCATCAGCGACTGCGCCGAAGTGCTGGTGGCTGCGTTGATGGACGATCGCGAACGACACATTTTTGGCCGCCGTACGCTGCCGGAAATGGACATGGCGTCGCTGTCCTGCGCGATCCAGAACCTGTGGCTGGCCGCACGTGCCGAAGGCCTGGGCATGGGCTGGGTGTCGCTGTTCGAGCCGCAGGCACTGGCCGATCTGCTGAAACTGCCGGCCGGGGCCAAGCCGCTGGCGGTGCTTTGCCTGGGGCCGGTCAAGGAATTCTATCCGGCGCCGATGCTGGTACTCGAAGGTTGGGCGCAGGAGCGTCCGCTCAATGAGTTGCTGTATGAAAATTTCTGGGGAGTGAGTCAATGAGTGTGGCGTTGTTGAGTGTCGCCGCAGTTGCGCTGGATGCGCTGCTGGGTGAGCCGAAGCGCTGGCATCCGCTGGTGGCGTTCGGCAATTTCGCCGGGCGCATCGAGCAACGTTTCAACAGCGCCGGTCGTGGTTGGCGCAGCCATGGCGTCACCGCGTGGGTGATCGCGGTGTTGCCGCTGACCCTGCTGGCCACCGCGTTGTCCTGGGCGCCGTATGTGGGCTGGATCGTCGAGATTCTTGCGCTGTATTGCGCCCTCGGCATGCGCAGCCTGGGTGAGCACGTCGAGCCGGTCGCCAAGGCCCTGCGCAGCGATGATCTGGAGGAGGCGCGCAAGCGTGTGGGTTATCTGGTCAGTCGACAGACCGATGAGCTGGACAGCACCGCCGTCGCCCGAGCCGCCACCGAATCGGTACTGGAAAACGGTAGCGATGCGGTGTTCGCCGCGCTGTTCTGGTTTGTCGTGGCCGGTGCGCCGGGCGTGGTGCTTTATCGTCTGAGCAATACGCTTGATGCGATGTGGGGCTATCGCAACGAGCGCTTCGAGCGATTCGGCTGGGCGGCGGCAAAAATCGACGACATCCTCAACTACATTCCTGCGCGGCTGGTGGCGTTGACCTACGCGCTGCTGGGCAATACCCGACTCGCGTTGAAATGCTGGCGCACTCAGGCGCCGAAATGGGACAGCCCGAACGCCGGCCCGGTGATGGCTGCCGGCGCAGGTGCCTTGGGCGTCGAACTGGGTGGCCCGGCGATCTACCACGGCGAGCTGCACGAGCGTCCGCAACTGGGCGAGGGCGCGCCGGCGGATGCCGATTCCATTGATCGCGGCTGGCAATTGGTCCGGCGCGGGGTATGGTTATGGCTGCTGATTCTCTGCGTGGGGGCTGAATTCTATGCTTGAGCACGGTGGCCGGTTGCGCAGGGCGGCGCTCGAATACGGTATCGCGGAAGAAGACTGGCTCGACCTGTCCACAGGCCTGGCGCCGTGGCCGTTTCCGGTCCCGGAGATTCCGCTGCGAGCCTGGGCACGTTTGCCGGAGAACGATGACGGTCTGGAGCAGGCTGCCTGCGATTACTATGGGGCCAACAGTTTGCTACCGGTGGCCGGTTCACAGATGGCCATTCAGTTGTTGCCGCGATTGCGCCGGGCCGGCAAGGTCGGCGTGCTGTCGCCATGTTATGCCGAGCATGCCGAAGCCTGGCGGCGCAGTGGCTACATCGTGCGTGAGGTGCTGGAGCAGGAAGTCGATTTCTTTCTCGACAGTCTCGACGTCCTGGTAGTCGTCAATCCGAACAATCCGACAGGCCTGAATCTGACCCCGGCGCGTTTGCTCGACTGGCATGCGCGGCTGGCCCAGCGCGGTGGCTGGCTGGTGGTCGACGAAGCGTTCATGGACAACACACCGCAGTTGAGTCTCGCCCCCCATGCGCATCAAGTGGGGTTGATCGTGCTGCGCTCGTTCGGCAAGTTTTTTGGTCTGGCCGGTGTGCGGCTGGGGTTCGTGCTGGCCGAGCGCAAGTTGCTCCGGTTGCTGGCCGAACAGGTCGGGCCCTGGGCAGTCAGCGGGCCGACTCGTGTGCTGGGGCAGGCCTGTCTGCGCGACACCGAAGGCCACACGCGTCAGCGGATTCGCAGCGACGAGGCCAGCGAGCGGCTGGCTGCGCTGCTCGAACGTTATGGCTTCAAACCGCAAGGCGGCTGCGCGCTGTTTCAGTGGTTGATCACCGAACAGGCCGCCGCGCTGCATGAATTCATGGCTCGACGCGGCATTCTTCTGCGCCTGTTCGCGCACAACAGCAGCCTGCGATTCGGGTTGCCCGCCGATGCCGCGGACGAGGCGCGCCTTGAGCAAGCCCTGCAAGCATTCGCCAAGCATTGTTCCAAGGAAAAAACCGCATGACCACATTGATGGTGCAGGGCACCACCTCCGATGCCGGTAAAAGCACGCTGGTGACGGCACTGTGCCGCTGGGCGACCCGTCAGGGCGTTGCCGTGGTGCCGTTCAAACCGCAGAACATGGCGCTCAACAGCGCGGTGACTGCCGACGGCGGCGAGATCGGCCGCGCGCAAGCGGTGCAGGCCCAGGCGGCGTTTCTCGAACCGCACACCGACATGAACCCGGTGCTGCTCAAGCCCAACAGCGACACTGGTGCCCAGGTCATCATCCACGGCCGTGCGGTCACCAGCATGAACGCCGTCGCCTATCACGACTACAAAGCCATCGCCATGCAGGCCGTGCTCGCTTCCCATGAGCGCTTGAGCACCGCGTATCCGCTGGTGATGGTCGAAGGCGCAGGCTCGCCGGCAGAGATCAATCTGCGCGCCGGCGACATCGCCAACATGGGCTTCGCCGAAGCGGTGGACTGCCCGGTGCTGTTGATCGCCGACATTAATCGTGGCGGCGTGTTTGCCCATCTGGTGGGCACGCTGGAACTGCTGTCGCCGAGCGAGCAGGCGCGAGTCAAGGGCTTCATCATCAACCGTTTTCGCGGCGACATCGCCTTGCTGCAACCGGGCCTCGACTGGCTGGAGCAGCGCACCGGAAAACCGGTGGTGGGCGTACTGCCGTATGTGATGGATCTGCATCTGGAGGCCGAGGACGGCATTGATCAGCGTCAGACTGACAAGGTCGAGCAAGTCCTGAAAGTGGTGGTGCCGGTGCTGCCGCGCATCAGCAACCACACCGATTTCGATCCGCTGCGTCTGCATCCTCAGGTGGATCTGCAATTCATCGGCCCGGGGCAGGCGATTCCGCCGGCCGACCTGATCATTCTGCCGGGCTCGAAAAGCGTACGCAGCGATTTGGCCTATCTGCGCGCCAATGGCTGGGAGACCGCCATCAGCCGGCATCTGCGCTATGGCGGCAAGTTGCTGGGGATTTGCGGCGGTCTGCAAATGCTCGGCGAGCAGGTGCACGATCCGTTGGGCCTGGAAGGCGCGCCGGGTTCCAGCGCCGGTCTGGGGTTGCTGGCGTTTGAAACGCAGCTCGAAGCCGAAAAACAGTTGCGCAATGTGCGCGGGCGTCTGGCGCTGGAAGATGCCGAGGTCAGTGGCTATGAAATTCATGCGGGCGTGACGACGGGAGCGGCGCTGGAAAATGCGTCTGTGCGTCTGGACGACGGTCGCTGCGACGGCGCGCAAAGTCTCGACGGGCAGATTTTCGGCACTTACCTGCACGGCCTGTTCGAATCGCCGGCGGCCAGTGCGGCCCTGTTGCGCTGGGCCGGACTGAACGATGTGCAGGAGGTGGATTATCACGGCCTGCGCGAACGCGATATCGAGCGGCTGGCGGATCTGGTGGAAAAACATCTGGACACTGATTTGTTGCGTCAACTCTGTGGAATGTGATTTGCCCATGCCGGCCCCTTCGCGAGCGAGCTCGCTCCCACATTGAAATGCGTTCCATTGTGGGAGCGAGCTTGCTCGCGAAGACGGTAGCTGTAGCACTGATATTTATAGGATTTATCCATGCTCCAACTGATCCTCGGCGGCGCCCGCTCCGGCAAAAGTCGCCTGGCCGAAAAACTCGCCACTGAGAGCGCGCTGGCCGTCACTTACATCGCCACCAGCCAGCCGCTGGATGGCGAGATGAATGAACGCGTCGCCCATCATCGCGCGCGGCGTCCAGCCGAGTGGGCGTTGATCGAAGAGCCGCTGGAGCTGGCTCGGGTGCTGCGCGAAACCGCCAGCCCCGACCGTTGCCTGCTGGTGGATTGCCTGACCCTGTGGCTGACCAATCTGCTGATGCTCGAAGACGTCGAACGCCTCGCCGCCGAACGCGAAGCGCTGCTTGAATGCCTGGCGTCGCTGCCGGGTGAAATCATTTTTGTCAGCAACGAGACCGGAATGGGTGTCGTGCCGCTGGGCGAATTGACTCGCCGCTACGTCGATGAAGCCGGTTGGCTGCATCAAGCTCTGGCCGAGCGTTGTCAGCGAGTCGTCCTGACGGTCGCCGGCCTGCCCCTGACTTTGAAAGGACCTGCGTTATGACCCAAGCCTGGTGGCTGAATCCGTGCAAACCGGTGGATGTGCAAGCCGTTGAAAGCGCGGCGGCGCGTCAGCAGCAATTGACCAAACCCGCCGGTTCCCTCGGGCAGCTCGAATCGGTGGCGGTGCAACTGGCCGGATTGCAGGGCCGGATCAAGCCGAACCTCGATCAGGTCTGGATCACGATTTTTGCCGGCGACCACGGCGTTGTCGCCGAAGGCGTTTCTGCGTTTCCGCAGGAAGTCACCGGGCAGATGCTGCTGAACTTCGTCAGCGGCGGCGCGGCGATCAGCGTGCTGGCGCGGCAACTCGGCGCGCAGCTGGAAGTGGTGGATCTGGGCACCGTGACCCCGTCGTTGAACCTGCCAGGTGTGCGTCACCTGAACATCGGTCCGGGCACGGCGAATTTCGCCAAGGGCGCAGCGATGACTCGGGCCCAGGGCGAACTCGCCTTGCAGGGCGGCCGCGACAGCGTGCTGCGCGCGAAGGCGGCGGGCGCGCAATTGTTCATCGGCGGTGAAATGGGCATTGGCAACACTACCGCCGCCAGTGCGCTGGCTTGTGCTTTGCTGGATTGCCCGGTGGCGCACCTGACCGGCCCCGGCACCGGGCTGAATGCCGAAGGCGTCAGCCATAAGGCGCAGGTGATCGAGCGGGCGCTGGCGCTGCATGCGGCACGGCGCGGTGATGCGTTGCAGACCCTGTTCAATCTCGGCGGCTTCGAGATTGCAGCGTTGGTTGGCGCGTATCTGGCGTGTGCTCAGGAAGGTGTGGCGGTGCTGGTGGACGGTTTCATCTGCACGGTCGCCGCGTTGGTGGCGGTACGCCTGAATCCGGCCTGCCGTGAATGGTTGCTGTTCGGTCATCGTGGTGCGGAGCCGGGCCATCGCCATGTGCTGGAAACCCTTGGCGCTGAACCGCTGCTCGAACTGGCTCTGCGTCTGGGGGAGGGCAGTGGTGCGGCGCTGGCGGTGCCGTTGTTGCGCCTGGCCTGCGACCTGCACGGCCAGATGGCGACCTTCGCCGAAGCGGCGGTGGCGGATCGCCCGGCATGACTTTGCGTCTGGACCTCCTGCGCCACGGTGAAACCGAGCTCGGCGGCGGCCTGCGCGGCAGTCTTGACGATGCGCTGACCGAAAAAGGCTGGGCGCAAATGCGCGAAGCGGTGATCGGAAAAGGGCCGTGGGATCGGCTGGTCAGCTCGCCGTTGCAGCGTTGCGCGCGATTCGCTGAGGAATTGAGCGCGCAGCGGGATCTGCCGGTATCTCTGGACAAAAATCTGCAGGAGCTGCATTTCGGTGCCTGGGAAGGGCAGAGTGCGGCGGCGTTGATGGAAACCGATGCCGAGGCGCTGGGTCTGTTCTGGGCGGATCCCTACGGGTTTACCCCGCCGCAGGGTGAGCCGGTCAGCGATTTCTCTGCGCGGGTGCTGGCGGCGGTGATGCGACTGCACGCGGCACACGCCGGCGAGCGGGTGTTGCTGGTCAGTCATGGCGGCGTCATCCGTCTGCTGCTGGCGCGGGCCCGTGGTTTGCCCCGTGAACAACTGCTCAATGTCGAAGTCGCTCATGGCGCACTGTTTTCGCTGATCGTCTCGGCTGATGGTTCGCTCAAGGAGGTGTGCTGACATGCTGCCTCTGTGGATCGCCCTGCAATTTCTCAGCAGCCTGCCGATTCGTCTGCCGGGCATGCCGACCCCTGAACAGCTCGGCCGCTCGCTACTGTTTTATCCGCTGGTGGGGTTGTTGTTCGGTGTGATTCTCTGGGCGCTCAACCTTGCGCTGGCGGGCGCGCCGTTGCTGCTGCACGCGGCGCTGTTGCTGACGGTGTGGGTGCTGCTCAGCGGCGCGTTGCACCTTGATGGCCTGGCGGACAGCGCCGATGCGTGGCTCGGTGGTTTCGGTGATCGCGAGCGCACGCTGACGATCATGAAGGATCCGCGCAGCGGGCCGATCGCCGTAGTGACGCTGGTGCTGGTGTTGCTGCTCAAGTTCGCCGCGTTGCTGGCCTTGATCGAGCAGAAGCAGGGTATGACGTTGATCTTCGTCCCGATGATCGGGCGTGCGGTGCTGCTCGGGCTGTTCCTCACCACTGCCTATGTGCGGGCCGGTGGATTGGGGCAGGCGCTGGCCGATCATCTGCCGCGCAAGACGGGTTGGCAGGTGCTGGCGCTGAGTGCAGCGGCATGTGTGGTGATCGCCGGGCTTAACGCGGTCGTGGCGTTGTTGCTGGCGGTCGTCGTGTTCATCTGGCTAAGGCATCTGATGGTGCGGCGACTGGGCGGAACCACGGGCGATACGGCGGGTGCGTTGCTGGAATTATTGGAGATGTCGGTGCTGGTCGGGCTGGCTTTGTTTTGATCTGTAACTTGATTTAACAGACTTGCGGGTATATACACGCATCATGCTTCCTTCTCAGTGTTTGTGCACCAACCTGCGACGCGCCGCCCGTGGCGTCAGCAGGCATTACGACGGCGCTCTCGACGGCTTCGGGATCAACGTTGCCCAGTATTCTTTGCTGTGCAATCTGCAGCGCCTGGATCAACCGAGTATTTCCGAACTGGCCGAAGCGATGGGGCTGGATCGCAGCACCCTCGGGCGCAATCTGCGGGTGCTGGAAGGCGAAGGGCTGGTGGCGCTGGCCGAGGGCGAAGACATGCGCAACCGCATCGTCCGGCTCACCGAAACCGGTGCGCAACGACTGGCAGCGGCTTTGCCGGCCTGGGAAGCGGCGCAGCAGCGGTTGATCGACCGACTGGGTGCCGAGAAGCGTGAAACCTTGCTGCGGCTGTTGGATGAACTGGCCTGAGGGCCGGTTTTTTCCGAATCTAAGCGGGTATATACCCGCGACTGGAGAATAACAATGAGTTCGATGTGGCGTACGTGCGGTTGGGTGTTGCTGGGGAGTGCGATGATTCTGGCGTTGTCATTGGGCGTGCGGCACGGTTTCGGGCTGTTTCTGTCGCCGATGAGCGCGCAGTTCGGCTGGGGCCGTGAAGTGTTCGCGTTCGCCATCGCCTTGCAGAACCTGATCTGGGGTCTGGCGCAGCCGTTTACCGGCGCACTGGCCGACCGCTTCGGCGCGGCAAAAGTGGTATTGATCGGTGGTGTGCTGTACGCCTTGGGCCTGGTGTTCATGGGCCTGTCGGAAACCGCGCTGGGCCTGTCTCTGAGTGCCGGTCTGCTGATCGGCATCGGGCTCTCCGGCACCTCGTTCTCGGTGATCCTCGGCGTGGTCGGCCGTGCTGTGCCGCCGGAAAAACGCAGCATGGGCATGGGCATCGCCAGTGCTGCCGGTTCTTTCGGCCAGTTCGCCATGCTGCCCGGCACCCTCGGGCTGATCGGCTGGCTCGGCTGGTCGGCGGCATTGCTGGTGCTGGGCCTGCTGGTGGCGCTGATCGTGCCGCTGGTGAGCATGCTCAAGGACAAACCGCTGCCGGTGCTGGGCCATGAACAAACCCTGTCCGAAGCCCTGCGTGAGGCTTGCTCGCATTCCGGTTTCTGGCTGCTGGCGTTCGGCTTTTTCGTCTGCGGGTTTCAGGTGGTGTTCATCGGCGTCCACCTGCCGGCGTATCTGGTCGATCAGCATCTGCCTGCAAGTGTCGGCACCACGGTGCTGGCGTTGATCGGTCTGTTCAATATCTTCGGCACTTACACCGCCGGTTGGCTCGGCGGGCGCATGTCCAAGCCGCGTCTGCTGACCGGACTTTATCTGTTGCGCGCCGTGGTGATCGTGCTGTTCCTGTGGCTGCCGGTGACGACGACCTCGGCCTATCTGTTCGGCATGGCCATGGGCTTCCTGTGGCTGTCGACGGTGCCGTTGACCAACGGTACGGTGGCGACCTTGTTTGGTGTGCGGAATCTGTCCATGCTCGGCGGTATCGTGTTCCTGTTCCATCAATTGGGTTCGTTCCTTGGCGGCTGGCTGGGCGGGGTGGTGTACGACCGGACCGGGAGTTATGACTTGATCTGGCAAGTGGCGATTCTCTTGAGCCTGCTGGCGGCGGCGCTGAACTGGCCGGTGCGCGAGCGCCCGGTCGAGCGCCTGCAAACGCGTGCGAGCGCTGCATGAACCGTTATTGGCCGCAGATCGTCATCACCGCACTCGGTGCCGCGTTGCTGGCGCTGGTGTGGTGGGGCTGGCATCGGGGCGGGCTGGCGCTGATGCAGTTGGGCATGGGTGCTTGCTAGACCGGCGGGAGGGCGAGTAACGTCGAGGTCTGACGATTGCTCAAGGATGCCCGACATGCTCAAGCGCTGGTGTGCTGTTCCCGCTTTGCTGATGGCGTTGACCGGACTGGCCCAGGCCGCGGATTGTCCGGATCTGTTGCAAGGTTCGTTGCCCAAGTTGCGGGCCAAGGAATCCATCGACCTGTGTCAGCGTTACGCCGACAAACCGCTGGTGGTGATCAACACGGCCAGCTTCTGTGGTTTCGCGCCGCAGTTCGAGGGGCTCGAAGCGCTCAATCAGCGCTACAAGGCCCAGGGCCTGGAAATGCTCGGCGTGCCTTCCAATGACTTCAAGCAGGAATCCAAGGACAGCGCCGAGACCGCCAAGGTCTGTTACGCCAACTACGGCGTGACGTTCACCATGACCGAGCCACAGAAGGTGCGGGGCGACGATGCCACCCACCTGTTCCAGGTGCTGGCCAGACAGAGCAGCGCGCCGAAGTGGAATTTCTACAAATACGTCATCGACCGTCAGGGCAAGGTCATTGCCAACTTCTCCAGCCTGACCAAGCCGGATGATCCGGAATTTCTGGCAGCCATTGAAAAAGCCATTGCCTCCAAGCCGCTGAAACCCTGATCGACGCCCACTAAAAAGCCCCGCCTCTGTGAAGAGAGCGGGGCTTTTTAGTGGGCGAGGCCTCAAACGCTAAAGAGATCAGCTTCGCCGTACAGCATCAGAAGCGGTAGGTTGCGCCGACACCGAAGCCGTTTGCCGAGTTTTCGTACTGCGAGTTGTAGCTCTGGCCACGATCGTTTTCGTTGCGGATGTTGACCTTCTCTTCCTTCAGGTACGAGTAGGCAACGTCGATGGTCAGGTCTTCGGTCGGGCTCCAGCCGGCACCGATGCTGAAGATGGTCCGGTCGCCGGTCGGGATGCGTGGCGAACGGTCGACGTTGTTGGTCGGGGCCTGGTCGAACGTCAGACCGGTACGCAGTACCCATTCCTTGTTCAGCTGGTAGGACGTACCGATGGCGTAAGCCCAGGTGTCATGCCAGTTCTGCTCTTCGGTGATCTCGCCGAACTGGCCAGCCAGCAGAGGCTGTACACCGGAGTTCTTGACGGTGATCTTTTCCAGCTGGCTCCAGCGGGTCCAGGTGGTACCGGCGTAGACGTTCCAGCGGTCGTTGATCGCCTGCGTGACCGAGAAGTCCACGGATTCAGGCGTGGTGATCTTCAGCGAAGCGTCGTATTTCTGGTTCGCACCCAGGCCGACCGCGCCCAGCACACCGTAGTTGACCTTGGTGTTGCCTTCGAGCTTGTAGTCGACTTTCGAGTGGTAGGTCAGACCCAGGCGAGTGGTGTCGGTAGCCTGTACCAGAACGCCGATGTTGTAGCCCAGTGCGGTGTCGTCACCCTTGATCTTGACCTTGCCGTCCGGCGCAGCCTGAGTGATCGACAGGTTGGATTCCAGCGAGCCGTCGATGCGGTTGATGGTCGGACCGAAACCGATCGACACCACGTCGTTGAATTTGTAGCTGACAGTCGGCTGGAAGGTAATGACCTTGACTTCGGACTTGCTGCCGAAGTAGCGGCCGGCAAAGCCGTTTTCATAGTCGGTGATCAGGCCGAAGGGTACGTACACACCCAGGCCGAATGCCCAATGCTCGTCGATCGGCTTGACGTAGTAGCCCATAGGTACGGAGGTGAAGGGCACCATGTCGCCTTTGTTGCTGCCGCCGTTCGGGCTGGAGCTGGCGTCATTGATATCGGTTTTTGCGTCGAGGAATGCAACACCGCCAGTGACTTGTTCGCGCGTGATGCGCGACATGCCGGCAGGGTTGCCATAAACAGTGCTTGCGTCGTCGGCAGAAGAAGATCGCCCGGCGTACCCAGTCCCCATCCCGCTGATGCTGTGTTCGTTGATGGCAAAGCCAGCTGCGAAGATCTGGGTGGATGCCACGGTTACGGCAAGGCTAAGGGTGGTTTTGAGCATGACTTTTTTCATTATTAGAACTCCTGGTGATCACCGGGGCGAAAATTACCAACATTTTCGTCCTAGCGCTATAGGCCGTATGCCTTGAGTTAGAGCGGTTTTGTAGGACAATCCGACCAGATTCGCTACTCGTTGGACGATGTTGCGAAACCGGCGGATCAGCAAGCGACCTGATTCAGCGGTGAAACACAGGTTTGCCAGGCGCAGGTGAAATCGCGCAGACGACCTTGAGGCTGGAAGGTCTGACGCCAGATGCGCGCCATGCCCAGCAGATCATCCGACTCGGGGAGGACGGGGTTTTGTTCTTCGACCAGCAGCCAGGCAATGGCCGTGGCGTAACGCAGGTTGACGGTCAGTTCGAGGTGCGGGCCGCTGAGGAAGGCATGCTGGCTTGCGAGGCCACGAACCAGGCTGGCGCGTTCGGGATCCAGTGCCAGGTAATGATCCCAGAGCGCCTGGTGACGGTGTTCGGCAATCCGGTAAAGGCCGTGGCCACGGCGGTCATGCAGGGCCGAACCGAGGGCGGACTGGCTGGCGGCGATGCCCAGCAACAGGGATTCGGCGGTGGCGCAGTGACGTCCCAGATAAATCAGCGTGGGACGGATCACATGGCGGCACAGTTCGCTGGCAGCGATACCCATAAAACCCTCGGATCTTGTTATTGGGCGGCGAGACCTGAAGGGGAGCTTGGCAGCTGTGGATCGAATCAGGCCCGCCGGAAGCGGATCACGCCGCTTGAGTTGAAGTGTAGTGTCATATTCGCGACGTAAAGGCCTGTTTTTAAAATATTTCCGGCGGGGCGTTATAACCGTTATATCAGTTGGTGCTTAAGCGGAAAGTCGCAAAAGCGAAACATCGGGCAATAAAAAGCCCCGCGTTTTAAGCGGGGCTTTTGCTTTTGCAGCCATTTCGGCCTCTCAGGCGATCAATGCCTGACGGGTGCGATCAATTACGGCCTGCAGCGGTTCGGCGCTGGAGTATTGATCGGGATACAGACGCTCGCTGTGGCGGGCGATCCCGTGTTCATTGACCACGGTGAAGCTGAAGCAGCCTTTGCGAGCGGCCATGATCAGGCAGTTCATTGGAGCAAAAGCGTTGGTTAGGGTGCGAATGGCATCCTGAGTCTGGATTTGAGTCGACATAGTTATTAGGTGTTCCTACAAATGACACGGATAAGAACCGTGCAACGTTAAAACGTTCCAGTAACGTCAACCACCATTGGTCGAACGAAGAACCCGACTGGAACAAGGCAGCCAGTTCGAGCGCTATAAAAGTGGGCGCGCTTGGGCTGGCAGGTAGGTACTTAGGAGGACAGGCAACACATCGAGGGCAGAGGTTCTGGGCCCGGGGTGAAGATCCTGATCAATTTGCAGGTTGGTTCGGTCAGAGTAAGGGGTCTTCGCAACACCCTTTGCATTCGATTCAAAGGCTGTGTTGTCGGAAGATTTACCTGGAAACCATCGAGGGGTCGATCCCGCTTTTGTCGGTGGAGGCTTCTGTGAAAGAAGGCTGACCGTGGGGTGTGTTCGACCGGAATTGACTTTCAGCTTGGTACTAACGCCGCGGATACTAACGGAACGATCCCCGAAAGGCAAACCCGCTGATCAAAAATAAATCAGGAGACATTGCCAGGCCCGTAACCTGCCCCGATCTGGCTCACTCAATGACCGTCGGTCGCCACGACGTGACCGGCGCTGAAGCTCGGCGCAGGGGCTTGTCCCCAGCCTGAATGCCAAAACGACCCGAAAAGGCGCATCGATATAACCGCGTAACAGTTACTTGTGCACATTAGTTGCGCAGACGGTAACGGCGCTGTCATAACGATCCTGACCCCGATGGCTGCCTGCATCGAAAGTTTAAGTCAATGAAAAACATCGCTTTTTTTAACTGGTGAAAAAATCGTCAGTTTGACTGCGAGCCCCGTTCCACAAGGCTTTGCGGCGACTGGAAGGCGGTTGTCCACTGAGTTATCCACAGCTTCTGTGGATTGTCCCGAGCGCTTGCTCTAGCACGGGCGTGCCGGGTTTTTTTCGACTTTACCTGTGCGAAAAAAAGAGTAGAGTGGCGCGCCTTCCGATCTGTCCCACAGTGCTTTATGAAGTTTCGTTCAGCTCCAGAATCTGTTACCTCCCAACCCCCTCGTGTTACCGCTCCCAAGCGATTTTCCGTACGCGTGGCCGAATGGCTGCTGGACAGCCCGCGTTTGGGCGACAGCCAGAATGCCAAGCACCTCGCCGGCCGCCTGCTCAAGCAACCGGCCCGGGAAGGGGTGGTCGCGGCGCAAAGTCGTCTCGGCCAGTTGATGTGCCGCGAGTGCGGCAATGCCCGGGATCGCCGCATCGGCCAGGACCTGCTGCGTCAGGCCGCCCGCGCGGGTGACCGACGTGCGCAACAGGAACTCGGCCTGATCGAAGACTGAGCTGTCCAAGACCTGGCGCCTTGGTTAACCTTCAGGCTTTATCGGATTGGCGAGAATCACTATGGCGATTGACTTGACCAGCATCCTGCTGGGACTGGCAGGCGCGGCGGTGCCGCTGCTGGCACTGGCGTGGCAACTGCAACGTCGGGCCAGTCAGAGCCGGTCTGAAGTCGCGTTGCTCGAGGAGCGGCTGGCCATGGCGCAGATGGCCCAGGACGGTCTCACTGCTCAATTAGAAGCCTGCCGCGATGAAGTCGCCGACCTCGGCCAGGCCAACGCCTCCAGACAAGCGGATCTCGCGGCCGTGCGCCGGGAAGTCGAGCTGTTGCAGATCGAGCGCGATGACGCCCGTGACGCCGCCCATGCCTGGAACATTGAACGCGCCAACAAGGAAGCCGAATTGCGGCGCCTGGACGCCCAGGCGGCTTCGCTGAATGCCGAATTGCGCGAGCAACAGGAAAGCCATCAACAACGCCTGGATGACCTGCAAGGTTCCCGCGACGAGCTGCGCGCCCAGTTCGCCGAACTGGCCGGCAAGATCTTCGATGAGCGCGAGCAACGCTTCGCCGAAACCAGCCAGCAACGCCTCGGTCAATTGCTCGACCCGTTGAAGGAACGCATCCAGTCGTTTGAAAAACGCGTCGAGGAAAGCTATCAGGCCGAAGCCCGCGAGCGTTTCTCGCTGGCCAAGGAGCTGGAGCGCTTGCAGCAACTGAACCTGCGTCTGAGCGACGAAGCGACCAATCTGACCCGCGCCCTGAAGGGCCAGAAAACCCAGGGCAACTGGGGCGAGCTGATTCTTGAGCGCGTGCTTGAGCATGCCGGGCTGGAGAAGGGCCGCGAGTACCAGACTCAGGTCAATCTCAAGGGGCCGGACGGCGAGCGTTTCCAGCCGGACGTGATCATTTACCTGCCGGGCGACAAGCAGGTGGTGGTCGACTCCAAGGTCAGCCTCACCGCCTATCAGCAATACGTCGCCGCCGACGACGATGCCCTCGGCCAGATCGCCATGAAGCAGCACGTGCTGTCCTTGCGCAGCCACGTGAAAGGCCTGGCCGGCAAGGATTACAAACGTCTGGAAGGCTTGCACAGCCTCGATTTCGTCTTGCTGTTCGTGCCCATCGAAGCGGCGTTTTCCGCCGCGTTGCAAGCCGAACCGGCGCTGTTCCAGGAAGCTTTCGATCGCAACATCGTGATTGTCAGCCCGACCACATTGCTGGCGACGCTGCGGGTCATCGACAGTCTGTGGAAGCAAGAGCGCCAGAGCCAGAACGCCCGGGAAATCGCCGAGCGCGCCGGTTGGCTGTATGACAAGTTCGTGTTGTTCATTCAGGATCTGGACGAAGTCGGCAATCGCTTGCAGCAACTGGACAAAGCCTACAGCGCGGCGCGCAACAAGCTGACGGAAGGACGGGGCAACCTGGTCAGCCGCAGCGAACAGCTCAAGTTGCTCGGTGCGCGGGCCAGCAAGAGCCTGCCGGCCGATTTGCTGGAACGCGCAATGACCGATGCCGACGGGTTGGTCGAACTGCCTGAATAAGCTGCTCTTCTAGAGCGGCAAATAGCGACTCAACAACGCCCGCAACGCCGCCGGTTTCACCGGTTTGGCCAGATAATCCAGCCCCGCTGCATGAACCTGCGCCACGGTTTCCGGATGCCCGTCGGCGCTGATCACCACTCCCGGCACTGGCTCGCCCAGTCTTGTGCGCAACCAGGCCATCAGATCAGTGCCGGTTTCGCCGTGATCCAGGTGATAGTCCACCAGCGCCAATTGTGGCCGCACGCCGTCGTCGAGCAGTGCCGCGCATTCTTCGCGGTTGCGCGCGGTCCAGACCTGACAGCCCCAGCGTGTGAGCAGGCTGTTCATGCCGATCAGAATGCTGTCTTCGTTGTCGATGCACAGCACCTGCGCGCCGCTGTGCAGTTTGCCATTGATTTCCACCGCCGCTGGCGGCTGCACGGTCTGCGCTTTGGCCAACGGCACGCGGACACTGAACACGCTGCCACGCCCCGGCCATGAACGTACGCGCAATGTATGACCGAGCACTCGGCACAGGCCGTCGGCGATCGCCAGGCCCAGACCCAGACCTTTTTCGGCGCGGGTCTGGTGGCTGTCGAGGCGTTTGAATTCCTCGAAGATCACTTGCTGTTTGTCCTCCGGAATCCCCGGCCCGCGATCCCACACTTCCAGACAGATTTCGCCTTGTCGCCGACGCACGCCCAGCAGCACCGGGCCTTTTGCGTAGCGGAACGCATTGGTGAGGAAGTTCTGCAGAATGCGCCGCAGCAACTTGATGTCACTGTCGATGCGCAACTGACTGCCTCGTACCCGGAAACTCAGGCCCTGTTCCTGGGCCAGTGCCTTGAACTCCGCGCCGAGGGTATCGAACAGCTCATTGATCGCGAACGGCTTGCGATCCGGGTTGATCTTGCCGTTTTCCAGGCGCGAGATGTCCAGCAGGTCGCTGATCAGGTCTTCGGCCGAACGCAGCGAACTGTCCAGATGCTGCACCAGTTTCTGCGCCTCGCCGCTCAAGCCGTCGTTCTGATGGGAGAGGGCGGCGGAGAACAGCCGCGCGGCGTTCAACGGCTGCATCAGGTCGTGACTGACGGCGGCGAGGAAGCGGGTCTTGGACTGGTTGGCCGCCTCGGCATTGCCTTTGGCCTCGGTCAGCGCGACGTTGAGTTGCGACAGTTCTTGCGTCCGTTCGCTGACCCGTTGCTCCAGGCCTTCGTTGGCCTCGGTCAGCGCCTGCTCGGCTTCGCGGAACGCGGTGATGTCGGTGAAGCTCATGACGAAACCGCCGCCGGGCATCGGGTTGCCGATCAGCTCGATCACCCGGCCGTTGGGGAACAGTCGCTCGGAGGTGTGGGCACGGCCCTGACGCATCCAGTGCAGGCGCCGGGCAACGTGAACTTCCGCTTCGCCGGGGCCGCACAAACCGCGTTCGGCGTTGTGGCGAATGATGTCGGCAATCGGGCGGCCAACGCTGATCAAGCCGTCCGGATAGTTGAACAGCTCCAGATAGCGACGGTTCCAGGCCACCAGTTTCAGCGACTGGTCGACCACGCTGATGCCCTGGGTAATGTTCTCGATGGCGCCTTGCAACAGTGCGCGGTTGAACTGCAGCACTTCCGACGCTTCGTCGGCGATCCGGACCACGTCCTCCAGCTGCATTTCCCGACCTTCGATGGCGGCTTTTACTACAGCACGCGTCGAAGAGGCACCGAGGACACCTGCCAGCAAGCGCTCGGTGTGGGCGATCCATTCGCCGTCGGCATTCTGATTCGGGTTGAAGCCTTTGCCCTGGCGGTAGGCGAAGCGGATGAAACTCTGCCGCGCGCGTTCTTCACCGACAAAACGCGCGGCCAGTTGCAGCAAGTCGTCGATCTGCACCGCCAGCATCGAGCGTGCGCTCGGCCGGGCGCTGATTTCCTGGCCGATAAAACGTCCGGCCTGCCAGTGCTCCGAGACCCGTGTACGGGACAGCACCGAGACCCAGGCGAACAACGTGAAGTTGCCCGCCAGCGACAGCACCACACCTTGGGTCAGCGGGGTGATCGGCAGGTTCAGCGGGTTGCCGTGCAGCCAGGCGAGGCCGGGAAAACTGTCCAGCGACCAGCCGAGGCTGCGGGCAGCGATCGGCAGGATCAGGGTGTAGAACCACAGGAACGTGCCGGCGGCCAGGCCGGCGAACACGCCGCGACGGTTGGCCTGTTTCCAGTACAGCGCGCCGAGCATCGCCGGGGCCAGTTGGGTCACAGCGGCGAAGGCAATCTGGCCGATGGTCGCCAGGCTCGCGGTCGAGCCGAGCAAACGGTAGCTGACGTAGGCCAGCAACAAAATCACCACAATGCTGACCCGGCGCACCGAGAGCATCCACTGGCGGAACACTTCGAACGGGCGCTCGGCATTGTTGCGGCGCAGCAGCCACGGCAACAGCATGTCGTTGGAGACCATGGTCGACAGCGCCACACTCGCCACGATCACCATGCCGGTGGCCGCCGATGCACCGCCGATAAACGCCAGCATCGCCAGCGCCGGGTGGGCCTGGGCCAACGGTAGGCTGATCACGAAAGAGTCGGGGATGACCGAGCTGGGCAGCATCATCTGACCGGCCAGGGCGATCGGGACTACAAACAGCGCTGCCAGGGCGAGGTAGGTCGGGAACACCCATTTGGCCAGGCGCAGATCCTGCGGGTCGATGTTCTCGACCACTGTCACGTGGAACTGCCGGGGCAGGCAGATGATTGCCATCATCGCCACGCCGGTCTGCACCACCATCGATGGCCAGTTGATGGTTTCCTTCCAGTATTCCTCGAGGCGCGGTGCGAGCATTGCCTGATTGAACAAATCGTCGAAGCCGTCATACAGCCCATAGGTGACGAAGGCGCCGACGGCGAGGAAGGCAAACAGCTTGACCAGCGACTCAAAGGCAATCGCCAGCACCATGCCGCGGTGGTGCTCGGTGGCATCGAGGTTGCGCGTACCGAAAACAATGGTGAACAGGGCCAGCACCAGCGACACGATCAGGGCCGTGTCCTGGGCGCGGGTGCCCATGGCGTCGGCACCGGCACCGATCAGCAGGTTCACGCCGAGGACGATGCCTTTGAGTTGCAAGGCGATATAGGGCAGAACGCCGACCAGACAGATCAACGCGACCACCACCGCCAGCGATTGGGATTTACCGTAGCGGGCGGCGATGAAGTCGGCGATGGAGGTAATGTTCTCCTGTTTGCTGATCATCACCATTTTCTGCAGCACCCACGGCGCGCCCAGCAATAGCAGGATCGGCCCGAGGTAGATCGGCAGGAACGACCACAGTTGTTCGGCGGCCTGACCGACCGCGCCGAAAAACGTCCAGCTGGTGCAGTAGACGGCCAGCGACAGGCTGTACACCCAGGCACGCACCCGTGGCGGCAGCGGTGTGCTGCGACGGTCGCCGTAGAAGGCGATGGCGAACATGATGGCCATATAGGCCAGGGCGACGGCGGCGATCAGCCCGGTGGACAACGACATGGAACACTCCCGACAGAAAACGACCGGACTTGCGCCCGGTCAGACAGTCTCGCACGGGCGCGACAGTTAGTCAGTGTCGACCAAGGTCGTGGCGCGGCGGGGTGTCGCAGTCACGGAACCGGGCGGTTCTGTGGTCAATCCGGTTTGAGCGCGAGGTCGATCAAACGGTGCAGTTCATCGACTTCCAGCGGCGCCGCCGAAAACAGAATGCGGAACACCACCGGGGACACCACCAGATTGATCAGCCGATCCACGCTCGGCGCCGTTTCCTCTGGGTGGCGCTCGATGATGGTCTGCAATTGCGCACCGATGATCGTCACGCAATACCCCGGCGTCGCGCTTGCCTGCACATCGCGCATCATGTTGCGCCCGGGTTCAGAACTCATTTCGTCGAGATATTGTTCGGCCCATGCGCGGATATCGCTGCGCAGGCTGCCGGTTTCTGCCGGCTCGCTGTCGGGGCGCATGCGGGCGAGGGCGACGTCCGCGAGCAAGGCCGCCAGATCTCCCCAGCGTCGATAAATCGTCGACGGCGTCACGCCTGCACGCGCCGCGATTTGCGGGACGGTCACCGTTGAGCGCTCCTGTTCTTGCAGAAGCGCGCGGACTGCCGAGTGAATCGACTCTTGCACCCGGGCACTGCGACCGCCGGGGCGTAAACCTTCTTTAATAGCCATGCGCCAGACCTTAACACAAAGAATTTGCTTTAAGCGCAAGCCGAGAGCACACTCCGCAAAAGCAAAAAATTAGCTTTTGCGGAGTGTGCCCATGACCAGCCTTGCTTCCAACCGATCCAGCCTGTGGTTTCTGGCGATCACCTTACTGAGTTTTCTCGCCGCTTCCACTGCGCCGACGCCGTTGTATCACCTGTATCAGGATCGGCTGCATTTTTCGGCAGCGGTGCTGACCCTGATTTTCGGCGTCTACGCGCTGAGTCTGCTGGCCGCGTTGCTGACAGTCGGGTCGCTGTCGGATCACCTGGGACGCAAACCAGTGATCTTCACCGCCGTGACGCTCAATTCGCTGGCGATGCTGCTGTTTATCTACGCCGACAGCGTGGGCTGGCTGATCGGCGCGCGAGTGCTGCAAGGCTTCGCCACCGGCATGGCCACCGCGGTGTTGAGCGCGACGCTGCTGGACACCGACCGTCAGCAGGGCCCGCTGATTAACAGTGTCGCTCCGTTGCTGGGCATGGCGTTGGGCGGCATGGGCTGCGGCTTGTTGGCCGAGTTCGCTCCGGCGCCGTTGCAGTTGACCTATTGGTTGCTGCTCGCGCTGTTTGTGTTGCAGGGGATTTATGTCTGGCGCTTGCCGGAAAGCGTCTCGCCGCAAGCCGGGGCATGGGCCTCGTTGCGGCCAACCCTGCATGTGCCGGTTCAGGCACGTTCGACGCTGTGGCGAGTCTTGCCGCTGAACACCGCGACTTGGGCGCTTGGTGGTTTCTATGCCTCGCTGGCCCCATCGCTGGTGCGCACGGCCACTGGCTCCACCTCCAACCTGATCGGCGGCGCGACTGTGGCGGCACTGACCGTCACCGGTGCGTTGATGATTTTCACGTTGCGCAATCGTCCTGCTTCCCGGGCGCTGCAACTCGGCGCGAGCCTGCTGCCAGCCGGGCTCGTGTTGGTTCTGCTGGGCGTGCACAGCGCCAGTCTGTCGCTGTTCTTCTTCGGTACGCTGGTGGCCGGTTGTGGGTTTGGCTCCGGTTTTCTGGGAGCGGTGCGCAGTCTGGTGCCGCTGGCATTGCCGCATGAGCGCGCCGGGTTGATGTCGGCATTCTATGTGCTGAGTTACCTGGCGTTCTGCCTGCCGGCTTTGCTGGCCGGGCACTTCACCCATAGCGTGGGCCTGCTGGCCACCACCGATGTGTATGGCGCGGTATTGATCGTGCTGGCGGTCGGAGCGCTGCTGATGAGTTTTCGGGCGCAAGCGGCGAAGACCTGCAGCGCGCCATAAGCCTGCGGATTCGGTTAGCCTTGGCCAGCCATAACTTTTTCACGGATCGACGCATGAAGATTATTCGCAGCAAGACCTTTACCGCCGAGCGCGCCTGGGGCGCGCTCGACATCGCCAACATGAATGGCATCACCACGCGTCTGCACTGGACCGATCAGCCCTACAAATGGCACGTCAATGACGGCGAAGAAGTGTTCGTGGTGCTCGACGGTCAGGTGCTCATGCACTATCGCGAAGAAGGCGAGGAGAAGCAGGCATTGCTGGAGGTTGGCGACATCTTCTATGCGTCCATCGGCACTGAACATGTCGCTCATCCTCAGGGCGCGGCGCGAATTCTTGTCATTGAAACCGAAGGCAGTGTCTGACTGCATATCTACTAAATAGATAACAGTTAGAGATATTACCCGTTATATAGATATTCGATTCGGTTCTACCATGAGCTCAACCTCACCTGAGGACAGGAGTTCATGATGATTTGCCCCAACAGCGCCAAACCCGGCATCAAGCCATTCAGCCAGCTTCAGCACCCGCGCGAAGTGATCCGCCAATTCACCCCGAACTGGTTCGCCGCCACCATGGGCACCGGCGTGCTGGCGTTGGCGCTGGCGCAATTGCCGGTGTCCGTTCCCGGATTGCACGCCGTGGCCGAAGGGCTGTGGCTGTTCAACATTCTGTTGTTCGTGCTGTTTACTGCTGCCTACGCCGCCCGCTGGATTCTGTTCTTTGACGAAGCGCAGCGGATCTTCGGCCACTCCACGGTTTCGATGTTCTTCGGCACCATTCCCATGGGCCTGGCGACGATCATCAACGGCTTTCTGCTGTTCGGTCTGCCACGCTGGGGAGAAGGAGTCATTCAACTGGCCGAAGTGTTGTGGTGGCTGGACGTGGCGATGTCGCTGGCCTGCGGCGTGCTGATCCCTTACATGATGTTCACCCGTCAGGCGCACAGCATCGATCAGATGACTGCCGTCTGGTTGCTGCCGGTGGTGGCGGCGGAAGTGGCGGCAGCCAGTGGCGGACTGCTCGCGCCGCACTTGGCCGACGCGCACTCGCAACTGGTAGTGCTGACGACCAGCTACGTGCTCTGGGCGTTTTCTCTGCCGGTGGCGTTCAGCATCCTGACCATCCTGTTGCTGCGTATGGCCTTGCACAAATTGCCCCACGAAAACATGGCGGCTTCGAGCTGGCTGGCGCTGGGGCCGATCGGCACCGGGGCGCTGGGCATGTTGCTGCTGGGCGGCGATGCGCCAGCGATCTTCGCGGCCAACGGTCTGCCAGGCATCGGCGAAATCGCCTCGGGCCTGGGCCTGATAGCGGGGATCACGCTCTGGGGGTTTGGTCTCTGGTGGATGTTGATGGCGCTGCTGATCACCGTGCGTTACCTGCGTGATGGCATCCCGTTCAATCTCGGCTGGTGGGGCTTTACCTTCCCGTTGGGCGTGTATTCGCTGGCGACTCTGAAGCTGGGCAGCACGTTGCACCTGACGTTCTTCAGCGTGGCCGGTTGTGTACTGGTGACGTTGCTGGCGGCGATGTGGCTGATTGTAGGTAAACGCACGCTGCAAGGCGCATGGCGCGGCGAGCTGTTTGTTTCTCCGTGCATTGCAGGTTTGAAGAAATAACCTGAAAAGTTTAGGTAAGGTGTGGCCTGGATCGCGGATTGACATTCCAATAAGCGTATCCAGGCCACTCGTTACCCAACATCAGGGACACACGGAAGATGAGTCACCCCTCACAGTTCAACCTGCTGCGTACCCGGCGCTTCCTGCCGTTCTTCATCACCCAGTCGCTGGGCGCGTTCAACGACAACGTGTTCAAGCAGTCGTTGATCCTCGCCATTCTCTATCGGCTGACCATCGAAGGTGACCGCTCGATCTGGGTCAACCTGTGTGCACTGCTGTTTATTCTGCCGTTCTTCCTGTTTTCGGCGCTGGCCGGGCAGTTCGGGGAAAAATTCGCCAAGGACGCGTTGATCCGTCTGATCAAACTGGCTGAAATCGTCATCATGGCCGTGGGATCTGTCGGCTTCCTGTTCGATCACCTGTCATTGATGCTGGTGGCGCTGTTTGCCATGGGCACGCACTCGGCACTGTTCGGGCCGGTGAAATATTCGATCCTGCCGCAGGCGTTGCGCGAGGACGAACTGGTCGGTGGCAACGGGCTGGTGGAGATGGGTACATTCCTGGCGATCCTGGCCGGGACCATCGGCGCCGGGGTGATGATGTCATCGGCCAATTACGCGCCAGTGGTGTCCGCCGCGATTGTCGGCATCGCCGTGTTGGGTTACCTGGCCAGTCGCAGCATTCCCCGCGCCGCGGCGGCCTCGCCGCAGATGCGCCTGAACTGGAACATCTTCAGTCAATCATGGGCAACCTTGAAACTGGGGCTGGGGCAGACACCAGCAGTTTCGCGCTCGATTGTCGGCAACTCGTGGTTCTGGTTTGTCGGGGCGATTTATCTGACGCAGATTCCGGCTTACGCCAAGGAATGGATGCACGGCGACGAAACCGTAGTCACCCTGATTCTGACTGTCTTCTCGGTCGGCATCGCACTGGGTTCGATGCTGTGCGAGAAGCTTTCAGGGCGCAAGGTCGAGATCGGCCTGGTGCCTTTTGGCTCGTTCGGCCTGACTGTTTTCGGTCTGTTGCTGTGGTGGCATTCCGGTGGAATTCCGGAAAGCGCCGTCGGCCATAGCTGGATCGAAGTGCTGAGTTTCGGCCATGCCTGGGCGGTGTTGCTCGATGTGCTGGGCCTCGGGATCTTCGGTGGGTTCTACATCGTGCCGCTGTACGCGCTGATCCAGTCGCGCACCGCCGAGAACGAGCGGGCGCGGGTGATTGCCGCCAACAACATTCTCAACGCGCTGTTCATGGTGATTTCGGCGATTGTCACCATCGTGTTGTTGAGCGTGGTCAAGCTATCGATCCCGCAGCTGTTCCTGGTGGTGTCGCTCCTGAACATCGGCGTCAACGCCTACATCTTCAAGATCGTTCCCGAGTTCAGCATGCGTTTCATGATCTGGCTGCTCAGCCATTCCATGTACCGCGTCGAGCATCGCAACCTTGAGGCGATTCCCGATGAGGGCGCGGCGTTGCTGGTGTGCAACCACGTTTCGTTCGTCGATGCCTTGCTGATTGGTGGTGCGGTACGTCGGCCGATTCGCTTTGTCATGTACTACAAGATCTACAACCTGCCGGTGCTGAACTTTATCTTTCGCACAGCGGGGACGATTCCCATCGCCGGACGCCAGGAAGACATCCAGATCTACGAAAAGGCCTTCACCCGGATTGCCCGGTATCTGAAGGAAGGTGAGCTGGTTTGCATCTTCCCGGAGGGCAAGTTGACCGCCGATGGTGAGATCAACGAGTTCAAGGGCGGGCTGACGCGGATTCTCGAAGAGACACCGGTGCCGGTGATTCCGCTGGCGTTGCAGGGGTTATGGGGGAGTTTTTTCAGTCGCGATCCGAACAAAGGGGTGTTCCGGCGCTTGTGGTCGCGGGTGACGCTGGTGGCGGGTAAGCCGGTCGCCGTTGACGCGGCGCAACCAGCGGAGCTTCAGGCGATGGTCGGGGAATTGCGCGGGACTGTCAGGTAGGCGTCTGGAAAGCCGCCATCCCTGACGGGTGGCGGCAACGGCTCAGGCGCTGACCTTGAGCCCGATCAGCCCGGTGACGATCAACGCCACACTGGCCAGGCGAATCAATGCCATCGATTCGCCAAACAAAATGATCCCGGCAATCACCGTGCCCACGGCACCGACGCCAGTCCAGATCGCGTAAGCCGTGCCCAGCGGTAGTTCCTTCATCGCCAGCCCCAGCAAGCCCAAACTGACTGCCATGGCGGCAACGGTGAGAACGGTGGGAAGCGGACGGGTGAACCCATCGGTGTATTTCAGGCCGACGGCCCAGCCGACTTCGAACAGGCCGGCGAAAAACAGAATGATCCAGGACATGAAAGACCTCCATCGATTGACGGGGCCGTCCCCAGATTGAAAACTCGATTGAGCCGCAGGGTCGTCCCCACGTGGCGCACATACTACCGAAAATTGTGCGCCGCGCCTTGATCCGGGATCAGTCGGCCGCCTGTTGCGCCAGCGTTTCACGGTCTTGTTTTTCGCTCATCCGTCGGAAGTACGTCGACAGCAGCGCCCCGGAAATGTTGTGCCACACACTGAATAACGCGCTCGGCACCGCCGCCAGCGGCGAGAAGTGCGCACTGGCCAGTGCCGCACCCAATCCCGAGTTCTGCATGCCGACTTCCAGCGCCAGGGATTTGCGCTGCGGCAGCGGCAGGCCGAACAGGCGCCCGGTGAAATAACCCAGCAGATAACCGAAGCTGTTGTGCAACATCACCACGGCCATGATCAGCAGGCCGGATTCGGCGATTTTCGCCTGACTGGCGGCCACCACGGCGGCGACGATGATCACGATGCTGATCACCGATACCAGCGGCAATACTTCCACCGCGTGGCGCACCTTGTCCCCCAGCACACGTTGCGCCACCACGCCGAGGACGATCGGCAGCAGCACAACTTGCAGGATCGACCAGAACAATTCCATGAACGAAACCGGCAACCAGGCCGAGGCCAGCAGCCAGATCAGCGCCGGTGTCAGCAGCGGGGCGAGGAGGGTGGTGACGGCGGCGATGGCCACCGACAGCGCCAGGTCGCCACGGGCCAGCCAGGTCATGACGTTCGATGAGGTGCCGCTCGGGCAGCAGCCGACCAGAATAACCCCGACGGCGATTTCCGGCGGCAGATGAAAGATCTGGCACAGCAACCACGCCATCCCCGGCATGATCACGAAATGCGCGACCACGCCTAGGGCCACACGCCACGGATGGCGGGCGACGGCGGCGAAGTCGTCGAGTTTGAGGGTCAGGCCCATGCCGAACATCACCAGCCCGAGCAGCGGTACGATCGCGCCTTTGAGGCCGAGGAACCAGGCGGGTTGCAGGAACGCGAGCACCGCGAAAATCAGAACCCAGTAAGCGAAGGTGTTGCCGACAAAACGACTCAGTGCAGCCAGTGCGCGCATGGTCTGTTCCTTATTATGTGAAAACGCCACCGAAGCGGTGGCGTTTGAAGATAACCCAAAGACTGCGCAGAGACTCAGATCCCCTGCGGAGTCTCTTCACCGCCCAGTGCTTCAACCAGCGCCGGCAGGAAGTCGCCGAACGTCAGCATCATCAGGGTGAAGCTGGCGTCCAGTTGGCCGAGGGCTTCGTCGCCGCCGTCCTGTTCTGCCTGATCCTGCAACAGATCTTCGAATTTCAGGCGCTTGACGGTCATCTTGTCGTCGAGCATGAACGACAGTTTGTCCTGCCAGGCCAGCGACAGTTGAGTCACAACCTTGCCGGTGCTCAGGTGCAGCTGGATTTCTTCGCTGGTCAGATCCTGACGCTTGCAACGCACGATGCCGCCGTCTTCGTGGGTGTCGCGCAGTTCGCACTCGTCCAGTACGAAGAAGTCCGGAGCGGCTTGCTGGGTGGTGACCCATTCAGTCATCACGGCGGTCGGCGCGGTTTTCACGGTCAGTGGGCGAACCGGCAGGGTGCCGATCACTTCACGCAGCGTGGAGAGCAGGTCTTCGGCGCGTTTCGGGCTGGCCGAGTTGACCAGGATCAGACCCTGTTTCGGCGCGATGGCGGCGAAAGTCGACGAGCGGCGGATAAAGGCGCGCGGCAGGAAGGCCTGGATGATTTCATCCTTGATTTGATCGCGTTCCTTCTTATAGACCTTGCGCATCTGCTCGGCTTCGATCTCTTCGACCTTTTCCTTGACCGCATCGCGCACGACGCTGCCCGGCAGGATGCGTTCTTCTTTACGGGCGCAGATCAGCAGGAAGTCACCGCTGACGTGCACCAGTGGCGCATCTTCGCCCTTGCCGAACGGCGCCACGAAACCGTAGGTGGTCAACTCCTGGCTTGCACATGGACGCGCCAGTTTGGTGGCCAGTGCAGTTTCCAGCGCCTCGGCATCGACAGGCAGGTCTTGGGTCAGGCGATAGATAAGCAGGTTCTTGAACCACATGGGGTGAGTCTCTCCTTTATACAAAGGGGGGCATTATTGTCTTCGCCGGGTCATAGGCCAACCCTTCTCTAAGCCTTTGGAAGGGCTAAGAAAATTAATTAAAAAAGTGCTTGCCAGAGGTTGGGACGCTCCGTAGAATGCGCGCCACACCGAAGCGAAGGGTGATTAGCTCAGCTGGGAGAGCGTCTGCCTTACAAGCAGAATGTCGGCGGTTCGATCCCGTCATCACCCACCATTCGTTTCAAGTGTTTAGCGCAGCGGTAGTTCAGTCGGTTAGAATACCGGCCTGTCACGCCGGGGGTCGCGGGTTCGAGTCCCGTCCGCTGCGCCATATTCGGTAACCTGGAACACTGAACGCCAGGTCACCACGGAAAAACCCGCCGAGGCGGGTTTTTTTCTGCCTCGAGTTGTACCTGCGGGATGTATCGTTTCACCGGTTTTCGGATTTATTTGAAAAAAAATTCAATTAAATCAACACGTTACGAAAATCTGTGGCATAATGCGCCCCGTAACGAAGCGAAGGGTGATTAGCTCAGCTGGGAGAGCGTCTGCCTTACAAGCAGAATGTCGGCGGTTCGATCCCGTCATCACCCACCATTCGTTTCAAGCGTTTCGCGCAGCGGTAGTTCAGTCGGTTAGAATACCGGCCTGTCACGCCGGGGGTCGCGGGTTCGAGTCCCGTCCGCTGCGCCATATTCGGTAATCTGGAACACTGAACGCCAGATCACCTCAGAAAGCCCGCCTTTTGCGGGCTTTTTGCTGCCTGGGATTTGGCTTTCGCTGAGTCTGGCCATGAGAAAGCGACCGTTGACGGTCGCTTTTTTCGTTTCTGGCGCTGCTATTGCGCCGAGTTACGGCTGTGGCGGTAATCGCTGACCGCTTCATACACCGCTTTGCGCAGCCGGTTGATTCCGCCAATCGGGCGATGGGCTTCGATGCCGAACCAGGGATTGAACGACAGGTTGTCGCATTGCAGGTTCAGCGCCGGGGTGTCGAAGTCCTGCGGGGGCAGAGTGATCCTGGCCACAGTCTGGAATGGACTGTCCTGCTCGCGCCATTCGATGCTGGTGTCTTCGATCGGCATGAACTTGTTCGCGTCCTGCCGCTGGATCTGCAACACAAAGCACGCCGGCATCCGGTCGGTGGACAGTTGCTGGTTCAATGCGCTGCGCAGGAAGTTCGGCAGATCCTGGTTCTGTTTCGGCAAGGTATAAGCGGGGCAGCGCTCCGGATCCGGCATCACCCGGAACTTGGCATTGGCCTCGCCGAACTTGTAGGGCGATACCGAGAAATATGTCGTGCGGGTCGGGCTTTCCGGCGGTGGCGATAAGGTTGCCAGTGCAATGAACAGATGCCGGATTTGCCAACTACGCGGATCCCACCCCGGAAAAAACGCCATGACCCTCTTGCCGTCAGCCTGCGCCGCCACATTCTGACGATACTCGGCGACATTGCTGACAAAGAAGTTCGGGTGACTGAACATCACGAAATCCTGTTCGTGCAACTCCTGACGATCAGCCAGCAAGGATTTGCCCGGCACATCGAGCAATTTGATCGCCATGCCCCGGGCATCGCGGATGCTGTCGAATTGCGGATAGGCGTTGCCGTTGGACAGGCGCATCGTTGCTTTCCACAGCTTGCCTGGTTCGCTGAATACGCCCTGGCGCAATTCCTGAGCCAGATCCGGCAACACCTGCACATCGGCTTTCACGCAGCCATGGGCCTTGGCATGGGCATCGCGCAGGTAGCGGGTGCTTTCGCGGTGCTGATCGACGATGCGCACGGCAGTCTGGATCACGTCCTGGGTCATGGCGGCTTCACCGTCCGGAATCTGCTCCAGCGCCGATACCGGACCCCGGTGCTGCCAGGCAAACCACGCGGTGGTCAGGGCCCAGCCGATCAGGCCGATCACCAGCAGGAACAACAGGGTTTTGCCCAGTAACCGTCCCAGCCAGAGCCAGAAACGCGCCAGCATCGAAGGTCTTTTAAAGGAATTGAAGATCATGGCAGTTGTGCCTCCAGCGGGCCGCCCAGCACTTTCAGGTATTCGAGCAGCGCCCAACGTTCTTCTGGCTGCAACAGTCGGCCGATCACCCCGTTGCCGCGTTCGCCGGCGCGGAATTCATGGCCACTGTTGTGGTTGCCGGTGATGCGGGTGTCGAACAGGAAACCGTTGGTGAAAGCCTCGGTGCGGTACCCAAGATGGCGTGGATCGTATTCAAGCGTGCCTTTATAGAAGGTCGTGGCGCGCTCGTCCTGAGGCGACAGCAACTGATAAAGGCTCGGGACCGAGCCGTTGTGCAGGAACGGGGCCGTGGCCCATACACCGGCAAGCGGACGGGCCTTGTAGGCGACTTTTTCGCGAACGCCGATCGGCAGGCCGAAGCCATCGAGTTGTGGCTTCTCGGCAGCGGTAACGCCCGCTTCACGGTACGCACGGTTTTCCACGAAGGCGGTCACATAAGCCAGTCCCTTGGCCACTGATAGCTGGCTGAGGTCCAGCGGTTCCTTGGGGGTGGGGTGCAACTTCACGTCCATTTGTTCAAGCTCTGCCGGGTTCCATTGCAGGGCGGTCAGGTCGAAGCGGTGATTGGCAATGTTGTTGGCGGCATTCGGGTCGGTGCCGATGACATCCACCGCAAGCATGTGCAGGTGTTGTACCCAGCGCTCGCCTTCCCGGGTCTGGCGCGGGACGTGGCATCCGGCGCAATTCTCGGCGAACAGGGTTCGCCCCTTGGCTGCCAAGGGTTTGTCGACGACGCCCAGTACCTCTTCAGGCCATGCCGGCGGTTGCAGTTTTTGCAGGGTTTCTTCGATTTTGTGCAGATCACGCACACGTACGCTGGAGGCATAGCGCTCATCGCCCTGCAGCGGTTGGCCGTTGGCGTCGAAGAAATTCAGAGTGGCGCCGACACCCAGTGCCTCGCCGATATTGCGTGCCATCGGCTGCTGCGCCGAACCGTTCCACTGCACCCAGTCGAAGGTCCACATGTCCCACAGCTGCGGGTAATCCACGGGAGCGTTGGCCACGCGGTAATTGCTCGGGGAGATCGCATCGCCGAAGGTCGCGTTGGCGATACGGCCGAAGGCATCGGTGCGGCCCGGGCCTTCTTCGGTGGGGTAGAGGCCGCGGTGGGTGTCGTTCCACGCCACTTTGATGAAGGTGTTCAGTGAGCTTTTGAAGTCTTTGCGCAGTTGTTCATTGCGTGCGTCGTAGTCGTTGCCCAGCACATTGCGGGCGAAGCGCTCGAATTTCCACGGGTTGTAGTAAGTCGAGGTGAGACTGGCAACCAATGCCTGTCCGAAACTTCCGCCGCGCAATGTAGGAACACTGGAAGGCAACACGTGTTGGGCCGTGCCCCCGTCGATGCGTATCGCCTGGCCATTGAAATGCAGCTCGCCGGTGTGGCAGGCCGCGCAAGTGATGTCGAGATATTGCTCGGCGCTGCCGGGATTTTGATGCCGGGCGAAACCTACCGGCAGATTGCCCGGGTTTTCGGGCGTGGCTTTCTGCTGCGGATCGATCAGAAAACCAAAGCGTGCAAGGTATTCCGGGGAGGCAAAGCGTTGCTGCGAGAATGGTAGCTCCAGCGCCTGAAACCATTCGTAACGAAGGCCTTTGACCTGCGTCCCCTGCGGGGTGAAGTAGTAGGTCTGGCGCTCTTGCTCAGTCCATTGGTTCAGGTAATGCACTTGTTTTGCAGGCGCGGGGAAGGGCAATCTCGGATTGGCGACATAGTAAAGAACTACCGCCAGGATCAGTCCCAGCAGCACCACGATCAGCGTCAGCACACGGTATAAAAGGCGCAAGATGAACATCCTTGTCGAGTTGTTGCGCTGTTATGCCTGAGCGAGGCCGTGTGCGGCAAGTGGCCATTACGCCAAGTGTTGTGGGAAGCGGCATCAATCGCTGTCGGTAAAAGATGACAGAAGCTTCATCGTGCCTTTCGCCAAATGCTTTTTAATCCCTGAACTTATCGGAAGATTCCTGCTCTCATGCCGGTAGCCATTGGTCGTGGCGGCCTGATAAGCTCGCGGCTTTACTCGATTGCCCTTTAGGCGCATGAACAAGGAAATAGCATGAAACAGCATCGGTTGGCGGCGGCGGTTGCCTTGGTTAGCCTGGTACTCGCGGGTTGTGATTCGCAGACCAGCGTAGAGCTGAAAACCCCGGCGCAAAAAGCTTCCTACGGTATCGGCCTGAACATGGGCAAGAGCCTTGCTCAGGAAGGCATGGATGATCTGGACTCCAAAGCGGTAGCCCAGGGCATCGAAGATGCCGTCGGCAAGAAAGAACAGAAGCTGAAAGATGAAGAACTGGTCGAAGCCTTCGCCGCGCTGCAAAAGCGTGCCGAAGAGCGTATGGCCAAGATGAGCGAAGAGTCGGCAGCCGCCGGCAAGAAATTCCTCGAAGAAAACGGCAAGAAAGCCGGCGTGACCACCACCGCTTCCGGTCTGCAGTACGAAGTGGTCAAGAAGGCCGACGGCCCACAGCCTAAGCCTACCGATGTCGTGACCGTTCACTACACCGGCAAGCTGACCAACGGCACCGTTTTCGACAGCTCCGTCGAACGCGGCAGCCCGATCGATCTGCCGGTCAGCGGTGTGATCCCGGGTTGGGTCGAAGGCCTGCAACTGATGCACGTTGGCGAGAAGTACAAGCTGTACATCCCTAGCGATCTGGCTTACGGCGCACAATCGCCAAGCCCGGCAATCCCGGCCAACTCGGTTCTGGTTTTCGACCTGGAACTGCTGGGTATCAAGGATCCAGCCAAAGAAGACGCCGCCAAGTAATCTGCGCCGGTTTCAACAACAACGCCTCGCTTATGCGGGGCGTTGTTGCATCTGGACGATGGTCAGCGTAAACAGACCGAACCGATGCCGGTCCTGGCAGTCCTAGACTTTAAGGTTGCCGCGCTAGACGTCTGAAGCCGCCAAGTCAATGAAATATTGGGATTTTTTATGTGAGTAAAAAACGCCCGATCTGAGCGCAGCCCTTATGAAACGGGGCTCTCAGCGCTTAAATGCAGCTCTGTTCACAAGGTTATCCACAATTTGTGTGGATAACATTTCAACGGGAGAAATAAATGAGAGCGCCGTGGAATTTCGCCCGATTCCTTCCTCTGGCCGGACGATTGCTGGCGCGAGGCCGCTTGCCGACCCTGTTGTTTGCCGTGGCCAGCAAAGGCGCCGCCCAAGGCAATCGCCTCGGCAAGCTGAAGGACGATTTGCGTCTGTTGCAGGCACTGTGCCTGGCCTATTGGCGCGGCGAGTACCGCGCAATCAGCGCCAAGGCGATCGTTTCGGTGGTTGCCGGTCTGATGTATTTCCTCAGTCCGGTCGATGCAATTCCCGATTTCATTCCCATGTTCGGCATGCTTGATGACATCGCCGTCCTCGCCTGGCTGATGAAAACCCTCGACGATGAACTGAATGCTTTCCGCCTGTGGCGTCAGCGCCAGACGCCGGAAAAGCTCAGAGTGGTCGAGCGCCTGCCCGATACCCCCGAGCAACTTCAGCTTCAGGGCCCGAAAAAGTCCTGAATTGCGACAGCCTCTTATTCAGATAGATACCCCCCACGACCTTGGCCGCTGTTAGGATTACACTTCTAGGGAAAAGTGCCGACTCGCTAAGTGTTGTTGTCCTACGGGGTAGTCATGGATATTCAGATAATTGCACGCGATGGCGAACCCGAATATGCGGTTCTGCCATGGGCTCAGTATCAGGCTCTACTGAAAGCAGCAGGCATTAACGAAGCACCGTCGCAACCGGCTCCAGCGCCGCTTGCGGCAACCCCGGACCCGATTCTTCCAGGTCTGGATCAGTTACGCAGTTTGCGCGAAGGGAAGGGCATCGCCATCGAGGCGCTGGCCCGCACGGTAGGCATCAGCCCGTCTTACCTGGCCATGATTGAAAGTGGCGAGCGTCTGCCCGACGCCGCGATTCGCCGCAGCCTGGCCTGGGAGTTGACGGTGCCAGGGTGGAGGGAACAATCGTGAGCGTACGCATCAGTCGTCAACATTGGGACGGATTGCTGGGGGAACTGGATCAGGCGCGCAGGCAGCGCCATCTTTTGACTTATCGAGCCTTGCTCGAACGCCTGCAACTGCCCACGCCGGCCATGCAGACATTGACCGCTGCACTGGAGCATCTCGCGGCACTGGACGCGAAAGCCGAACAGCCGTTGCGCAGCTCGCTGGTGATCAGCCAGGGTGCCAGTCGCCTGCCACGCACCGGTTTCTTTGAATGTGTCGAGCGCCTGGGGCGTTTTTCCGGGCCGTCCGACGGTGTTGCCGCCGCCTCCTGGCATGCTTCGGAAGTGGTGCGGGTCTTTGAGTACGAGTACCCGGAATCGGCGGAGGCCTGAGTGTTTTTACGACTCAAGGCGCGGGCCAGTTACTGGCTCGCCCGCAGGCTGTTTCACTGGGCGTGGTTTGTCCGTCAGCCCCGCGGCTGGCGCTGGCTCGAAGGTCAGTTTGCGCGCATGGCCAATCTGGGCGATGTCGGCGCGCAAAGTTTTTACGGGCACATCCTGACGTTTCGCGGGGTTGGCCTGGGCGCACGTCAGGAAGGTGTACGTTTGTTGCGACTGGCGGCGCTGGCCGGGGATGGCAAAGCGGCATATCAAGTCGGTGTCATCAGTCTTGCAGGTACGCCGAGCAAAGCGCCAGATCCTTCGGAAGCCGCTCGCTGGTGGACCATGGCCGCCAAGGCCGGGCATCCGTTGGCCGAGCTCAAGTTGAAAGAGCTGGCCGGCCGAGACGCTTTTAAATAAGCAAATCATCTGTTCCGTGAACGGGGCGTGAGGTAAACCTCCCGCCCCGTTTTTGCGTCTGCCGTGCGATAAAAATCAGTTACAGACTTCTCCTACATCCTCCGCCTACTCGCCTGACTTCTTTTCTGTTTGATCCCCCGCAAAGTCCCTCGCCTGATTTTTGCGCGAGTGAACGCATATGTTCGACCCGGTTTTACGTTTCGCCATGCGCATGGGATTGCGCTGATGGATGCCGTCACCCGCATCGAGCAAGAACTCGACAGCTTTCCCCGCACCCTCGATCTCTATCGCGAACAACTGAAGCACTGGCTCAGTCGCTCGGCAGATGGTGTCAGTCATGCGGCCGATCTGCCGTCTCTGATGGGGATGGAGCGGATCATCCGTTTCGGCGAGCACAGCACGGCGGTCGCGATTGACGACAACCGTTTCTCTTCTGCGCTCGTGCAATGCCCGGAATCCGGGCCGATGGAGATCGAGAGCAAGTTCGAGTCGGTATACGACATTCCATTGGGCGGCATCGTAGTCGATGTGGTGGCGATGGACGGTGGCGAGGTCAACTCCGTCACCCTCGATGCTCAAGGCAAGGGGGTGTTTACCGGTGAAGCAGGCAAGTTCTACCGGGTGGTGGTGCACAGCGAGGCCAGCGAGCAGCAGATTGATGCACTTTTCGAGTCCTACGATGGCCTGAGTCGGCAGCTGGATGGCTGGCTGCGCAGCGAGTGGCAAGGCTTCAAGCCGCAGTGGTCGCAGTCGGTGGTGACGGCGGCGGGCAACGGCATGCTCGCCGGGAGCTGGGCGGCGATCGAGGGGGTGTGGGACAGCATCGGGTTGTTGTCGGAAATTCTCAAGGACCCCGGAAAGTTTGCCGAGCGGTTGGGCAGTGGCGCCGCACAGCTGATTGCGCTGGCAGAAACAGCGCCTGAAATGATGGAGAAGCTTCAGTTACTGGTCAGTGACGAGGCGGCGCTGTGTTTGTTGCTGCGTACTGCGAGCCTCTGGCTGGAAATGTTGCCCGGCACTGAAATTGCCGGGAAAACCGCCGAGGCAGTCTCGATGGTGGTGGTGCAGCTGCTGATCGATGTATTGATCGGCGTTGTGCTGACTTTCGTTGGCGCCGGGGCAGGGATCGCTTATCTGACCTTGCGTCTGGCGGAGCGTGGCGCTCAGTTGTTGTCGGCGGTGACGCGACTGGTGAAGGCGATGTTCGGCATCGTCAGCACCTTTATCGGTTATGTGAACCACTACAAGTCCGTCGCCGCAAGGGGCATCGCCGCCGGGGTGAAAAAGGGTCGCATGCAATTGCGCTGGGATGCCCGGCGTAATGCTTCCCTGAAAAAAGACGAGCAGCACGACGACACGCCGGATCAGGCGAAAAATCCCAACGGTGACAGCGCCGATTGTGCGCCGCTGACCTGCACCAACGGCTGTCCGGTGTCGATGGTCACCGGGGAAGAACTGCTGACGTTGACTGACGGTGTACTCGATGGGCTGTTGCCGTTCGAGTTCA
>NZ_NEJZ01000012.1:0-218484 GCF_002113215.1 Pseudomonas sp. B15(2017)
GGTGATCGATGCCGGGACCAGCCTGACGCTGACGGCGGGCGGGCATCACATCGTGATCAATTCGGGCGGGATCTTCAGCAGCGTGGCGATTGTCGAGGGCGGTGCGCCGGTGGCGGGGGCCGCCGCGCAGTCGGCACTGGCGGCGCCGGAGTCTTCACAAACGCTCCTTGCGTTATCCGTGACCACGCAATTGGCCGCCCTGGCTCAGGCAGCAGAGCAGGCTGCGTCCGTCTGCGCCGTGTGCGAAAAACTGGCGCAGGTGAGCGCATGAATCGGGCGTATCTGTTGCTGGATCAAATCCAGATCGAAAACCTTCCGGAACGCCTGTTCGAGCTGACGGGAGGCGTAATGCCTCACTCGCTTTATCAGCGCACGGCCTACAGCGCTCTGGATAAAGCAGGCCCCGTACTGGTGGCGGTGACCCCTGACAGTCCTCTGGCGCAGGTCTTTTCACAGGAGTGGAGCACGACGGCGGGGCTCTGGCTGGAGTCGCAAGCCGATGAGGGGGCATTGCTGGAGCATTTGCGCAGCCTGATCCACGCCCGTGTCGAGGGTGATGTGACCGTGCTCTTTCGCTTTTACGATCCCCGCATCACCGCGTTGTGGCTGGCGGACAAGCCCGCAGCAGAGCGGGATCGGTTGATGGGGCCGGTGCACCTGATCCGGCTGCCGGGCCTGCAGATCCGGCAGCTCACCGAGCAACCGGCGATCCCTTACGCGGACAGACCGTGGCTGGTGTTCACGGCAGAGCAGCTCAATGACCTGAACGCTGCGAAACGCCGGACATTCGCCGGGCAACTGATCGAACATGCTCTGCGGTATTTCCCGAAATGCCTTGGATCGCAGGAACCGACGGCTTTGCAGCAATGGGCCATGGACTGTCAGGGCAGTGCGGCGCGCAATGGCTTCAGTGCCGTGGAGGAGGTGCTGCTCTGGGCGCGTTTCTACGCAGTGCTGGGGGCGGACTTTCCCGATGGCCCGGAGCACGGCGCCTACCGGCAGTTGCTGGCCGAGCCTGGTGTGTTGCCCCACCAGCGCCTGGACAACCTCAACAGCGCATTGACGCATCAGTTGCTGACTGACAAGGACCTCACCCTATGAGCGCCGAAAAACTGGCCATGGTCGACCAGGCCGCGCAGGCCGAACGGGCCGCCAAAGCCCAGCCACATGTGGATATCAACAGCACGGTGCATCCGTGTCCCGCCAGTCAGCCTGATCTGTTTGTGGTACCGGTGCGCTATGCGCTGGCGCACGAAAAGGCCGAACACGCCTGTTGCGTTCCCGGTATCGCGCCCGAGAGTCGCCCGATGGCAACGCGTCGCTTGCGGGCGGGGTTTGTGTACGTCTGGCAGCATCAGGGGCCGCTCAAGCGCTACGCCGTTTCAGCCGAAGGGCTGTTGCAGGCGCAGCCGCTGGACGCGGGGCCCGCCCTTGTGGCCGACGCAACGCTGGCCGGCCTGTCGCTGCCAAAAGCTCACGATGCCTGGATGCTTTACAGCGAATTCCCCCTGGGTGCCGAGCACTGTCAGTCACTGAGCGAGGACAGCGCCAAACGCACTCAGCACATGCGATGTATTGCGCTGCGCACAGTGGCGGACGAATTACAGGCCCCGCACTGCCCGGCCCTGGAGCGTGCCGATGAGGTCATGGCCGAACTTCTGCCGAACACCTATGCCCGGTCGATGAAAGCCGATCAGCAAAAAAATGCCGAGGACACCGACGCCCTCGGCGCGACACTGCTGAAGGATCCGACTGTGGCCAACATCAAGGCCTACACCGATGCCATGCACCGGATCCGCGAGCGCAACAAGGTGCTCGCTCAACACCCCGATGCCAGCGACCAGCCGCCCGGCGAGTGGAGCGCCGAGCCATGGGACGGTCAGGGCACCCGGGACTGGCTGGACAACGCCAGGGCGCAAAGCGACTGCCTGTTCGCCGTCTTCGCCTGTCTGGATGACGATCCTGGCGTGCTGCGCGATATCAACCATGAACAGGAATGGCTGGAAGCCGGCCACGAGCAATGGCTCGGCGAAAACAACCTGCGCCTGAGCATCGGCGGGTTTGTGCGCAGCCTGATCACTGAGGACGGTGCAGAGCTGGCCGGCAATCTCAGCTACCGCTACAAGGATCGAGACATCAGCCTCACGCCGGCGCAGGGCCGGATCATGCTCGACGCCCAGCATCGACTGGAGGAAGAGCTCAAGGCTGAAACCCGGGCCCGGCAGTATGGCGGTCAGCCGAGTCATGCAGAATCCGCCGCCCGCGATGCCCGCATCGCAGCGATTGTCGCGCCGGTGCGGGCGTTTATTCCGGCAGACCTGTACCGCGAGGCCGAGGTCCTTGTCCGCGAATATCGCGCGGAAAAACTCGCCAACCTGAACAATCACCCGTTCGGCGCCAAGGTCGGCGAGTACATCGATCTCGACGCGATGAACACCTGGTTCAGCGACACGGCCGCCGCCCACTTTCAACAACTCGAAGAGCGGCACGCGGCGTTGTTCGCTGACCGGGGGCTGTACCTCAAACGCTCGTCCAGCGGCACCTGGTTTGTCGACTTCAACGACCTGGCGGCGCGCCAGTGGCTGACCGAGCTGGCCACCGGCTGCCTGACCGCCCAGTGCATCCGCGCCCAGGGCGCCGAGCAATACGCCGACTATGTACGCGCCGCCGACGGGGGCGCACTCCGGCAACTGTTCAACGCCTGGACGCCCTCACTCGAAGCGGCCGTCAACAATGCCTCGCGCCTGAGCGAGCTGATGGCCGCGCTATCTGCCGACAACATCAGCGCCACCCATCAGGCGCTGGCGCCGTTGAGCGCAGTGGTGCTGGATGACATCGCGACCATGGCCCGGGACGCCGCCAGCCAATGGAGTGTGCTGGTCAACCGGCTGGGAGCGGCGTTGTTGCTGCTCAAGGGTGACAACGGCTTCAGTGCGTCGTGGATGAGCATCTTCGTCGCGGCGAGGCTGGGGGGTGAAAGCCGTTTGCAGCAAGTGTCCGAGGGCGGGCGACAGGTGTGGGCGTTGCTGGGGCAACGGGCCGAGGCACTGGCCCAATGGGTGAACAAGACAGGCAAGGCGATTGGCGTCGGGCGGGTGGAACGGATCGTCAATTCGCCGGTGGTGGTCAACAGCGGGGGCGTTGTGCCGATGGCGGCGCTGCTGGTGAACGTGGTGAATGTGCAGAACTACTTGAAAGAGGCCGGGGTGCTGGAGGGGATGGAAGGGCGCCGGGTGAATGACACGATTTCGGCGAGTCTTTACGGGGCGGCGGCGTTGGTGGCGGTGGTGGATAGTCAGGTGAGGGTGGGGTTGGGGAGGGATAGGTTTTACTTCTTCGGAACTGCTGCGCCGGCGCTTACGTTGTTTGGTGGGGTGATTGGCGGGTTGTCGGCTTATGCCGCCTTGCAAGAATTCAAATCCTTGAAATTGCAATTAGAGGATTCCCATAACCGGATTGATCCATGGCTGGAAATACGTCAGACCGTGGTCGGTGGGCAAGTAGCCGTGTTTGGCGCCCAGGCATTGTTAGGATTTGGCTATACCGCCCGTGCCTTGGCGGGGGCAATCACAGTAGACGTCGCCATCTTGCGTTACACGCTCTACATGGGGCCATTGAACTGGATCATTGCCGGTTTGGGTCTGCTGTATCTGACGGCCTGGATTTTCGAAAAGACGCCGCTGCAAAACTTCCTGAACAACTGCTGCTGGTCTAAAGCGCGGGCTATCGATCTGGGGCCCATCGCGCCAAAAGCCCAACAGGAAGAACTCGACCGTTTGTACCTCATCCTTTATACCCCTCGGGTCTCCATGCAAAGCAGCGCCAGGCAGGCACCTGATAATGGCCGTTCCGGCCTGACTTACGTCAGCGCCATTGATTCCCTGACTATCGACTTGCCAGGCGCCGAGCCACACAGTGTCTACCTGGAGCTGAGCATGGTCGGTGACCCGGTAGATACCCTCGAAAACCGCTACCTGATCAAAAATAGTCCGATCGACTATTTCAGGCCTCCCCGTCCCTGGCGCGATATGACGCCCTTCTGGTTGTCCAGCAGCAGTTGCCAGTGGATACCGATCAAGGAAGGTCGGGGTTTGCGTATAAGCGGCCCATTCAAAGAGGTGAAAGACGTATTGCGCACCCCACCTGGCACGTTGTCGCTCAGGTTGCGTTATCGCACGCCATTGACCGGGATACTCGGTGCTCGAAGCTTCATCGGCGGAGAACGAGGACTGGCGTTCACCTTGAACAACTCCACAGGTGTCATCGCCCTGAGAAACGACCCGACACCCGAGCTTGATCGTGTGCCGAACTACCCGCTCGGTGAGGACCACCCCGGCGCCATTTACCTGCAACCCAAGGACAAGCGATGAGCACGCCACCCGCAGGCACTACGAAGAAGGGGATTTTTTCCCGCAATGATTATTTGGCGCCGTTGCCTGTTCCCACCGGTAGAAAACCCTCTGATGTGCTCAACATCATCTGGCGCAAAAACGAGGTATTTCTCGATATCGGTAACTACAGCATTGGCTCGGCGGTGATGGTGATGTGGCCGGGAGTAATGTTGTTTTTGGGACTGGCCTACGCCTTCGAAGACCCTGATGCGTTGATATTGGGCGCTTGTATTATGGCTCTCCCCGTTTTCTGGTTGATCCAGGGCCTCTTCCGCGAAGTCCCATTACCCATACGCTTCAACCGCCAACGCCGGGAAGTCTGCGTCCCCCGTGACAACGGCGAATACTGGATCGTCCCTTGGGAAAGCGTGACAGCGGCCGCCACCCAGCAGTCGTCGGTCAGTCAGGCCGGTAAAAACACCATGGGTTTACTGGTCATCGGTTTCGAAAACCCCAATCCGAATGCCACCCAAGACAACCAGCATTTTTCACTGGGCTTCAACTGCGGCGGTGGTACGACGGCGATGGCGTTGTGGGAGTGCATGCGCAGTTACATGGAGATCGGGCCAGAAGCATCGCCGGATGCCGCAGCGCTCAATTCAGGCGCCAACCTGCGTTACTACGTCGATTACATGAAAGATAAAGCCAAAGAACGTGGCTGGTTCTTGACGTTGTTATGGGAAGGCGTATTCGGCGTATTCATTTTCAATGCACCTCTCGCGACTTATCTGCAAAGAAAAAAGCTATATCCGCCCCCCGACTTACCCCATCCCGACATCATCGAATGGTCAAAACCCCTCCCTCCCGAACAATGGGCCAAACGCTCCCAGGAGCTGGAAGTTGCCATTGCCAAACGAGAAGCCGAGCTGGCCGGACGAGTTGAGGCGCAGGTGTGAGCAAGCCAACCGCAGGCACTACGAAGAAGGGGATTTTTTCCCGCAATGATTATTTGGCGCCGTTGCCTATTCCCACCGGTAGAAAACCCTCTGATGTGCTCAACATCATCTGGCGCAAAAACGAGGTGTTTCTCGACATTGGTAACTACAGCATTGGCTCGGCAGTGATGGTGCTTTGGCCAATGGTGATGTTGTTCGCCTTCATGGGATATCTGTTCCGCAATGATCATGACGAGATGCATATTTTTGCAGTCATGACGACGTTCATTATTGGAGTGCCAACCTTCTTTTTAATACAAGGCCTCTTCCGCGAAGTCCCATTACCCATACGCTTCAACCGCCAACGCCGGGAAGTCTGCGTCCCCCGCGACAACGGCGAATACTGGATCGTCCCTTGGGAAAGCGTGACAGCGGCCGCCACCCAGCAGTCGTCGGTCAGCCAGGCCGGTAAAAACACCATGGGTTTACTGGTCATCGGTTTCGAAAATCCCGACCCGGATGCCACCCAAGACAACAAACATTTTTCGCTGGGCTTCAACTGCGGCGGTGGCACGACAGCGATGGCGTTGTGGGAATGCATGCGCAGTTACATGGAGATCGGGCTGCATGTTTTGCCACAGACCAATGATTTTGAGGGCGGGCGGGCAAAACTGCGAGGTAGAAGCGTTGTTTGGGGCATTACATGTGAATATCTGGACGGCATCAGACACCATCTGGTTGCACAGGAAGTCGGTAAGGCTGCCTGGTTGATAATCGGGGCCATTTTTCTGGGCGCTCCGCTGGCAATGATGTTGCAAGAGTGGAAGTTATCTCCGCCCCCCGACTTATCCCATTCCGACATCATCGAATGGTCAAAACCCCTCCCTCCCGAACAATGGGCCAAACGCTCCCCTGAGTTGGAAGTCGCCATTGCCAAACGCGAAGCCGAGTTGGCCGGACGAGTTGAGGCGCAGGAATGAGCACGCCACCGGCAGGCACTTCGAAGAAAGGGATTTTTTCCCGCAATGATTATTTGGCGCCGTTGCCTGTTCCTACAGGGGAAAAGCCTTGCGACGTGCTCAATACCATCTGGCGCAAAAACGAGGTGTTTCTCGATATCGGTAACTACAGCATTGGCTCGGCGGTGATGGTGCTTTGGCCAATGGTGATGCTGTTCGCACTTATGAATTACATCACTCCCGATCCGATGATATGGGGAGGCGGATTAATCATTGTAGGAATACCTATTTTATTTGTGGTCCAAGGCCTCTTCCGCGAAGTCCCATTACCCATACGCTTCAACCGCCAACGCCGGGAAGTCTGCGTCCCCCGTGACAACGGCGAATACTGGATCGTCCCTTGGGAAAGCGTGACAGCGGCCGCCACCCAGCAGTCGTCGGTCAGTCAGGCCGGTAAAAACACCATGGGCTTACTGGTCATCGGTTTCGAAAACCCCGACCCGGATGCCACCCAAGACAACCAGCATTTTTCACTGGGCTTCAACTGCGGCGGTGGTACGACGGCGATGGCGTTGTGGGAGTGCACCCGTAGTTACATGGAAATCGGGCCAGAGGCAGTGCCTGAAAGTCGGGTTGGTATTGCTCCTTATGAAGAAACCCAAATCGGATCGCTCATCGTTGATCTGCGCAAAGGGGACATGTTGAGCGTTTTGTGGGGAATATTCTGCATTACGATTCTGGGCACTTATCTGGCGGAAAAGCTCCAGGACTGGAAGCTTTCCCATCCACCGGAATTGCCCCATCCCGACATCATCGAATGGTCAAAACCCCTCCCTCCCGAACAATGGGCCAAACGCTCCCAGGACCTGGAAGTTGCCATTGCCAAACGCGAAGCCGAGCTGGCCGGACGAGTTGAGGCGCAGGAATGAGCACGCCACCGGCCGGCACCACGAAGAAGGGGATTTTCTCGCGCAATGACTATTTGGCGCCATTGCCGATTCCAACCGGGAGAAAGCCCTGTGACGTGCTCAATATCGTCTGGCGCAAAAACGACGTCTTCATTGACATAGGCAACTACAGCATCGGTTCAGCGGTGATGGTGATGTGGCCGGGAGTGATGGTGTTTTTAGCAATGTCATTTTTTACTCGAAATCTGACTTCTGATTTCAGTCAGGACATTTTGATCCTGGGCGCATGTATCATGGCCCTCCCGATTTTTTGGTTGATTCAAGGCCTCTTCCGCGAAGTCCCCTTACCCGTGCGCTTCAACCGCCAACGCCGGGAAGTCTGCGTCCCCCGTGACAACGGCGAATACTGGATCGTCCCTTGGGAAAGCGTGACAGCGGCCGCCACCCAGCAGTCGTCGGTCAGTCAGGCCGGTAAAAACACCATGGGTTTACTGGTCATCGGTTTCGAAAATCCCGACCCGGATGCCACCCAAGACAACAAGCATTTTTCGCTGGGCTTCAACTGCGGCGGTGGCACTACAGCGATGGCGTTGTGGGAATGCATGCGCAGTTACATGGAGATCGGGCCAGAAGCATCGCCGGATGCCGCAGCGCTCAATTCAGGCGCCAACCTGCGTTACTACGTCGATTACATGAAAGATAAAGCCAAAGAGCGTGGCTGGTTCTTGACGTTGTTATGGGAAGGCGTATTCGGCGTATTCATTTTCAATGCACCTCTCGCGACTTATCTGCAAAGAAAAAAGCTATATCCGCCCCCCGACTTGCCCCATCCCGACATCATCGAATGGTCAAAACCCCTCCCTCCCGAACAATGGGCCAAACGCTCTCCTGAACTAGAGGTCGCCATCGCCCAGCGCGAGGCTGAACTCGCTGCACCGGCCAAAAGCGAGCGGGTTTGAGGCCGGCCCTGCACTCTGAATGCAAAAAAGCCGCGATAATCGCGGCTTTTTTGCGTCTGTCAGAACCCCCGCCGAATCCGGTTTTTCAGTTGTTCATGGAAGATTTCCGCGTTGCGTCTGTAGGTGCCGCTGAAGGATTCGTTACTTGAATCCAGCGTCATCGAGCGTTTGTTCGTCACTTCTTCACGGTAGGCGTCGATGAAGAAGTTCAGGTCGTTGGCCGTGCTCAGCTTCGGCCACTTGTCCAGGTACAGCGGCAGTTGGGCGGCGCCCGTTCTGAAGGAACAGATCCGCCGGTTGCTGATCGTCGCTTCGCCGATCTCGAACGGCACCCACCAGGACAACGCGGTTGACTCCGAGACCACCGCCAGCAGGTGGGTGCATTCAGTGATGTTGCGGGTGATGACTCCGGTGATGTCGTCGGTGGTCTGGGATTCGGGATCCAGCACGTCCAGATAGGTTTTGATATTGGCCTGCTTCAAGCGGGCATCGATCGCGAGGGCGTGGGCGCGGTCCATGTGGCGGTAGCTGATGAATACGGGCATCAGAAATGTCCTTTGAGGGCGAGTTCGCGGTAATAGGCACCCAGAGCTGTCAGGCGACACCCGGTAGAGTGCATGGCGGCGTAATACATGTGTTCGGCGTCCACCGGCTCGATCAGGCTGTGGCGGTTGCACATTTGCAACTGTTTGAAGATGTCACCGTGATCGGGATCGAACGAGGCGGCGGTGGGTTCGAAACTGGGGTCTAGCCGGAAGACAAAACTCGGTTCCGGAAACCAGTCCTTGAGCTTGCGCAGGGTTTCTTCGGCGATCAGCGGTGCGACCTCGCGCAGTGGTACGAACTGCGACACATTGGTCTTGAACACCGGCCGCTGCTCCCAGGCCCCCAGGGCATTGTCGACGAACGAGTAAACGCTGCCGGGAGTGACCTTGCCCAGCACGTTGGCGGCACCGCCATGCAGGGCTTGAAGCAGCAGGTCCGTGAACACGCCATGGCCACGGCTTTCCAGGGCGGACTGTTCTTTTTTGCAGGCGGTGAGAATGGTCACGCCTTCGCCGATCAGGCTGCTGCCGCCGCGCAAGTTGCGCACGGCACCGGCGGCGCCAGCCTGGCAGCAATCAAGGATGATGATTTTGTTCTTGATCTGCTGGGCGTTGTCGGCCCACTGCAGAATGTCGCTGATGCGAATGCCGTCGCCGCCGGGCTGATAGTCCTGGGGGATCAGCAACCCTTCATCGATGCTGGTATCGAACTGGCCATGGCCGGCGAAATACAGAAGCGCAACATCGCAGTCGCCCGAGAACAGGCTTTGGATGTGCTGCCTCATGGCCGTGAGCGAGAGGTCTTCCTCCGCCGAAGTCAGCACCTTGCTGCTGAAGTTGGGCCGTCCGCTGGCATGGCGCTCCAGCACCGAGGCCATGGCCATTGCATCATTGTTGCAGCCGCTGAGCGGCGAAACGTGGGTGTAGTGGTTAATGCCGATAAACAGTCCCTTGCGCATGATTACACCGCCGTATGAAGGCGTATGGCGCTGACGATGCTGTTGGTATTCCACGCACATTCGACATGCGCGGCGTCGCTGACCACTTTTGCGGTGCGTTCGGCGCCATGGGGACGAATCGCGATGATCACCTTGCCTAGACGTTTGGCAATCTCGATTTCCTTCTGAATCCATTTGCTGTAGGCCGAATACATACCGGCCATGACCAGCACTGCCGAGCATGGGCGGATCTTGTTTTCGATGGTCTCTTCCAGCTCCTTGTCAGTGCGGGCGTCGATGATCGGATTATGCGGTGGCACCGAGAAATTCTTGAAGGTGAACGTCGGGTGATCGCTGAGCAGGCGGATCAGATTGTCGTGGGAGCCGGAGTAGTTCCAGGAGTGGCTGATGAACAAATGGTAGGTTTGCATGGGGCCTCGGAGGTCGCGACAGTGCGAAGGAGGAACCCAATGTAGGCATCTGGCGTGTGCCAACAAGGCCTGAGCGGTGAAAGAGAAATGTCCTGCAAGCAGGTGTGGGCGGAGCTGTCAGAAAGGTCAGACGTTTAACAGATTACCGGGTTTGTCAGACGCGGTCCGACACACGGCAGCCCTCGGGCGAGGTGCTGCCGTCGCGGATGTTCAGTAACCGTTTTCCGGCAAGCTGGCGATGATCGAGCGGTAGCTGTTCATTCGCTGCTGCTGCACGCGGCCGTCTTCCAGGGCCTTGAGCAGTGCGCAACCGGGTTCGCGATCGTGCTTGCAGTCGCGGAAGCGGCAGGTGCCGAGCAGGTCGTTGAACTCGATGAAGCCGGCTTCAACGTCGGCGCGGCTGACGTGGCCGAGGCCGAATTCACGGATGCCCGGGGAGTCGATCAGTTCACCGCCGCCAGGGAAGTGGAACAGCCGCGCGGTGGTCGTCGTGTGCTGACCCTGACCGGACCACTCGGACAATGGGCCGACACGGGTTTCGACGTTCGGCAACAGGCTGTTGACCAGCGACGACTTGCCCACACCCGACTGGCCGACGAACACGCTGATGCGCCCGTCGAGTTGTTTCTGCAATTGCTCCATGCCGTTGCCATGGTGCGCCGAGACTTCCAGCACCGGGTAACCCAGCGTGCGGTAGACGGCCAGCAGAGCATTCAGCGCAGGGGCGTTCTGTTCGTCGATCAGGTCGAATTTGTTCAGCAGCAGCAACGGGCGGATGCCGGCGTGCTCGGCCGCGACCAGATAGCGGTCGATCAGGTTGGCATGGGGCTCGGGCATCGGGGCAAAGACGATGACGATCATGTCGACGTTGGCGGCCACCGGTTTGAGCTGGCCACGGCTGTCCGGACGGCACAGCTCGGTGGTGCGCGGCAGTTGCGCGACGATCACGCCGATGCCCTGGTTGCCGGCGCGCCAGACCACCTGGTCGCCTGTCACCAGCGCCGGCAGGTTGGCGCGCAAGTGGCAGCGGAAGACCTGGCCGGCCAGTTCGCCGTCAACGGCCTCGACCTCGACCTGCACACCGAAGTGGGCGATCACCAGGCCGTGTTGCTCCGGGCCCAGATCGCCGCCTTCAAGCGCCTCGACTGCTGAGGACTCGCGTTTGGCGGCGCGGGCGGCGCGCTCGCCCTGAATCTTTTCGATGCGCCAGTTTTGACGACGATTGAGTTGGCGTTTGGCCATGGGTGTTCCGTCTGAAGAATGCAGCGATTAGGTAAAACGGCCGCGAGTTTAGCACGCCCGGCAGGCTGCCTAGGCTAAACTGCGCAGCATTGCTCAGGAGCCGAAATATGCAAAACCCGCAGAATCTGATCTGGATCGACCTGGAAATGACCGGTCTGGATCCGGAAAACGACGTCATCATCGAAATGGCCACCATCGTCACCGACAGTGACCTGAACACCTTGGCCGAAGGTCCGGTGATCGCCATCCACCACAGCGACGAAGTCCTCGCCCGCATGGACGAGTGGAACACCCGCACGCACGGCAACTCCGGCCTGACCCAACGCGTGCGCGACAGCCGCGTAAGCATGGCCGAGGCGGAAGCCGAAACCATCGCCTTCCTCGAAAAGTGGGTGCCGAAGGGCAAGTCGCCGATCTGTGGCAACAGCATCTGCCAGGATCGTCGCTTCCTTTATACCCACATGAAGTCGCTGGAAAGTTACTTCCACTACCGCAACCTCGACGTCTCGACGCTCAAGGAACTGGCCGCACGCTGGGCGCCGGACGTGCGAGACAGCTTCAAGAAAGGCAGCACTCACCTGGCGCTGGATGACATCCGCGAATCCATCGCCGAGCTGCAGCACTACCGCAAGCATTTCATCAAGTTCTGAGATCGGCACCCGCGCCGGGGCGCCCTCTTTTGGTGCCCCGGCGAAGTGAGTAGACTGCGCGCCTTCCTGCCAGGATCGCCACCATGTTGCTGATGCTCTATCTCGTCGCCATTACTGCCGAAGCCATGACTGGCGCCCTGTCTGCGGGACGTCGCGGCATGGACTGGTTCGGCGTGGTGCTGATCGCCTGCGTCACGGCTTTGGGCGGCGGTTCGGTGCGTGACGTGCTGCTCGGGCATTACCCGCTGACCTGGGTCAAACACCCGGAATACCTGGTGCTGACAACGATTGCGGCGATGATCACCGTGTTCACCGCACGCTGGATGCGTCACCTGCGCTCGCTGTTTCTGGTGCTCGACGCGGTCGGTCTGGTGGCATTCACTCTGATCGGCTGCATGACCGCCCTGGAAATGGGCCATGGCATGCTGGTGGCCTCGGTCAGCGGCGTGATCACCGGGGTATTCGGCGGCATCCTGCGCGACATCTTTTGCAACGACATCCCGCTGATCTTCCGCCGCGAACTCTACGCCAGCGTCTCGTTCGCCGCGGCGTGGTGCTACATGCTCTGTCTGTTTCTCAACGTGCCGAGTGAACAGGCGATTCTGATCACGTTGTTCGGTGGTTTTCTACTGCGGCTGTTGGCGATTCGCTTCCACTGGGAAATGCCGAAGTTCGTCTATAACGACGCGCCTTGACGGTCGGCGTGCTGTTTCAGCGCCCATTCCACATGTTCGCGTACCAGCTCTGAGGGGTAGTCGCGTCGTGCCTTGAGTGCTTCCAGCACTGGGATGCTCGATGGCGCATTTCCCAACCCCACCGCCAGATTGCGTAGCCAGCGCTCGTATCCCGCGCGGCGTAGCGGCGAACCTTCGGTACTGCTGAGGAATTTGTCTTCATCCCACAAGAACAGCTCGGCCAGCTCGGCGTTGTCCAGATTGTGTCGTGGCTTGAAGTCGATTTCGCCGGACGGGCGGGCGAAGCGGTTCCACGGGCAGCAGATCTGGCAGTCGTCGCAGCCGAACACGCGGTTGCCGATCAGCGGTCGCAGATCTTCGGGGATGGCGTTCTTAAGCTCGATGGTCAGATAGGAAATGCAGCGTCGCGCGTCCAGCACATAGGGGCCGACGAAGGCGTTGGTCGGGCAGATGTCGAGGCACGCGGTGCAGCGTCCGCAATGTTCGGTGCTGTGGGGCTCATCCACTGGCAGCGGCAGGTCGACGAACAGTTCGCTGAGAAAAAAGTAACTGCCAGCCTTGCGGTTCAGCACCAGGGTGTTTTTGCCGATCCAGCCCAGCCCGGCCTGTTCGGCGATGGCTTTCTCCAGCACCGGTGCGCTGTCGACGAAGGCGCGAAAACCGAACGGCCCGATCTCGGATTGAATCCTGTCCGCCAGTTGTTGAACGCGTTTACGGATCAACTTGTGATAATCGCGGCCCAAGGCATAACGCGAGATGTAGGCCTTTTCCGGTTTGGCCAGCAATTGCGCCATTTGTGTGTCGCCCGGCAAGTAGTCCATGCGCAGCGACACCACGCGCAAGGTGCCCGGCACCAGCTCTTCGGGGTGCGAGCGTTTGCTGCCGTGGGCGCCCATGTAATCCATTTCGCCGTGGTAGCCGGCCTCGAGCCAGCGTTGCAGGTGCTGTTCATGCTCGGCCAGATCCAGACCGCTGATGCCGACTTGCTGGAAGCCCAGCTCGCGGCCCCAGTCCTTGATGGATTGGGCGAGGGCAGGCAGATCTGTGGTGATGGCGGACATGAGGCGAGAGAAACCGGAGCTGAGGTGCGTATAATTCTGCCAGACATCGGAGCCCGAAGACGCATGCCGAACACTAAAGATCAATTACCCGACGCGCTGTACCGTGCCGCGCAGGTGCGTGAACTCGATGCACGACTGATCGCCGCCGGCACGCCTGGCTTCGAATTGATGCAGCGTGCCGCCCATGCCACGTGGCGCGCGCTGGTACGCCAATGGCCGGCCGCGAATCAAATGACGGTGCTGGCCGGGCACGGCAACAACGCCGGCGATGGTTATCTGGTGGCAGCGCTGGCCCATCGGGCGGGTTGGCAGGTTCAGGTGCTGGCTGTCGGCGAGCCGCAACGCTTGAAGGGCGATGCCGCCGTGGCGCACGCCGAAGCCGTGGCCGATGGTGTCTCGATTGCCCCATGGGATCTATCCTGCGAGTTGCGCGGTATCGTCGTTGACGCGTTGCTCGGCACCGGCCTGAGCGGCGATGTGCGTGAGCCCTACGCCGCTGCGATTGCGGCGATCAATGCCAGTGGACTGCCTGTGGTGGCGGTCGATATCCCTTCCGGGTTGTGCGCCGACACCGGTCATGCGCTGGGTGATGCGGTACACGCTGACCTCACCGTGACGTTCATCGGCCTGAAGCTCGGGCTGTTCACGGGTGCGGCGGCGGATCATGTCGGCGAACTGCTGTTTAACGACCTGCAGGCGCCTGCCGAGCACTTCAGTGACTTGCCTGTCGCCGCTCGCCGGCTCAACGTGGCGAACCTTCCGCGTCTGGCTGCCCGCTCGCCGGCCGCGCACAAGGGACGATTTGGTCATGTGCTGCTGATCGGCGGTGATCACGGGTTTGGCGGGGCAATCCTGCTGAGTACCGAAAGTGCGTTGCGCAGTGGTGCCGGGATGGTCTCGGTCGCGACGCGCCCGGAACATGTCCCGGCGGCGCTGAGCCGGATACCGGAAGCCATGGCACTGGGCGCTTCTTCGGCCAATCAATTGATGGGGCTGCTGGAAAAAGTGTCCGTGCTGGTGGTCGGGCCGGGGCTGGGTCAGGCCGGTTGGGGCAGGGCGCTGTTGTCAGCTGCCGCCAATGCGCCGTTGCCGCAGGTGTGGGATGCCGATGCGTTGAACCTGCTGGCTTCCGGTTTTGTCAGTCTGCCCAGGGATTGCGTGATCACGCCGCATCCGGGGGAGGCCGCGCGGCTGCTGGGGATCAGCACCGCCGAGGTGCAGGCCGATCGTCCGGCGGCGGCGCTGGCGTTGAGCAAAAAATATACAGCGGTGGTGGTGCTCAAGGGCGCGGGCAGTCTGATTGCTCATCCCGATGGTCGTCTGGCGCTGTGTCATCAAGGCCATCCGGCCATGGCCTCCGCGGGACTCGGCGATGTGCTGGCCGGTCTGACCGGCGCGCTGCTGGCTCAGGGCATGGACGGTTTCGATGCCGCGTGCCTGGCGGTCTGGCTGCACGCCAACGCCGGTCTGCAACAAGGTAAATTCGGCCGTGGGCTGGCGGCCAGTGATCTGATTCCAGTCATTCGTCAGTTGTTGGAGGAGCATGCACCGTGTCTGAAGTAACCCTGTACCTGGCCGATGAACAGGCCATGAGCGACTTTGGCGCACGCATCGCCCGTATCACCCAGGGCCATGGCCTGATCTTTCTCGAAGGCAACCTCGGGATGGGCAAAACCACGTTGTCGCGGGGCATCATTCGCGGTCTGGGGCACATCGGGGCGGTGAAAAGTCCGACCTTCACCTTGGTCGAGCCCTACGAGATCGGTGACATCCGGGCCTTCCACTTTGATCTGTATCGCCTGGTCGATCCGGAAGAGCTGGAGTTTCTCGGGATCCGCGACTATTTCGAAGACGATGCCCTGTGCCTGATCGAATGGCCCGATAAAGGTGCAGGCTTTTTGCCAAAGCCTGACCTGACCATTACCATTAGCCCGCAAGACAGCGGACGTTCGCTGACCATTTTGTCCCAGGGCTCGCGCGGCGAGGCCTGGTGTGCCGCTTTGGCATTGGAAACCAATTGAATGATGGGGTTAGGTATGCGCTTTCGCGCGTTGGTGGCTGCCGCTGGACTGATGTTGATGGCAGTAACCGTCAACGCTGTGGCCGACACGAAGGTCAACAGCGTGCGCCTGTGGCGGGCGCCGGACAACACGCGACTGGTCTTCGACCTGACAGGCCCGGTGCAGCACGGCGTCTTCACGCTGACCGCGCCGGATCGCCTGGTGATCGACATCAACGGCGCCACCCTCGGCGCGCCGTTGAATGTGCAGACCGCCAATACACCGATCACCGCCATACGTTCGGCCCAGCGCACGCCGACCGACCTGCGGGTGGTCATCGACCTGAAGAAGGCCGTCACCCCGAAAAGCTTCTCGCTGGCGCCGAATGCGCAGTACGGCAACCGTCTGGTGGTCGACCTGTTCGACAATCCGGCTGACGCCGCCCCGCCGCCTGCGCCTTCGTCTACTCCAACGGTTGCGACCGTTCCGGCGGTGCCCGTCACCCCGGCTGAGCCGGCGATCAAACTGCCACCCGCCCCGGCCGGCAAGCGCGACATCATCGTGGTCATCGATGCCGGACACGGTGGTGAAGACCCGGGTGCATCGGGTTCTCGCGGTCAGCGCGAAAAGGATGTGGTACTGCAGATCGCCCGCGAGCTGCAGCGTCAGGTCAACGGCATGAAAGGCTTCCGTGCCGAACTGACCCGTACCGGCGACTATTTCATCCCGCTGCGCGGCCGTACTGAAATCGCCCGCAAGAAAGGCGCCGACCTGTTCGTCTCGATCCACGCCGACGCTGCGCCGTCTGCGGCCGCGTTCGGGGCGTCGGTGTTCGCCCTGTCCGACCGCGGTGCCACCTCGGAAACCGCCCGTTGGCTGGCCGACAGTGAAAACCGTTCCGACCTGATCGGCGGTGCCGGCAACGTCAGCCTTGATGACAAGGACCGGATGCTGGCCGGCGTTCTGCTCGACCTGTCGATGACCGCCTCGCTGACCTCCAGCCTCAATGTCGGCCAGAAAGTCCTGACCAACATTGGTCGGGTCACCCCGCTGCACAAACAGCGTGTGGAGCAGGCCGGGTTCATGGTGCTGAAATCTCCGGACATCCCGTCGATCCTGGTGGAAACCGGCTTCATCTCCAACGCCAACGAAGCGAACAAGCTCTCGGCAGCGAGCCACCAGCAGGCGCTGGCGCGCTCGATCAGCAGTGGCGTACGCCAGTTCTTCCAGCAGAATCCGCCACCGGGCAGTTACATCGCCTGGCTGCGTGATTCGGGCAAGATCGCTCAGGGACCGCGTGATCACCGGGTAGGCCCGGGTGAAACCGTGGCGATGATTGCCGTGCGTTACCAGATTTCGCCGGCCACGCTGCGCAGTGCCAACAATCTGAAAAGCGATGATCTGAAAGTCGGTCAGCACCTGACCATTCCCGGCACCGAACTGGCGTCCAAAGAATGAATCAGGTCCTGAATGCTGCCCGCATCGAACTGCTCAGCCCGCGGCTGGCGAACCAGATCGCCGCCGGTGAAGTGGTCGAGCGTCCGGCCTCGGTGATCAAGGAGTTGCTGGAAAACAGCCTCGATTCCGGTGCCAGGCGCATCGACGTCGATGTCGAACAGGGTGGTGTCAAACTGCTGCGAGTGCGCGACGACGGCAGCGGCATTTCTGCCGATGACCTGCCGCTGGCTCTGGCCCGTCACGCCACCAGCAAGATCCGCAATCTGGAAGACCTTGAACAGGTGATGAGCCTGGGCTTCCGGGGCGAGGCGCTGGCGTCGATCAGTTCCGTGGCGCGTCTGACGCTGACCTCGCGCACCCGTGATGCCGATCAGGCCTGGCAGGTCGAGACCGAAGGCCGTGACATGGCGCCTCGCGTGCAGCCTGCGGCCCACCCGGTCGGCACCTCGGTGGAAGTCCGTGACCTGTTCTTCAACACCCCGGCGCGGCGCAAATTCCTCAAAACCGAAAAAACCGAATTCGATCACCTGCAGGAAGTGATCAAGCGTCTGGCGCTGGCGCGTTTCGACGTGGCGTTCCATTTGCGTCACAACGGCAAGACGATCCTCAGCCTGCACGAAGCCCACGATGATGCGGCCCGCGCCCGGCGTGTGGCGGCGATCTGCGGTTCGGGCTTCCTGGAGCAGGCGTTGCCGATCGAGATCGAGCGCAATGGTCTGCATTTGTGGGGTTGGGTCGGTCTGCCAACCTTCAACCGCAGCCAGGCGGACTTGCAGTATTTCTTCGTCAACGGCCGTGCGGTGCGCGACAAACTGGTGGCACACGCGGTGCGTCAGGCTTATCGCGATGTGCTCTTCAACGGCCGGCATCCGACGTTCGCGCTGTTTTTCGAGGTCGATCCGGCAGCGGTCGACGTCAACGTGCACCCGACCAAACACGAAGTGCGCTTCCGCGACGGGCGCATGGTGCATGACTTCCTGTATGGCACCTTGCACCGTGCTCTCGGCGATGTGCGACCGGAAGATCAGTTGGCCGGGTCGGTCACGACTGCGATCGTCCGGCCAACCGGCCTTGAAGCCGGGGAATTCGGGCCGCAGGGCGAAATGCGTCTGGCAGCCAACGCGTTGCTGGAGCAGCCGCAGGCGCAACCAGCGTTCAACACCGCTTCGGGTGCCAGCGCGGGCGGCGGTTATCAGTATCAATACACGCCGCGCCCGCAATCGACCGTGCCGGTAGCTGAGGCCCAGGCTGCGTATCGCGAGTTTTTTGCGCCGCTGCCCGAGGCGAATGCCAACGCGCTGCCGGCCGGTCAGGAAGACATTCCGCCGCTGGGCTACGCGCTGGCCCAGCTCAAGGGCATCTACATTCTGTCCGAGAACGCTCAGGGCCTGGTTTTGGTGGACATGCACGCTGCTCACGAGCGGATCATGTATGAGCGCCTGAAGATTGCCATGGCCAGCGAAGGCCTGAGCGGTCAGCCGCTGCTGGTGCCGGAATCGCTGGCGGTCAGTCAGCGCGAGGCCGATTGCGCCGAAGAGCATGCGGCATGGTTCCAGCGCCTCGGTTTTGAATTGCAGCGCCTTGGCCCGGAAACCCTGGCCATCCGGCAGATCCCGGCCCTGCTCAAGCAGGCCGAAGCCAACCGACTGGTGGGCGATGTGCTGTCGGACTTGATGGAATACGGCACCAGCGACCGGATCCAGGCGCATCTGAATGAACTGCTCGGCACCATGGCCTGCCACGGCGCGATTCGCGCCAACCGGCGCCTGGCCCTGCCGGAAATGAACGGCCTGCTGCGTGACATGGAAAACACCGAGCGCAGCGGTCAATGCAACCATGGCCGACCGACCTGGACCCAACTGGGCCTGGACGATCTGGACAAACTGTTCCTGCGCGGTCGTTGATGAGCCAGCTTCCTCCAGCGATTTTCCTGATGGGCCCGACCGCTGCGGGCAAGACAGATCTGGCCATCGAGCTGACCAAGGTACTCCCGTGCGAGCTGATCAGTGTCGATTCGGCGCTGGTCTATCGCGGCATGGACATCGGCACCGCCAAGCCGTCCAAAGAATTGCTGGCCGAGTTTCCCCACCGGCTGATCGACATTCTCGACCCGGCCGAAGCCTATTCGGCCGCAGATTTCCGTCGCGATGCGCTGGAGGCCATGGCCGAGATCACCGCACGCGGAAAAATTCCGCTGCTGGTGGGCGGCACGATGCTCTATTACAAGGCTTTGATCGAAGGTCTGGCGGACATGCCGGCGGCCGATCCCGAAGTTCGCGCGCAGATCGAAGAAGAGGCTGCACGCCTTGGCTGGCAGGCCCTGCACGATCAGTTGGCGGTCATCGATCCAGAGTCTGCGGCACGTATCCATCCGAACGATCCACAACGACTGAGTCGTGCACTGGAAGTTTACCGGGTCAGTGGTCAGAGCATGACTGAACTGCGGCTGAAACAATCTGTACAAAGTACCGAAGCGGTCGCATCGGGATTGCAACAATTGCCCTATACTGTCGCGAATCTGGCGATTGCTCCAACTAATCGTCAGATACTGCACGAGCGCATTAAACAAAGATTCACAAATATGCTGGAACAGGGATTCATCGACGAGGTCGTAGCCCTGCGTAATAGAAGTGACCTGCATGCCGGGTTGCCGTCTATACGTGCGGTAGGCTACCGCCAGGTCTGGGACTACCTGGATGGCAAGCTGACGTCGGCCGAGATGCAGGAGCGGGGCATCATCGCCACGCGCCAATTGGCCAAACGCCAGTTCACCTGGCTGCGCAGCTGGAAGGATTTGCACTGGCTCGACAGTCTGGATTGCGACAATCTGCCACGCGCCTTGAAATACCTTGGGACGATCTCCATATTGAGCTGAGTCCTTGCAATTGCCGTCTATCCTTGGGGGTGTGGCGGCAAAAGCCATCTGTTTACCTATTTTTTATATTGAATCCTTAAAGGAGTGCGGCACATGTCAAAAGGGCATTCGCTACAAGACCCTTACTTGAATACTTTACGTAAAGAGAAAGTGGGGGTTTCCATCTACCTGGTAAACGGGATCAAACTGCAAGGCACGATCGAGTCGTTCGACCAGTTCGTTATCCTGCTGAAGAACACCGTCAGCCAGATGGTTTACAAACACGCTATCTCTACAGTCGTGCCGGTTCGTCCAATTCGTCTGCCAAGCGCAACCGAATCCGAAGCAGGTGACGCTGAGCCAGGTAACGCCTGATAGGAGTCTCCTTTGTTCTTTGAGCGCCACGGTGGTGGTGAACGAGTCATCCTCGTTCACTTGGATGGACAGGACCCTGAGGCGCGCGAAGATCCGCAGGAGTTTCAGGAACTGGCAAATTCGGCTGGCGCCGAGACCGTTGCGTTTTTTAACGTGCCGCGTCATCGGCCAACCGCCAAATACCTGATTGGCAGCGGCAAGGTCGAGGAACTGCGCGACCTGGTTCACGCCAAAGAAGCCGATCTGGTCATCTTCAATCACACCCTTACGCCCAGTCAGGAACGTAACCTCGAACGTGTCTTCGAGTGTCGCGTGATCGACCGTACCGGTCTGATTCTCGATATTTTCGCCCAACGCGCCCGTACCCATGAGGGCAAGCTCCAGGTAGAACTGGCCCAGCTTGACCACATGAGCACCCGGCTGGTTCGCGGCTGGACTCACCTTGAGCGTCAGGGTGGCGGTATCGGCCTGCGCGGTCCGGGTGAAACCCAGCTCGAAACCGACCGGCGACTGCTGCGGGTTCGCCTGCGCCAGATCAAGGGGCGGCTGGAAAAAGTGCGCAGCCAGCGCGAACAGTCGCGTCGCGGCCGCTCGCGTGCGGATATCCCAACCGTGTCTCTGGTGGGATACACCAACGCCGGTAAATCCACACTGTTCAATAACGTGACGAAGTCCGAGGTGTACGCGGCTGACCAGCTGTTCGCCACGCTCGACCCGACCCTGCGCCGTCTGGATCTGGATGACCTGGGGCCGATTGTTCTGGCCGACACCGTGGGTTTCATCCGCCACTTGCCGCACAAACTGGTCGAGGCATTTCGGTCTACGCTCGAAGAGTCGAGCAATTCCGACCTGCTGTTGCACGTGATCGATGCGGCCGAACCGGATCGCATGTTGCAGATCGAGCAGGTGATGGTGGTGCTGGGCGAGATCGGTGCCCAGGACTTGCCGATCCTCGAGGTCTATAACAAACTCGATTTGCTTGAAGGCGTTGAGCCACAAATCCAGCGCGATGAAAACGGCAAGCCTCAGCGGGTCTGGCTGTCGGCGCGTGATGGCACCGGTCTGGAATTGCTCGAGCAGGCGATTGCCGAGTTGTTGGGCAGTGACCTGTTCGTGGGAACCCTGCGCCTGCCTCAGCGGTTCGCGCGTCTGCGTGCCCAGTTCTTCGAACTGGGTGCGGTGCAGAAAGAAGAACACGACGAAGAAGGGGTCAGCTTGCTGGCCGTTCGATTGCCACGCTCGGAGCTCAATCGACTGGTCAGTCGTGAAGGCGTTGTGCCGACGGAGTTCATCGAGCAACACACTTTGCAATAAAAGCCTGGCAAAGCGGTTGTGCCGCAACGGCAGGCATTCTGTAGCATTGGTCGGCGCGCCGTGGGTGCGTCTTTGCTTTATCAGATGGAGAGCGCTATGGCTTGGAATGAGCCGGGTGGCAACTCGAACAATCAGGATCCTTGGGGTGGCAAGCGTCGCAACAACGGCGACCGCAAGGGGCCGCCGGATCTCGACGAGGCCTTCCGAAAGCTGCAGGAAAGCCTGAACGGGTTGTTCGGTGGTGGAAAAAAACGCGGTGATGACGGTGGCGGCTCGGGCAAGAGCGGCGGCTTCGGCGGCCTGCTCGGCATCGGCCTCGTCGTGCTGGCGGCGGTCTGGCTGTACAGCGCGGTGTACGTCGTGGACGAGCAGGAGCAAGCCGTGGTGCTGCGCTTCGGCAAGTACTACGAGACTGTCGGTCCCGGCCTGAACATCTATTTCCCGCCGATCGACAAGAAGTACATGGAGAACGTCACGCGTGAGCGTGCCTACACCAAGCAGGGCCAGATGCTGACCGAAGACGAGAACATCGTCGAAGTGCCGCTGACCGTGCAGTACAAGATCAGCAACCTGCAGGACTTCGTGCTGAACGTCGACCAGCCGGAAATCAGCCTGCAACATGCGACCGACAGTGCGCTGCGCCATGTGGTGGGTTCCACCGCGATGGATCAGGTGCTGACCGAAGGTCGTGAGTTGATGGCCAGCGAGATCAAGGAGCGTCTGCAACGTTTCCTCGATACCTATCGCACCGGTATCACGGTCACCCAGGTCAACGTACAGAGCGCAGCGGCACCGCGTGAAGTGCAGGAAGCCTTCGATGACGTGATCCGCGCCCGTGAAGACGAACAGCGTTCGCGCAACCAGGCTGAAACCTACGCCAACGGCGTGGTGCCGGAAGCTCGTGGTCAGGCCCAGCGCATCCTCGAAGATGCCAACGGTTACCGTGACGAAACGGTCTCGCGCGCCAAGGGTGAGGCGGATCGCTTCACCAAGCTGGTTGCCGAGTATCGCAAGGCGCCCGAGGTTACTCGCCAGCGTCTGTACCTGGACACCATGCAGGAAGTCTTCAGCAGCACCAGCAAGGTACTCGTGACCGGCAACAAGAATGGCCAGAGCAATCTGCTTTACCTGCCGCTGGACAAGATGATTCAGAACAGTTCGGGCAGCAATGCGCCGGTCACCGGTTCGGCTGCCGCCAGCAACAACACGGACGTCACGCCGCATGTCACTGACCTGCCGCAGTCGCGTACAAGGGAGACCCGCTGATGAGCAATAAATCGCTGATCGCCCTGATCGTTGGCGTTGTCGTGGTACTGATTGGCTGGAACTGCTTCTACATCGTCGCTCAGACCGAGCGCGCGGTGTTGCTGCAATTCGGTCGCGTGGTTCAGGCTGACGTCCAGCCGGGTCTGCATGTGAAGGTTCCATACGTTAACCAGGTGCGTAAATTCGACGCACGTCTGATGACGCTGGATGCGCCGACGCAGCGCTTCCTGACGCTGGAAAAGAAAGCCGTGATGGTCGATGCCTACGCCAAGTGGCGCGTGAAAGATGCCGAGCGCTTCTACACCGCAACGTCCGGCCTCAAGCAGATTGCCGACGAGCGTCTGTCCCGTCGTCTGGAATCGGGCCTGCGTGACCAGTTCGGTAAGCGCACCCTGCACGAAGTGGTGTCGGGTGAGCGCGATGCGCTGATGGCTGACATCACGGCGTCGCTGAACAAGATGGCGGAAAAAGAGCTGGGTATCGAAGTCGTCGATGTCCGGGTCAAGGCCATCGATCTGCCGAAAGAAGTGAACCGCAGCGTGTTCGAACGTATGAGCACCGAGCGTGAGCGTGAAGCTCGCGAGCACCGCGCCAAAGGTAACGAGCTGGCCGAGGGCATCCGTGCCGACGCCGATCGTCAACGCCGCGTGTTGCTGGCTGAAGCCTATCGTGAATCCGAAGAGATTCGCGGTGACGGCGACGCCCAGGCCGCTGCGATCTACTCCAAGGCCTACGGTCAGGATCAGGATTTCTACGCGTTCTACCGTAGCCTGCGTGCCTACCGTGAAAGCTTCGCGAACAAATCCGACGTCATGGTCCTCGACCCAAGCAGCGACTTCTTCAAGTATCTGGAGAAGGCCAAGCCTTGATACGACGTTGACCTGAATTACTCCGCCCGGCGGCTAAAACCTCGGGCGGGGTGATCCTTTGGGAAAACGTGTGTATGATGCGGCAGCCGGGAAATTCCCGGCTTTTTTGCGTCTGCACGTTTGATTGCTGTTTTTGTTGCAGAAGATCGGGTTGAATGGCCCGACAGTTTTTCGAGGAAAGTGATGGGCGAAGCCGGTAACAGGCCTTTCGCCGCGTCGTTCATGCGCGTGCGTTTTGAACGGGCCGGTCATTTTCTGCTTCACTCAAGGCTCGCCCTCGGGCTGGCCGCCCGGATCTAAGGGGAATGGCGTAATGGCAACGGTAGACCGCTGGCTGCTGCCAGATGGCATCGAAGAAGTACTGCCACCGGAAGCGGCGCGCATTGAAGTCGCGCGTCGTCAGGTGTTGGATCTGTTCCAGAGCTGGGGTTACGAGTTTGTCGTGACTCCCCATATCGAGTACCTGGAATCCCTGCTGACCGGCGCGGGCCAGGACCTGGATCTGCGTACCTTCAAGGTCATCGACCCGCAATCGGGCCGGCAGATGGGTTTCCGTGCCGACATCACGCCGCAAGTGGCGCGCATCGATGCGCACACCCTTCGTCGCGAAGGCCCGAGCCGTCTGTGCTACGCCGGCAGCGTGCTGCATGCCCAGCCGCGTGCCTTGTCGTCTTCGCGCAGCCCGATCCAGCTGGGCGCCGAGTTGTACGGCGATGCCAGCCCGAGCAGCGATGTCGAAGTCATCAGCCTGATGCTGGCCATGCTGCAACTGGCCGACGTGCCGGACGTGCACATGGACCTCGGGCATGTCGGCATCTACCGCGGTCTGGCTCAGGCGGCCGGTCTGTCGGGTGAAGTCGAGCAGCAGTTGTTCGATGCGCTGCAACGCAAGGCCATCGACGAGGTCATTACCTTGACCGAAGGTCTGCCGGCCGATCTGTCCGGCATGTTGCGTGCGCTGGTCGATCTGTGCGGCGGCCGTGAAGTACTGACCGCTGCCCGCGAGCGTCTGGCCAATGCGCCGGCGCCAGTACTGGCGGCGCTGGAAGATTTGCTGGCGATCGCCGAGCGCCTGTCAGTGCGCTTCCCGGAATTGCCGCTGTACTTCGACCTGGGCGAGCTGCGCGGTTATCACTACCACACCGGTGTGGTGTTCGCGGTGTTCGTGCCGGGTGTTGGCCAGTCCATCGCTCAGGGCGGTCGCTACGACGACATCGGCGCCGACTTCGGTCGCGCCCGTCCGGCCACCGGCTTCTCCACCGATTTGAAAACCCTGGTGACCCTGGGGCGTGCTGAGATCGAGCTACCGTCTGGCGGTATCTGGATGCCTGACAGTACGGATGCGGCACTCTGGCAGCAGGTTTGCCAGTTGCGCAGTGAGGGTCAGCGTGTCGTTCAGGCATTGCCTGGACAACCTTTGGCCGCCGCCCGTGATGCGGACTGCGACCGGCAATTGATCCAGCAGAACGGGCTTTGGCAAGTATCGCCACTGGCTTCCTGAGTTTTCCTGCCGGCCACCGCCGGCACCAAGTTTGCGCGAATGAGGACAAGTGTTATGGGTAAGAATGTCGTAGTCCTGGGCACCCAATGGGGTGATGAGGGCAAAGGCAAGATCGTTGATCTGCTGACCGAACATGCTGCCGCCGTAGTGCGCTACCAGGGTGGCCACAACGCTGGCCACACCCTGGTGATCGACGGTGAGAAAACCGTCCTGCACCTGATCCCGTCGGGCGTGCTGCGCGAAGGCGTGCAGTGCCTGATCGGCAACGGCGTGGTGGTTGCACCTGACGCCCTGCTGCGGGAAATCACCAAGCTGGAAGAGAAGGGCGTACCGGTTCGCGAGCGCCTGCGCATCAGCCCATCCTGCCCGCTGATCCTGTCCTACCACGTGGCACTGGACCAGGCTCGTGAAAAGGCCCGTGGCGAGATGAAGATCGGCACCACCGGTCGCGGCATCGGCCCGGCGTACGAAGACAAGGTTGCACGTCGCGGCCTGCGCATCGGTGACCTGTTCCACCGTGAGCGTTTCGCCGCCAAGCTGGGCGAGTTGCTGGATTACCACAACTTCGTACTGGTCAATTACTACAAAGAGCCGGCCATCGACTTCCAGAAGACACTGGACGAGTGCATGGAATACGCCGAACTGCTCAAGCCGATGATGCTCGACGTCACCGCCGAGCTGCACGACCTGCGTCGCGCCGGCAAGGACATCATGTTCGAAGGCGCTCAGGGTTCGCTGCTGGACATCGACCACGGTACTTACCCGTACGTGACCAGCTCCAACACCACTGCCGGCGGCATCGCGACCGGTTCGGGTGTCGGCCCGATGTTCATCGACTACATCCTCGGTATTACCAAGGCCTATACCACGCGCGTCGGTTCGGGTCCGTTCCCGACCGAACTGTTCGACGATGTTGGTGCGTTCCTCGCCAAGCGTGGTCATGAGTTCGGCGCCACTACCGGTCGCGCCCGTCGTTGCGGCTGGTTCGATGCCAACATTCTGCGTCGCGCCATCGACGTCAACAGCATCTCGGGCCTGTGCCTGACCAAGCTGGACGTGCTGGACGGTCTGGAAACCATCAACATCTGCGTGGGTTACAAGAACGCTGATGGCGCCATGATCGATGCACCGACTGATGCTGACAGCTACATTGGCCTGGAGCCGGTGTACGAGCAGATGCCGGGCTGGAGCGAATCGACCCTGGGTGCCAAGACCCTGGAAGAGCTGCCACAGGCTGCACGCAACTACATCAAGCGCATCGAAGAGCTGGTCGGCGCGCCGATCGACATTATTTCGACGGGCCCGGACCGCAACGAAACCATCGTTCTGCGTCATCCGTTCGCTTGATAAGTCGTTGATGTAAAAACACAAAGGCCCCTTCATCGGGGCCTTTGTCGTTTATGCCTGTTGGACGGCATGACCTTTGCTGTGATTCTGTCTACAAGAGTGCCATCAAATTAATGGCGTCAGAAGTAGAGGGATTCAAAGTGTCAGCCGTTCTCTCACTGTTACAAAGCCGTCTGTTGCGGCCCGTGTTCGTTACCCTTGGTATCGCCCTTTTGGTGCAAGTGCTGGTGGCCGTTGCCCTGACGCGGAGCACCGTGACTGCGCTGGAAGCCGATCTCGGCACCCGCCTGGGCGCCGACAGCCAGAAATTGTCCGGTGAGCTGGAGCAGGCCGGGCGCGAAGTCACATCGAGCCTGGACAACCTGTCCTCAAATACCCGTCAGCGCCTGACCGCCGGTCTTTCCTCGCGTCTGAAGGACGAGCAGGCGCAGTTGCGTGCGACGCTGGAAAAAGACCTGAAGGATTCGGCCAATGACATGGCTCAGTTGCTGGCCTCGGTGGCGCCTCGCGCCATGTGGGACAGCGACGTGCCGACCCTGTCCGAATTCGCCCGCCGGGCCCAGCGCAACCCCAACGTGCTGTTCGTGGTGTATGACGACGCCACCGGCCAGCATCTGACCCGCTACCTCAACCGTGAAAACCCGATCAACAAGGCCCTTTTGGAAAAGGGCCAGGGTGAGCGGGCACTGGATAAAGTGCTGGATGCGGCGAAGAACGATCCGTCGGTCTACTACTTGGAAGCCTCGATCAACCCCAATGGCGTGGAGATCGGCAAGGTATTGATGGGCGTCTCGACTGCTTCGGTGGAAGCCGATCTGGCGGCACTCGATCAGCGCTTCGCGGCGTTGATTGCCAGCAGCGATCAACTGGTCGGCGACAGCCTCAAGGGCGCTGCGGCCGACAGTGCCACCGCCATGCGTGCGCGCTTGCAATCGGCGCAGTCCACGGCTGCCGAAATGAAGGCCAACACCACCAGTACCGTGCAGGATGCTGCAGCCACCCTGCGCTGGCGCATCGGCATGGGCCTGGCGCTGGTCGGTGCCGGCGTGTTGTTGCTGCTGGCGGTCGTGCTTGGTCATCGAGTGGTCAAACGCCTGAAAATGCTCAATGCGGCGATGGATGATCTGGCAGCAGGCGAGGGCGATCTGACCAAGCGTGTGCAGATCAATAGCAAGGACGAAATCGGCGACATGGCTTCGGCGGTCAACCGCTTTGTGGATAAGTTGCAGCCAATCGTGCGTGAGGCCGGGGATGTGGCTCAGCGTACCGGTGTGGAAATCGGTGCCATGACTCTGCGCAACGCCGGTGCCGATGCGGCGGCCGGGATGCAGCGTGATGAAGTGGCTGAAAGTCTGCGGGCACTGTCGCAAATGGCCGACGAAGCACAGTCGGAAAGCCATGCGATGCAGGCCGCGTTGAAACAGGTGGTGGATATTCGGCAGGCCACCGACGAGAACACTCGCACTTCGGCGAAGGTCGGCAGCCTTATCGAGGCGTTGGCGGGACAGGTCGATACCGGGGCGAAAGTCATCGAACGGCTAGCGCAGCAGAGTGAACAGATCGAAGTGGTGCTGACCGTGATTCACGGTATCGCCGAGCAGACCAACCTGCTGGCGCTCAACGCGGCCATTGAGGCGGCCCGGGCGGGCGAGACCGGTCGCGGGTTTGCGGTGGTGGCGGATGAAGTCCGCGCGTTGGCGAGCAAGACCCAAAGTTCCACCGGCGACATTCAGGCGCACATTGTGGCTTTGCAGCAGGGAGCCCGTGAAGCGGTGGAAGCGATCGGCCAGGCCGGGCGTCAGGCCAGCGAAGGCTTGCTGGTGCTGCGAGACAGCGCGCGGTTGCAGCAGTCGGTTCAGGCGTCGGTCGAGCAGGTGCATGCGGCGATCGGGCTGGCGACTCAGGCTGCGGCGCATCAGGCGCAGGGCGCGCAGGCAGTGCGTGGGCGGGTCGAGACGATTCATGCCCAGGCCGAGAAAGCCGCTCAGGCGGTGGTCGAGACCACGGCCAGCGGCAAGGTGCTGGATGGTCTGGCGGCGCAGCTCAAGGCCAGTCTGGGGCAGTTTCGGGCTTGATGTGACAGGCAAAAAAAATCGCAGCCTCGGCTGCGATTTTTTTATCGGCTCAAATACATCCGGGTTGTCAGCAGGTAAACGGGCAATCCCGATACCACAATTAACAACGCCGCATAAGGCGCTGCCGCTGCAAACTCGACATTAGCGGTGTGCGCCCAGACTTCCGTCGCCAAGGTGTTGAGCCCCGTCGGACTCAGCAGTAACGTCGCCGTCAGCTCCTTCATGGCATCCAGAAACACCAGCGCAAAGGCGGCGCCCAGTGCCGGGAAGATGATCGGCAGGGTCACTCGGCAGAACGCCGTGAACGACGATGCGCCCAGCGTACGGGCGGCTTCTTCGAGTTGCGGTGCGGCCTTGTTCAGCGCCGTGCGGATCGGTGCCTGAGCCAGCGGCAGAAACAGCAGCGCATAGGCGATCAGCAGTAGCGCGGAGGTCTGGTACAGCACCGGCACGTAATGCAGGGCGAAATACACCAGCGTCAGGGCAATCACCAGTCCCGGCAGGGCGTGCAGCAGATAGGGCAGGCGTTCGGCCCAGATCGCCAGTTGGCCTTTGTAGCGCACTACCAGCAATCCGACCGGTACCGCCAGCACCAGACACAATCCCGCGCCACCCAGCGATAGCGCCAGTGAAGACAGCAAGGCTTCAGTGATTGCGGCCACCGGAAAGGCCGCTGACGATCCCACGGCGAGCCAGTAAGCCAGCATGCCCAGCGGAATCCCGCTGCCGACAACCGCCAGCATCAGGCAATACAACTGGCCTGCGATCGCCCACGGCCCAAGTCGCACTTGTTCAGCCCGACGCGCCGCGCCCTGGCCGGTACGCACATGGCGGCCCTTGCCACGCACGCGCAGCTCCAGCCACAACAGCATCAGGCACAGCACCAGCAAAACCGCCGACAGCATCGCTGCGTTGGCATTGCTGAATTCCAGTTCGAATTGCTGATAGATCGCGGTGGTGAAGGTTTGCAGGCCAATGATCGACAGTGCGCCGAACTCCACCAGCATGTGCAATGCAATGAGTAGCGAACCAGCCAGCAGTGAAGGCCAGAGCAGGGGCAGGGTGACACGGAAAAAAACGCCCAAGCGATTCTGGCCCAGCGTCCGTGCCGATTCCTCAAGGGAGGGATCAAGATTACGCAGCGTGGCGGCTACCGGCAGAAAGATCAGCGGGTACTTCGACAGGCTCATCACCAGGATCGCCCCGCCGAGTCCTTCGAACTGCGCGCTGAGCGAAACCCAGGTAAAGCTGCTGACAAACGCCGGCACCGCGAACGGCAGGCAAAGAATCACGCCCCACAGCCGCCGGCCCGGCAGGTTGCTGCGCTCCAGTAACCAGGCCAGCGACAGGCCGATCACGCCACAAGTCACCGTCACGCCAACCATCAGCGCCAGTGTATTGCGCAGCAGGCCGAATACGTACGGGCGCCACAGCAAGTGCAGCGCTTCGGTCCAGCCCGCTTGCCAGGCTTTGAGGCCGACGTAGGCCAGCGGCAGCAGGCTCATGACCACCAGCAGCAACACCGGCAGCACCAGCCAGATCGACGGCCGCTTGCGCCGTGGCACGTAACCCCCGCGCGTGGCGGGGGCGGATAACGATGTGGTCATCAGTTCAGGCCAACTTCGCGTTCCAGCTCCAGCGCTTCTTCGGCATTGCCGAGATCGGCGGGCGTGACATCCGGTGCTTCCAGTTCGTTGAACGGCTTGAGACCGCGATCCGATTCCATGCCTTTATGCAGCGGGTATTCGGCAGTGGTCTGGGTGATGACGCGCTGGCCTTCTTCGCTGGCCATGTAGGCGAGGAACTGCTGGGCTTCTTTTGGATGTTTGCTGGATTTCAGCACGGCTGCACTGGACACGGTGATCAGGCCGCCAACGTCGCCGCCGGTGAAGTAATGCAGTTTCGAATCAAGCTGACCTTTTTCCCGCTGCAGGGCGAACCAGTAATAGTTGTTCACCAGTACGGTGGCGACTTCGCCGTTTTCCACAGCCTTGAGGGCGACCATGTTGTTGCTGTAGGTCTTGCCGAAGGCGCGCAGGCCGGTCAGCCATTCTTCGGCGGCGTCGCGACCGTGCTTCTTGATGATGGCGACTGCCTGTTCCTGGAACGCGCCGCTGGTCGGTACGAAACCGACCTTGCCTTGCCACTGCGGGTCGGCGAAATCCAGCACCGATTTTGGCAGGTCTTTTTCATCGACCAGTTTCGGGTTGAAGGCCACTACGCGAACCCGGGCGGTGACGCCGATCCAGGTGCCGTTGCCGGCGACGTATTCTTTCGGCAGAACGGCCAGGGTCGCGTCGTCGGTCTTGGCCAGCAGGCCGAGTTCGCCGAGGTTGTTCAGCGGTGGGGATTCTTCGGTGTAGATGACGTCGGCGGGAGAGCGGTCGCCTTCTTCGATAATCTGGCTGGCCAGCTGATTGCTGCTGCCCTTGCGTACATTGACGTGAATGCCGGTCTTGGCTTCGAAGGCTTTGGCGATGGCGTCGCCGACCTCCTTGTGCTGACCGTTATAGAGAGTCAGGGAAACCGCGTCGGCAGCCTGGGTGAGGGGAGTGGCGAGTGCCAGGCTGAGCAGGGTGAAGGTCAAGCCGCGGCGCAGGGTATTTCGAAACATCATTCGCAGGGTTCCTCACTGTCGCATTGCAAAAACTTGCAACAATGATAAACGATATTGTTTCTCAAGTGCGCCTTGTGGGCAAAGGGTAGGTTTGGTAGACGTTTGGATTCATCTTTTCCAGACCCCGGAAACGCAAAAACCCGCTTTCGCGGGTTTTTGTGAAATTCAAGATCGTGACCTTGAATTTGAATTGGTGCCCAGAAGAAGACTCGAACTTCCACGACCGTAAGGTCACCAGCACCTGAAGCTGGCGTGTCTACCAATTTCACCATCTGGGCTTCATCTTCAGCGTTGCCGCCGTTGATGTGGCGCACTATACGGAGCGCCTTTTGATCTGTAAACCCCTGATTTGATTTTAATAAATCATTTTCAGAAAAATCCCGGGCGCAGAATGCAAAAAACCCGCTTTCGCGGGTTTTGTGTGAGTCTTGAAACTGATCTAGTCTCAAACTCGAAATTGGTGCCCAGGAGAAGACTCGAACTTCCACGACCGTAAGGTCACCAGCACCTGAAGCTGGCGTGTCTACCAATTTCACCACCTGGGCATCTCGCCAACGTGTGTACGTCGTCGATGGCGCGCACTATACGGAGCGTGTTTTTAACTGTAAACCCCTGCCAGCAAAAAAAATGGTTTTTTTTACCAGCGGTGTTCAAAACGCCCCTCAGGCGTCGATACAAGGCTCCAGACGCGCCTTATATAGTCGGAAATTTCCCGTTTGATGGCGCCTATGCCAAACTAACCCGCATATAGACAAGGTGAAAACTCTCTAATGGCCGATTGGCAGTCCCTCGATCCCGAGGCCGCTCGTGAAGCGGAAAAATATGAAAACCCTATTCCCAGCCGCGAACTGATCCTTCAGCACCTTGCTGATCGGGGTTCGCCTGCTGCCCGCGAGCAACTGGTCGAAGAGTTTGGTCTGACTACGGAAGACCAGATTGAAGCCCTGCGCCGCCGCCTGCGCGCCATGGAGCGCGACGCTCAACTGATCTACACCCGCCGTGGCACGTATGCGCCGGTGGACAAGCTCGACCTGATCCTCGGCCGCATCAGCGGTCACCGCGACGGCTTCGGCTTCCTGGTGCCGGATGACGGCTCCGACGACCTGTTCATGAGCCCGGCGCAAATGCGTCTGGTGTTCGACGGCGACCGTGCCCTGGCCCGTGTTTCCGGGCTGGACCGTCGTGGTCGTCGCGAAGGTGTGATCGTCGAAGTGGTGTCCCGTGCCCACGAAAGCATCGTCGGCCGTTACTTCGAAGAGGGCGGTATCGGTTTCGTCGTCGCGGACAACCCGAAGATCCAGCAGGAAGTGCTGGTGACGCCGGGCCGCAACGCCAACGCCCAGATCGGTCAGTTCGTCGAGGTGAAAATCACCCACTGGCCGACTCCGCGCTTCCAGCCGCAAGGCGATGTGATCGAAGTCGTCGGCAACTACATGGCGCCGGGCATGGAAATCGATGTCGCCCTGCGCACCTACGACATTCCGCACGTCTGGCCTGAAGCCGTTCTGAAGGAAGCCGGCAAGCTCAAGCCGGAAGTCGAAGAGAAAGACAAAGAGAAGCGCGTCGACCTGCGCCATCTGCCGTTTGTCACCATCGACGGCGAAGATGCCCGCGACTTCGACGATGCGGTCTATTGCGAAGCCAAGCCCGGCAAACTGCGCCTGTTCTCCGGCGGCTGGAAGTTGTACGTGGCGATTGCCGACGTTTCCAGCTACGTGAAGATCGGTTCGGCTCTGGACAACGAAGCCCAGGTCCGTGGCAACTCGGTGTACTTCCCCGAGCGCGTGGTGCCGATGCTGCCGGAGCAGCTGTCCAATGGTCTGTGCTCGCTGAACCCCCACGTCGACCGTCTGGCCATGGTTTGCGAGATGACCATCTCCAAGTCCGGCGAAATGACCGACTATTGCTTCTATGAAGCGGTGATTCACTCTCACGCCCGTCTGACCTACAACAAGGTCAGTGCCATGCTGGAAACGCCGAAGGCCGCCGAAGGTCGCAAACTTCGTGGTGAATACACCGACGTCTTGCCGCATCTGAAGCAGCTCTACGCGCTGTACAAGGTATTGCTGGCTGCCCGTCACGTGCGTGGCGCGATCGATTTCGAAACGCAGGAAACCCGGATCATCTTCGGTTCCGAGCGCAAAATTGCCGAAATCCGTCCGACCACCCGCAACGACGCGCACAAGCTGATCGAGGAATGCATGCTGGCGGCCAACGTGGCCACCGCCGAATTCCTGAAGAAGCACGAGATCCCTGCGCTGTACCGCGTCCACGACGGCCCGCCACCGGAGCGTCTGGAAAAACTGCGTGCGTTCCTGGGTGAGCTCGGTCTGTCCTTGCACAAAGGCAAGGATGGCCCGTCGCCGAAGGATTATCAGGCCCTGTTGGCCAGCATCAAGGACCGTCCGGATTTCCACCTGATCCAGACCGTGATGCTGCGTTCCCTGAGTCAGGCGGTGTACAGCGCCCAGAATGAAGGCCACTTCGGCCTGAATTACGAAGCCTATACCCACTTCACCTCGCCGATCCGTCGTTACCCGGACCTGCTCACGCACCGGGCGATCCGCAGCGTGATCCATTCGAAACAGGACACCCCGCACGTTCGTCGTGCCGGCGCGATGACCATTCCGAAGGCGCGCATCTATCCGTACGACGAAGCAGCGCTGGAGCAGCTCGGCGAGCAGTGCTCGATGAGCGAGCGCCGTGCCGACGAAGCGACCCGCGATGTGGTGAACTGGCTCAAGTGCGAGTTCATGAAGGATCGCGTGGGCGAATCGTTCCCGGGCGTGATCACTGCCGTGACCGGTTTTGGTCTGTTCGTCGAACTGACCGATATCTACGTCGAAGGTCTGGTGCACGTCACCGCACTGCCGGGCGACTACTACCACTTCGACCCTGTGCACCACCGCTTGGCGGGCGAGCGCACCGGTCGCAGCTTCCGTCTTGGCGATACCGTTGAAGTGCGCGTCATGCGCGTCGATCTCGACGAGCGCAAGATCGACTTCGAGATGGCTGAAAAAACCATCAGCGCGCCGATCGGCCGCAAGAAGCGTGGCGCCGAGGCGACCGCTCCGGCGGCCAAGGCTGTGGAAGAAAAAGCTCCGGCAAAAACCGCCAGCCGTCGTCCGGCCAAGGAAAAAGCTGTCGAGGCCTATCGTCCGAGCGATGCCGTGGCGAAAAACGCCGAGCTGCGCAAAAGCCGTGAATTGAAAAAGGCCTTGCTGGCCGACGCCAAGAGCGGTGGTAAAGCGGCGTCCGGGGGAAAGACCGGACGGTCGGCGCCTGACAAGGCCTCCGGCGGCAAGCCAGCCAAGCCGAGCAAACACCGCAAGGGCCCGCCGAAAGCGGGTTCCGCTCCAGCCAAAAGCGGCGGGGCACGTAAACCGAAGGCGAAGTCATGAGTCAGTTGGAAAAAATCTACGGCGTTCACGCGGTAGAAGCGTTGCTGCGTCACCACCCTAAGCGCGTCAAGCAGATCTGGCTGGCCGAAAGCCGTAACGATCCGCGAGTGCAGACGCTCATTGAACTGGCCAACGAAAACCGGGTTCAGATCGGTCAGGCCGAGCGCCGCGAAATGGATGCCTGGGTCGAGGGCGTGCACCAGGGCGTGGTGGCGGACGTCAGTCCGAGCCAGGTCTGGGGCGAGGCGATGCTCGACGAACTGTTAGATCGCACCGAGGGCGCGCCGCTGTTGCTGGTGCTCGACGGCGTGACCGACCCGCACAACCTCGGCGCGTGCCTGCGTTCGGCGGACGCAGCCGGTGCTTTGGCGGTCATCGTGCCGAAGGACAAGTCGGCCACTCTGACGCCTGTCGTGCGTAAAGTGGCCTGCGGCGCGGCGGAAGTGATTCCGCTGGTGGCCGTCACCAACCTTGCGCGCACCCTGGAAAAACTCCAGCAACGCGGGTTGTGGATTGTCGGCACGGCGGGTGAGGCCGAGGTCAGCATCTATGACCAGGACCTGACCGGCCCGACCATCCTGATCATGGGGGCCGAAGGCAAAGGCATGCGTCGCCTGACCCGCGAGCATTGCGATTACCTGGTGCACCTGCCGATGGCCGGTAGCGTCAGCAGTCTCAACGTTTCCGTGGCGACAGGCGTGTGCCTGTTCGAGGCCCAGCGCCAGCGCGGTGCCAAGGCCAGGGCGGCTGCCAAAAAGCCTTGAGCCATGCGGCGATTCAAATGTGGGAGCGGGCGTGCTCGCGAAAGCGGAGTTACATTCAGCATCATTGTTGAGTGTTTCCCCCAATCGCGAGCAGGCTCGCTCCCGCAGTGCTTTGTGGTGTGACCCGCAATGGTGACTGTTCAAATAATCACCAATTGCCTTGCACCTCTTCAGTCCCTTCTCTACAATTGCGCCCCTTGCTGTGGCGGCAGGCATGCATGTGCCCCGCGCCAGCAAGTCCATAAGTGTCATTCACTCCTTGTCTGACCGTTTTTGAGCGGCAGGCTACAACCCGTAAGGAGCATTCATGCGTCATTACGAAATCATCTTTCTGGTCCACCCTGACCAGAGCGAGCAAGTCGGCGGCATGGTTGAGCGTTACACCAAGCTGATCGAAGAAGACGGCGGCAAAATCCACCGTCTGGAAGACTGGGGCCGTCGTCAACTGGCCTACGCAATCAACAATGTTCACAAGGCTCACTACGTGATGCTGAACGTTGAGTGCACCGGCAAGGCCCTGGCCGAGCTGGAAGACAACTTCCGCTACAACGATGCTGTGATCCGTAACCTGGTCATCCGTCGCGACGAAGCCGTTACCGGCCAGTCCGAGATGCTCAAGGCTGAAGAAAACCGCAGTGAGCGCCGTGAGCGTCGCGAACGTCCTGAGCACGATGGCAGCGCCGATGGCGATGACAGCGATAGCGACAGCGACAACAGCGATAACGCTGACGAGTAATCCACGGACCTTTTAAGGAGCCTATCAAATGGCACGTTTCTTCCGTCGTCGTAAATTCTGCCGCTTCACCGCTGAAGACGTGAAGGAGATCGACTACAAAGATCTCAACACTCTGAAAGCCTACGTATCCGAGACCGGCAAAATCGTTCCAAGCCGCATCACCGGTACCAAAGCTCGTTATCAGCGTCAGCTGGCCACCGCTATCAAGCGCGCCCGCTTCCTGGCCCTGCTGGCCTACACCGACAGCCACGGCCGCTGAGACCGGGCAGTCGACAAGTAGCAAAGGATTGAATGCATGCGTGCCTTAGCTGAGTTCATCATGCGCGGCCGTATGCAGGCCACTCTTGTAGTGGCCGGGTGTGCAACATTGCCGTTGTTGTATTGGTTGGGTGCTGCCGCCGGAAGCCTGGTGCTTCTGCGGCGCGGATTGGCCGACGCCCTGGGCGTCGTGTCGCTGGGACTGCTGCCGGCATTGATCTGGTGGTTGTATGCCGATGACCCACGTGCGCTTCTGGTGCTGCTGGGGTCTTCGGGGCTTGCGCTGGTGTTGCGCGCAAGCGAGTCCTGGGTCCGTACGCTGCTGGTCAGCGTGGCCATGGGGCTGGTGTTTTCAGTGGTGCTCGGGGCGGCGTTTGCGCCCCAGATCGAGATGCTGGCGCAGGCCTTGATAAAGGTCATGCCCGCGCTTCTCGGTGATGCCTACCAACATTTGTCGGTAGACGAGCAGGCGCGTTTCGCGTCGCTGATCGCACCGGTCCTGACCGGCCTGATTGCGGCCTTGTTGCAGATCGTCAGCGTGCTGAGCCTGATTGTCGGGCGGTACTGGCAGGCGTTGTTGTACAACCCGGGTGGTTTTGGTCGCGAGTTTCGCGCCATCCGGATCCCGCTGGGGCTGGCGATGTTACTGCTGGCGTTGATGCTTCTGGGCCCGAACCTCGGTGCACAGATGGCCATGTTGACGCCGTTGTGCAGTGTACCGCTGGTGTTCGCCGGGCTGGCCCTGATTCACGGGCTGGTGGCGCAAAGGCGACTGGCCGGTTTCTGGCTGGTGGGGTTGTACGTGACGCTGTTGCTGTTCATGCAGCTGATCTATCCGTTGCTCGTGGTTCTGGCCATTGTCGACAGCCTGATTGATTTTCGCGGTCGGGTGTCGAAAGACACCGATAACGCGAACGGTGAAGGTTAAAAGTTAAGAGGATTTCCACATGCAACTGATCCTTCTGGAAAAAATCGCCAACCTGGGCAACCTGGGCGACAAAGTAAACGTTAAGGCCGGTTACGGCCGTAACTACCTGCTGCCTTTCGGCAAAGCCACCGCTGCGACCGCTGCCAACCTGGCTGCGTTCGAAGAGCGTCGCGCTGAGCTGGAAAAAGCCGCCGCAGACCGTAAAGCATCGGCTGAAAGCCGTGCTGCCCAACTGGCCGAGCTGGAAGTGACCATCACTGCCACCGCTGGCGACGAAGGCAAGCTGTTCGGTTCGATCGGTACTCACGACATCGCTGACGCACTGACCGCCTCCGGCGTTGAAGTTGCGAAAAGCGAAGTTCGTCTGCCGAACGGCACCATCCGCAACGTGGGTGAATTCGACGTGGCTGTGCACCTGCACGCCGAAGTTGAAGCCACCGTACGCGTTGTCGTGGTAGCAGCATAAGCAACACCCTGATCGACTGGCGGCTTGTCCGGCAGACGGTTAACATCGGGCACGATCCTGTTTACAGGTCGTGCCCTTTGTCTTTCTGCACTCCCTGCTTTTCCTGATTAAAAAGTGGCCATGAACGAAATCTCCGCTCCCGAGCAATATGATCTGCAAACCGCCGCGCTGAAGGTGCCGCCGCATTCCATCGAGGCCGAACAGGCCGTGCTCGGTGGTCTGATGCTGGACAACAACGCCTGGGAACGGGTGCTCGATCAAGTCTCCGACGGCGATTTCTACCGACATGACCACCGTCTGATTTTCCGAGCGATCGCCAAACTGGCCGATCAGAACCTGCCAATCGACGTCGTGACCCTTGCCGAACAACTGGACAAGGAAGGTCAGACCTCGCAGGTCGGCGGCCTCGGTTATCTTGGCGAGCTGGCGAAAAACACGCCGTCCGTCGCCAACATCAAGGCCTATGCGCAGATCGTCCGCCAGCGTGCGACGTTGCGTCAGCTGATCGGAATCAGCACCGAAATTGCCGACAGCGCCTTCAACCCCGAGGGTCGCACCGCCGAGGAAATCCTCGACGAAGCCGAGCGGCAGATCTTCGCGATTGCCGAGGCCCGGCCGAAAACCGGCGGCCCGGTGGGTGTCAATGACCTGCTCACCAAGGCCATCGACCGCATCGATACGCTGTTCAACACCTCGGATGCGATCACCGGCCTGTCCACCGGCTACACCGACCTCGACGAGAAGACCAGCGGCCTGCAACCGGCCGACTTGATCATCGTCGCCGGCCGTCCGTCGATGGGTAAGACGACTTTCGCGATGAACCTGGTGGAAAACGCCGTGTTGCGCAGCGACAAGGTGGTGCTGGTGTACTCCCTCGAGATGCCAGGCGAATCGCTGATCATGCGTATGCTGTCGTCCCTCGGTCGGATCGACCAGACCAAGGTGCGTTCCGGCCAGCTGGAAGACGACGACTGGCCGCGCCTGACCTCGGCGGTCAATCTGCTCAACGATCGCAAGCTGTTCATCGACGACACTGCCGGTATCAGCCCGTCGGAGATGCGTGCCCGGACCCGGCGTCTGGTGCGCGAGCACGGCGACATCGGCCTGATCATGATCGACTACCTGCAGTTGATGCAGATTCCCGGCTCCAGTGGTGACAACCGGACCAACGAGATTTCCGAGATCTCCCGATCCCTGAAAGCCCTGGCCAAGGAATTCAACTGCCCCGTGGTTGCCCTGTCGCAGCTCAACCGCTCCCTGGAGCAACGTCCCAACAAGCGTCCGGTGAACTCCGACTTGCGGGAATCCGGAGCGATCGAGCAGGACGCCGACGTGATCATGTTTGTGTACCGGGACGAGGTGTATCACCCGGAAACCGAACACAAGGGCATCGCCGAAATCATCATCGGCAAGCAGCGGAACGGCCCGATCGGTTTCATCCGCCTGGCCTTCATCGGCAAGTACACGCGCTTCGAAAACCTCGCGCCGGGCAGTTACAACTTCGACGACGACGAGTAACTCCGCCCTCGTCTGACAGCCCATGATATTTCCGACCACAGCCGTCGGAATTGGTCATTTTTTGTGCTATATTCCGCGCCCGCGATTTTGCACCTCAACACCGGTCATCGACATGCAAGCAGCCAAGCCGTTATTTGACTATCCAAAATACTGGGCCGAATGTTTCGGGCCGGCGCCATTTCTGCCGATGAGCAGGGAGGAGATGGATCAGCTTGGCTGGGATTCCTGCGACATCATCATTGTCACGGGTGATGCCTACGTCGATCACCCGTCGTTCGGCATGGCGATCATCGGCCGGCTGCTGGAGTCGCAAGGCTTCCGCGTCGGGATCATTGCCCAGCCTGACTGGCAGTCCAAAGACGACTTCATGAAGCTCGGCGAGCCGAACCTGTTCTTCGGCGTCGCGGCCGGCAACATGGACTCGATGATCAACCGCTACACCGCGGACAAGAAAATTCGCTCCGACGACGCCTACACCCCGGGCGGCATGGCCGGCAAACGTCCGGATCGTGCGAGCCTGGTCTACAGCCAGCGCTGCAAGGAAGCCTACAAGCACGTGCCGATCGTGCTCGGCGGCATCGAAGCCTCCCTGCGCCGCATCGCCCACTACGACTATTGGCAAGATCGCGTGCGCAACTCGATCCTGATCGACGCCAGCGCCGACATCCTGCTCTACGGCAACGCAGAGCGAGCGATTGTCGAAGTCGCCCAGCGTCTGTCCTACGGTCACAAGATCGAAGACATCACCGATGTGCACGGCACCGCGTTCATCCGTCGTGACACCCCGGCGGGCTGGTACGAAGTCGACTCCACGCGCATCGACCGTCCGGGCAAGATCGACAAGATCATCAACCCGTACGTCAACACCCAGGACACGGCGGCTTGCGCCATCGAGCAGGAAAAAGGCCCTGTCGATGATCCGCAGGAAGCCAAGGTCGTGCAGATCCTGGCCAGCCCGAAAATGACCCGTGACAAGACCGTGATCCGCCTGCCGTCGATGGAAAAGGTGCGTAACGATCCGGTCCTGTATGCCCACGCCAACCGCGTGCTGCACCTGGAAACCAACCCGGGCAACGCCCGCGCGCTGGTGCAGAAGCATGGCGAGATCGACGTCTGGTTCAACCCGCCGCCGATTCCGATGACCACTGAAGAAATGGACTACGTGTTCGGCATGCCTTACGCACGTGTCCCGCATCCTGCGTATGGCAAGGAAAAGATCCCGGCCTACGACATGATCCGCTTCTCGGTGAACATCATGCGTGGCTGCTTCGGCGGCTGCACCTTCTGCTCGATCACCGAGCACGAAGGCCGGATCATCCAGAACCGTTCCGAAGAGTCGATCATTCGCGAAATCGAAGAGATCCGCGACAAGGTGCCAGGTTTCACCGGCGTCATCTCCGACCTCGGCGGCCCGACCGCGAACATGTACCGCATCGCCTGCAAGAGCCCGGAAATCGAATCCGCGTGCCGCAAGCCGTCCTGCGTGTTCCCGGGCATCTGTCCGAACCTGAACACCGACCACTCGTCGTTGATCCAGCTGTACCGCAGCGCCCGTGCGCTGCCGGGCGTGAAGAAGATCCTGATCGCCTCGGGTCTGCGCTACGACCTCGCGGTTGAATCGCCGGAATACGTCAAGGAGCTGGTGACCCACCACGTCGGTGGTTATCTGAAGATCGCCCCGGAGCACACCGAGGAAGGTCCGCTCAACCAGATGATGAAACCGGGGATCGGCACCTACGACCGCTTCAAGCGCATGTTCGAGAAGTTCTCGAAGGAAGCGGGCAAGGAGCAGTACCTGATTCCGTACTTCATCGCGGCCCACCCGGGCACCACCGATGAGGACATGATGAACCTGGCTCTGTGGCTCAAGGGCAACGGTTTCCGTGCCGACCAGGTGCAGGCGTTCTATCCGTCGCCGATGGCCTCGGCCACCGCCATGTATCACTCGGGCAAGAACCCGCTGCGCAAGGTCACCTACAAGAGCGACGGCGTGACCATCGTCAAGAGCGAGGAGCAGCGCCGCCTGCACAAGGCGTTCCTGCGTTATCACGATCCGAAGGGCTGGCCGATGCTGCGTGAAGCGCTGATCCGCATGGGCCGTGGCGACCTGATCGGGCCGGGCAAGCACCAGTTGATCCCGCTGCATCAGCCGGCCACCGACAGCTACCAGAGTGCCCGTCGCAAGAACTCGACGCCGGCCGGCAGCCATAAGGTCGCGAAAGAGAAGACCACCAAGATCCTTACCCAGCACACCGGTCTGCCACCGCGTGCCAGCGACGGCGGCAATCCTTGGGACAAGCGTGAACAGGCCAAGGCCGCGGCATTCGCCCGCAACCAGCAGGCCGCCAAGGAGCGCAAGGAAGCGGCGAAAGGCAAAGGGCCGAAACCGGCACGCAAGCCGGTCGTACCGCGCTGAAACGCACTTGAGCTGAACAGAACGCCAACTTTCGGGTTGGCGTTTTGCTGATCGTTCCCACGTCGAGGCGTCGAACCGTCTGCGTGGGAATGCCTCTAGGGACGCTCCGCGTCCAGTGACGCAGAGCGTCACGGGCTGCATTCCCACGCGGGAGCGTGGGAACGATCAAGTACCAAGCCGCTTTCGCAACATTTGCGTGCAACTGTGCCAAACCATTTCACCGCATCGCCCGATTTTGGTGCTGTACTGCCCTGAGCATTCCGGGAAAGCGCCCAAGCCTCTGCATGGCATAAGTCTTGCGCGCTTTCGAATACGCTTGGGCTCGCAGGAGGCACGCCGTGTCGATTCATGTCGCATTGCATCACGTCACGCATTACCGCTACGACCGCGCTGTCGAACTCGGCCCGCAGATCGTGCGTTTGCGCCCGGCTGCCCACAGCCGCACGCGGATTCTGTCTTATTCACTGAAGGTCTCGCCCGAACAGCACTTCATCAACTGGCAGCAGGACCCTCAGGGCAACTACCTCGCACGCCTGGTGTTTCCCGAGAAAACCGCCGAACTGCGGATCGAGGTCGATCTGCTGGCCGAGATGGCGGTGTTCAATCCGTTCGACTTTTTCCTCGAGCCCTACGCCGAGAAAATCCCCTTCGCCTACGCCGCCGATGAACGCAAGGAACTGGCGCCGTACCTCGAAACCCTGCCGCTGACGCCGAAGTTCAAGGCGTACCTGGACGCCATCGACCGCACGCCGCTGCCGGCCGTGGATTTCCTGGTGGCGCTCAACCAGCGTCTGAGCGAAGACATCAATTACCTGATTCGCATGGAGCCGGGCGTACAGACCCCGGAGCACACGCTTGAACACGCCTCCGGCTCTTGTCGCGACTCCGCTTGGCTGCTGGTGCAACTGCTGCGCAATCTCGGACTGGCGGCACGTTTCGTCTCCGGTTACCTGATCCAACTGACGGCCGACGTGAAAAGCCTCGACGGCCCGTCCGGCACCGAAGTGGACTTCACCGACCTGCACGCCTGGTGCGAGGTGTACCTGCCCGGCGCCGGCTGGATCGGTCTTGATGCGACCTCCGGACTGTTCGCCGGGGAAGGGCATATTCCGCTGGCCTGCAGTCCCGATCCGTCCTCGGCGGCGCCGATCAGTGGAATGGTGGAGCCTTGCGAATGCGAGTTCAGCCACGACATGTCGGTGGAGCGGATCTGGGAAGCCCCACGCGTCACCAAGCCCTACACCGATGAGCAATGGCTGGCGATCCAGGCGCTGGGTCGGCAGATCGATGCCGACCTGCTGGAAGGTGATGTACGCCTGACCATGGGGGGCGAACCGACCTTCGTATCCATCGACGACCCCGACGGCGCCGAATGGAACACCGCCGCGCTGGGCCCGGACAAGCGCCGGCTCTCCGCCGAACTGTTCCAGCGCATGCGCAAGCACTACGCACCCAAAGGGCTGGTGCATTTCGGCCAGGGCAAGTGGTATCCGGGCGAGCAACTGCCGCGCTGGTCGCTGAATTGCTACTGGCGTCGCGACGGCGTGCCGATCTGGCACAACAACGCGCTGATCGCCGATGAGCAGCAGGACTACGGCGCCGATGGCGCACTGGCCGGGCGTTTTCTGGCAAGCGTCGCCGAACGCCTGAAATTGCCGACACGCTTTGTTTTTCCGGCCTACGAAGACAATTTTTATTACCTCTGGCGCGAGGGCGCCTTGCCGAGCAACGTCAGCGCCGAAGACTCGCGTCTGGAGGAACCTCTGGAACGTGCGCGACTGCGCAAGGTGTTCAGTCAGGGGCTGGACAAGGTCATCGGCCAGGTACTGCCGCTGGCGCGCACCGCCAAGGGCGATCAATGGCAGAGCGGGCGCTGGTATCTGCGCGATGAACATTGCCGGCTGGTGCCGGGGGATTCACCGCTCGGGTATCGCCTGCCGTTGGGCTCGCAGCCCTGGGTGAAGGCGGCGGAGTATCCGTTCATTCATCCGAATGACCCGAATCAGGACTTTCCCGAACTGCCCGAAACATCGCAGCTCAATGATCACCGTGAGCCGGCTCCGGTGGACGAGCGTGTGCCGAAGATTGACGAATCCGCCGACTGGCTGACCCGCACGGCATTCTGCGCCGAGGCCCGGGAAGGCCGGTTGTACCTGTTCATGCCACCGCTGGAGCGGGTCGAGGATTATCTGGAACTGGTGGCTGCCATCGAAGCCACTGCCGAGGAACTGCATTGCCCGGTATTGCTGGAGGGTTATGAGCCGCCGAGCGATCCGCGTCTGAGCAACTTCCGCATTACGCCGGATCCCGGCGTGATTGAGGTCAACGTACAGCCGTCGGCGACCTGGGATGAGTTGGTCGAGCGCACCGAGTTTCTGTACGAAGAAGCGCGCCAGACCCGACTGTCCACCGAGAAATTCATGGTCGACGGACGACATACCGGAACCGGCGGCGGCAACCATTTCGTGCTTGGTGGCGCGACTCCGGGCGATTCACCGTTTCTGCGCCGTCCGGATCTGCTGCGCAGCCTGATCAGCTACTGGCACAACCATCCTTCGCTGTCCTACCTGTTTTCCGGACTGTTCATCGGCCCGACCTCTCAGGCGCCGCGAGTCGATGAAGCGCGCAACGATGCGCTATATGAGCTGGAAATCGCTTTCGCGCAGATGCCGGCGCCGGGAGAAGACTGCCCGCCGTGGCTGGTCGATCGCTTGCTGCGCAACTTGCTGATCGACGTCACCGGCAACACCCACCGCGCCGAGTTCTGCATCGACAAGCTGTATTCACCGGATGGCGCCACCGGGCGCCTCGGTCTGCTGGAGTTGCGCGCGTTCGAGATGCCGCCCCATGCGCGCATGAGTCTGGCGCAACAGCTGTTGTTGCGGGCGCTGGTGGCGCGGTTCTGGCGCGAGCCTTATGCGCCGCCGAAGCTGGTGCGTTGGGGGACGGAACTGCACGACCGCTTCCTCTTGCCGCACTTCATCGAGCAGGACTTCGCCGACGTCATCGTCGAACTCAACAATGCCGGTTACCCCTTGCGCGCCGAATGGTTTGCGGCGCATCTGGAGTTTCGCTTTCCCAAGGTCGGCGACTACACCGTCAACGGTATCGAACTGGAATTGCGTCAGGCCCTTGAACCCTGGCATGTGCTGGGCGAGGAGGGCGCGGCGGGTGGTACGGTGCGCTATGTCGATTCATCGCTGGAGCGCTTGCAGGTCAAGCTTTCGGGGCTGCCGCCGCAGCGTTATCTGCTGACCTGCAATGGCATCCCGGTGCCGCTGCAATCGACCGGCCGGGTGGGCGAGTTTGTTGCCGGTGTGCGTTTTCGCGCATGGCAACCGGCCAACTGCCTGCAACCGACGATCCCGGTGCATGCGCCGCTGGTGTTCGACTTGCTTGATACCTGGATGCAGCGCTCGCTGGGCGGTTGCCAGTACCACGTCGCGCATCCGGGCGGGCGCAATTACGAAACGCTGCCGGTCAACGCCAACGAAGCGGAGAGCCGGCGCATGGCGCGTTTCTTCCGCATCGGACATACGCCGGGGAAACTTCCTATACCGAATCTGACTATTTCCGACGAGTTTCCGATGACACTCGATTTACGACGCTTTTGATTCGTACACGACCCCCGGATTTTTCGTATATCCGGGCGTCATGTGCCTGCGTTAGTCTGACCGAACCTTGCCGGCTGCCGAGCTTTCCATGCCTGACCTGCTTGACCGCTACCCGCTTACGGCGGGCACCTATCACGAACTGCTCGACGACAGCGGAGCGGTGCGCCCGCACTGGCGGCGACTGGTCGACCAATTGCAGCGCAGCACTCCGGCGCAACTGGCGCAGCGCCAGGCGTTGCTGACCCGGCAGATTCAGGAAAACGGCGTCACCTACAACGTCTATGCCGACCCCAAGGGTGCGGATCGTCCTTGGGAGCTGGACCTGCTGCCCCATGTGATCGCCGCCGATGAGTGGCAACAGCTGTCTGCCGGAATCGCCCAGCGCGCGCGGCTGCTCAATGCGGTGCTGGCGGACCTGTATGGCCCGCAACAGTTGATTCGCGAAGGCTTGCTACCGGCGGAGCTGGTGTTCGGTCACAACAACTTCCTCTGGCCCTGTCAGGGCATTGCGCCGCCGGATGGGGCCTTTCTGCATCTGTATGCCGTGGATCTGGCGCGCACGCCGGACGGGCGCTGGTGGGTGACGGCGGATCGTACTCAGGCGCCATCGGGTGCCGGTTACGCGCTGGAAAACCGCACCATCGTGTCCCGTGCCTTCCCCGAGATGTACCGGGATATGAAGGTGCAGCATCTGGCCGGATTCTTCCGCACCTTGCAGGAAACCCTGGCCCGTCAGGCGCCTTGCGACGATGACGCACCGCTGGTGGTGTTGCTGACCCCAGGGCGTTTCAACGAGAGCTATTTCGAACATCTTTATCTGGCGCGCCAGCTCGGTTATCCGCTGGTGGAGGGCGGTGACCTGACGGTGCGCGATGCCACGGTCTACCTGAAAACCCTCAGTGGCCTGCGCCGGGTACACGCGATCATGCGCCGGCTCGACGATGACTTTTGCGATCCGCTGGAGTTGCGCACGGATTCGGCGCTCGGCGTTCCGGGATTGCTGGAGGCGGTGCGTCAGGGCCGGGTGCTGGTGGCCAATGCGCTGGGCAGCGGGGTGCTGGAGTCGCCGGGGCTGCTGGGTTTCCTGCCGAAGATCAATCAGTACCTGTTCGGCGAAGAGCTGATCCTGCCGTCCATTGCCACGTGGTGGTGCGGTGAGGTGCCGGTGTTGGCCCAGGCGCTGGAGAAACTGCCGGAGCTGTTGATCAAACCGGCGTTCCCGTCGCAAAGCTTCGCTCCGGTTTTTGCCCGGGATCTGAGCGAAAAACAGCGTGAAAGTCTCGCCGCGCGCATGCAGGCCCGTCCTTATGCGTACGTTGCGCAAGAACTCGCCCAGTTGTCCCAGGCACCGATCTGGCAGCCCGAGGACGGGCAACTGCAACCCCGGGCAATCGGCATGCGCATGTACGCCGTGGCCAGTCACGACGGTTATCGGGTGCTGCCTGGTGGGCTGACCCGGGTCGCGGCCGAAGCCGATGCCGAAGTGGTATCGATGCAGCGCGGCGGCGCGAGCAAGGACACCTGGGTGCTGGGGGACCGGCCGCCAAGCGGCGAGCAGTGGAAAGCCCAGCGCAACATCGGCGTGCCTGATCTGGTGCGCCGCGATCCGTATCTGCCGTCGCGGGTGGTGGAGAACCTGTTCTGGTTCGGCCGTTACTGCGAGCGTTGCGACGACAGTGCGCGGCTGCTGCGGATCATGCTGGCGCGCTACGTCGACGGCGATGACCCGCAGGCCCTGCAGGCTGCCGTGGAGCTCGGCGAGCGACTGATGCTGCTGCCGGACGAAGGCAAGCTGCCGGAGCGTCTGCTCGCGGCACTGCTCGGCGAGGACTGGTCGTTCAGCCTGCGCTCCAACCTGCAACGCTTGCAGTGGGCGGCATCCCAGGTGCGCGGCAAGCTGTCCCGTGAAAACTGGCAGGCGCTGGTGGAGCTGCAACGCGAGGCTTCGGAGCTGGACACCGACGAACCGGATTTTGGCGAACTGCTGGATTTTCTCAACCGATTGGTGATGTCGCTGGCGGCGCTGTCCGGGTTTGCTCTCGATGACATGACCCGCGACGAAGGCTGGCGTTTCCTGATGATCGGCCGGCGGATCGAGCGCCTGCAGTTTCTCAGCAGCAGCCTCGCGGGATTCCTGCGCGGCGCCGGGGCATTCGATCAGGCCGGGCTTGAGTGGTTGCTGGAGTTGGGGAATAGCAGCATCACCTATCGCTCGCGCTATCTGGCGGTGGCGCAATTGATTCCGGTGCTCGACCTGTTGCTGCTGGATGAGCAGAACCCCCATGCGGTGCTGTTCCAGTTGAAGCTGGTGACCCGCACCCTCAAGCGTCTGAACGATGATTTCGGTGTGCCGAGGGAGGCTGGATTGCCGCCGCTGGTCGAGCGTCTGGCGCGTTTCGACCTGAGCTGTCTGGAGAATCCGCTGTTCGGCGAATCCAGCGTGCGCGCGGCCCTCGATGGTCTGGCGGATCTGTTGCAGGAGATCGCCGACGCCAGCAGTCAGGTGTCGGATCGTCTGGCGCTGCGCCATTTCGCCCATGTCGATGATGTCAGCCAGCGCACGGTGTCCGTCTGATGAGCGCCCATTACCAGATCTTTCACGACACCTGCTATCGCTATGACAGCCCGGTGTCCCTGGCTCAGCAACTGGCGCACCTGTGGCCGCGCGAATGCGAGTGGCAGCGCTGCACCGAACAGCAATTACTGATCAGTCCGGAGCCGACCACCCGCCGTGACGAGCAGGATGTGTTCGGCAATCCGCTGACCCGCCTGGCCTTCGAACGGCCACATGATGAGTTGCAGGTCAATGCACGGCTGACGGTCGAGGTGCTGGCACGGCCCGTGGTGGATTTCCATCAGTCGCCGGCCTGGGAATTGACGCGTAACGCGCTGACCTACAGCAGCCAGCCGCTGTCTGCTTCGTTGCTGGAAGCCTGCCGCTATCGATTCCAGTCGCCCTACGTGCACCTGAAGCGCAGTTTCGTCGAGTTCTCGGAGAGCTGTTTCCCGGCCGGCAGACCATTGATGCTGGGTGTGCAGGCTCTGATGCAGAAGATCTTCAGCGAATTCACCTTCGACGCCGAAGCCACGCAAGTCGCGACGCCACTCGTTGAAGTGCTGGAGCGCCGGCGCGGGGTCTGTCAGGACTTCGCGCACTTGATGCTCGCCTGCGTGCGATCACGCGGGTTGGCGGCGCGTTACGTCAGCGGCTATCTGCTGACTCAACCGCCACCGGGGCAGCCACGGTTGATCGGTGCCGATGCGTCCCATGCCTGGGTTTCAGTGTTTTGCCCGGTGCTGGGCTGGGTGGATTTCGACCCGACGAACAATGTGCAGCCGGCGCTGGAGCACATCACCTTGGCCTGGGGGCGGGATTTCTCCGATGTGTCGCCGTTGCGCGGGGTGATATTGGGCGGTGGCAATCACGACCCGGAAGTCCGCGTCACCGTGATGCCTCTGGAGGAGTGAAGATCAAATGTGGGAGCGGGCTTGCTCGCGAAAGCAATATGTCAGTCACATCCATCGTGAATGTCACGGCGCTTTCGCAAGCAAGCCCGCTCCCACAGGAATTGCGTTCAGTGGTCCTGCGGTATTGCTCAGGCCTCGGGTGCCTGGTCTTTCGGTGCCTCAACATCATCATCGGTCGCCACTTCACCGTCAGGGTTCAGTGCCGCTTCTTCAGCCATCTGTTTCTTGCGCTGAAGCTTTTCCTCTTTCTTCTGTTCCTTGGCCAGGTCACGTTGACGTTTGGCGAAGGAGTAATTGGGTTTGGCCATGGGCGATCCTCTGGGGTCGAAGGTGAGGTTGAGCGGCGCGTATTCTGCCCTGTATCGGTGCCCGGCGGTTAACCGGGTTTCTGGTCGACCCATTTGGGCGTGACGGTAGGCTTCCAGTTATCGAGGGCTTCGAGCAGCGTTTGCGGCGATTCACTCACTTGCAGCATGTCACGGTGTGGTGCGCGAACGAAGCCTTCGCCGACGATGTGATCGAGAAATGCAGTGAGTTTGCTGTAGAAACCGTTCACTTCCAGCAGGCCCAGCGGCTTGCCGTGGTAGCCGAGCTGGCCCCATGTCCAGACTTCGAACAGCTCTTCCAGAGTGCCGAGGCCGCCGGGAAGGGCGATGAACGCATCGCTGAGTTCGGCCATCCGCGCCTTGCGCGCGTGCATGCCGTCGACTACTTCCAGACGTGTCAGGCTTTTGTGACCGATTTCCTTGTCCATCAGGCTCTGCGGGATGATGCCGATCACTTCGCCACCGGCCGCCAGCGCGGCATCGGCGACAATCCCCATCAGGCCGACGGCGCCACCGCCATAGATCAGGGTCAGCTTACGTTCGGCGATAGCCTTGCCGAGGGCAATGGCGGCTTCGGTGTACGCCGGGGTGGTGCCGGCGTTGGCACCGCAAAATACACAAACGGATGTGAGAGACATGCCTTCCTCCTGGGTCAATCGGTCACAGGGTAATGGCTGGCACGCCCTGATCCAAGGGCTAGACTTCGTGTTTCGGGGTTTCATAAGTACCGCTGGCACCACAGGCGTAGGCGGCGAGCAGACTGCACAACAGGCTGTTGAAGGACATGACGGATGCTCCGGTTGAGTTGAGCCCTGAAGATACGTCCCGCCCAAACGTCTGGCTGTTAGATTGTTTCGATGAGTGTCATAGCCTGAAAGTTGTATACAATTTTTGACTCAAGTCATAGGAACTTGCGAAGATTTCAGGCAGTCTTCCAACCATTCGTGTTTTGTTAACCCTGCCTTGGAGATTCACCATGTTTTCCAAAGTTGTTGCGGTATCCCTGCTGGCGCTGGCCAGCAGCCAATTGATGGCTGCCGAGTGCAAAACCACCGTTGACTCCACCGACCAGATGTCCTTCAATACCAAGGAGATCGTGATCGACAAGAGCTGCAAGACCTTCACCGTCGAACTGACCCACTCCGGCAGCCTGCCGAAGAACGTCATGGGCCATAACCTGGTGATCAGCAAAGAAGCCGACATGCAGCCGATCGCCACCGACGGCCTGGCCGCCGGCATCGACAAGAACTACCTGAAGGACGGCGACGAGCGCGTCATCGCTCACACCAAAATCATCGGCGCCAAGGAAACCGACTCGCTGACCATCGACGTATCCAAGTTGAAGGCTGACGAAAAGTACGGCTTCTTCTGCTCGTTCCCGGGCCACATCTCGATGATGAAAGGCACCGTGACCCTGAAGTAAGCAACACAGGGTCAAAAAAAAGCGTCCCGAGGGACGCTTTTTTTATGCCCGGAATTCAAGGCGCAAACGGCATGACGCGCTTGTGATGAGTCTTTTTGTAGGTGTTGACGATGATGTCGAACGCCTCCTGACGCACCGGCTCGCCGTGCAGGAAAGCGTCGATCTCGGCGTAGGTCACGCCGTGGGACGCTTCGTCCGGTTTGCCCGGCGACAGGTCTTCCAGATCCGCCGTCGGCACTTTTTCCACCAGCGATTCCGGTGCCCCGAAGCTGCGGGCGATGGCCCGGACCTGGTTTTTCACCAGACCGCTCAGCGGTGCCAGATCGCAGGCGCCGTCACCGAACTTGGTGAAGAAACCCATTACCGCTTCCGCCGCGTGGTCGGTGCCGATCACCAGACCATGCGCCGCGCCGGCGATCGTGTACTGGGCGACCATGCGCATCCGCGCCTTGGTGTTGCCGAGCACGAAATCCACCGACACCGCGTGCTTGCCTTCGAAGGCTGCGACTTCGCTGGCCAGGGATTTCACTGCCGGGCCGATGTTGACGGTATGGCGCTCGTCCGGGGCGATGAAGTCCACCGAAGCCTGGGCATCGTGCTCATCGAACTGCACGTCGTACGGCAGGCGCACGGCGATGAACTTGTAGGCCTCGTCACCGGTGCGCTCGCGCAGTTCACGCACGGCGCGCTGGGCCAGCAGGCCTGCGGTCAGCGAGTCGACACCGCCGCTGATGCCCAGCACCAGGGTCTTGAGCCCGGAATTGGTCAGGCAATCCTGGATGAAGGTGATGCGTCGGGCGACTTCCGCTTCGAGGGCCTGGTAATCGGCGAACGGCGGCTGAACGTTGAGCTGTTCAGCAATCTCACGCTGTACGGCTTGCATGAATTCACTCCTTGCTAGAAAGGCTGGAAACGGCAGGAACCTGGAAAACGTGTCGCAAATAGGCGACGAAATTCGGGTCTTTGCAGTGGGTCTTGCCCGGCTCGTCGGAGATCTTCGCCACCGGTTGGCCGTTGCAGGCGGTCATTTTAAGCACGATGCTCATCGGTTCGACACCCGGAATGTCACAGGTCAGGTTGGTGCCGATGCCGAAGCTGACATTGATCCGCCCCCGCAGTGCCCGGAAGATCTCCAGCGACTTGGGCAGCGTCAGGCTGTCGGAGAACACCAGAGTCTTGCTCATCGGATCGATGCCGAGCTTGTGATAGTGGGCGATGCATTTTTCGCCCCACAGCACCGGATCCCCGGAATCGTGGCGCAAGCCGTCGAACAGCTTGGCGAAGAACAGATCGAAGTCGCCGAGGAAGGCATCGGTGGTGATGCAGTCGGTCAGGGCGATTCCCAGCAGGCCGCGGTACTCGCGGACCCAGCAATCGAGGGCGGCAATCTGGCTGTCGATCAGTCGCGGGCCGAGTTGCTGGTGCGCCATGATCCACTCGTGGGCCATGGTGCCCAGTGGTTTCATGTCCAGCTCGCGGGACAGGTGCACGTTGCTGGTGCCGACAAAACGCCCGGGGAAATCGTGCTTGAGCACGTTCACCACTTCTTCCTGCACCCGGTAGGAAAACCGTCGACGGGTGCCGAAATCGGCGACCTGCAACTGCGACAGCTCTTCGGCCGAGGCGTTGGCCGTCAGCCAGTCGAACTTGCGGTAAAGCTGTTCGCGGGCCTGTTCCAGCAGCGTTTCGCGGTAGCGATAGCGGTTGCGCACTTCGCTGACGATCGCCAGCAGCGGCACTTCGAACAGGATCACATGCAGCCACGGCCCACGCAGGCGGATGAACAACTCGCCGTTCTCGATGCCGGTGTGCAGGTAGCGCAGGTTGAAGCGGAACAGACCGAGGAAACGCAGGAAATCCGGCTTGAGGAACGAGATGCGCTCGAGAAAGCTCAACTGATCGGCGCTCAGACTCAACTCGGCCAGACGCTCGACCTGAAAGCGGATCTCCGCCAGATACGGACGCAGATCCTCACTGTTACGGCAGCGAAACTCCCATTCGACTTCGACGTTGGGGTAGTTGTGCAGCACCGCCTGCATCATCGTCAGTTTGTAGAAGTCGGTGTCGAGCAGGTTCTGCACGATGCGATCGGCAAACACACTCTCGCTCATAACGGGGTCTCCAGGCGGGCCGCGCATTGGCGCGGTATCAATCAATGGGGCTAGTGGCGCATATCCTGAATGAAGATTGCTAGCGATTTTTTGCTCGGTGGCCTGCTTTCGTCTTTGAAGGCTTTTGCTTTTTTTGTCCTGAAGCAGTTTTTTGTTCGGGATACACATCGAGCGCCGCTTGAATGACCCGCTCAAGTCGCTCCCAGCTTTTTATGTACTCTTCGAGAAGCGAATGCCTAGGGATGAGATTTGTTTCGACCGCTTTGATCATTGCTGCCCTGAGCATTGCATAAGTGGCTGCTTCAGGCATTGGCGAAGCCCCCCTTGAAGGAAAGCTGATCGAGCCTGGCAACGCCATCCTGAAGCAATACATAAACAGGGAGTAGCAGTCGGTAAAGATCTGAGTCATTGATGTCCTTGATGGTTACGGATGTCAGAGTCTCTAGAAGGCCGACAGCCGCGCGGATTCTGAAACAGGCATCTTCGAATAGTTCGCTAGGCGCGGCGTGTGTATCTATTAAATAGGTCGGGCTGTTGGTCGAGTTGGCTTTAAGTGGGGAATAACGATTCATCGGGCGCGTCCTGATAATTGTTTTCGGCTTAATGAGTAGAAGAGCTGTTTGTTCTTTAATTCGATTCGGTGAAGTACTTGTGTATTGGTTCGCTGAGCCATTGCAGGGCAAATGGCTCAGCACTCGGCCTGATTTTTCAAGCTGATCGTGTAGTTGCTTCGTTGGTTACCGATGACGAACTGCGATTTATTGTTTGTACTTCCCTTGGTTGCGGTGGCCAGGCCAAGGGGTCGAGATCAAGATCAAGAAACTTGCTGGAGTCGAAAAGGGGCGTCTTGATTCCGATACGACGCTGCTCGTCGTAATCTCGCAAGATCCGCAGGCAAACTTTAAACAGCAGTGCCATGGATACAAGGTTGACCAGCGCCAGCAACGTCATGGTGATGTCGGCGAAAGCAAGCACGGTCGAAAGATCCTCTACCGCCCCCCATAACACCAAAACCAATACCAGCGATCGGTAGAAGAACAGCGTTTTTCGGGGTTCGCCAAACATGAACCGAAGGCTGTTTTCCCCGAGGTAGTAGTTGTAGAGCATCGCCGTGAAGACGAACAGCGCCAGCACCACACTGATGAACATTCGCCCCCATTCGCCGACCACGGCTGCCAACGAGTTTTGCGCCAGCGCAACGCCGTCGCCCTCAAATCCCGGTGAGTAGAAACCCGAAAGCAAAATGAGTAATGCCGTGCACGTACAAATCACGAACGTGTCGATGAATACGCTGAATGCCTGCACGACGCCCTGTGCCACCGGATGGTCGGTTTTCGCCACGGCAGCAACATTGGGAGCGCTGCCCAGTCCCGCTTCATTGGAAAACACACCGCGTCTCACCCCCATGACTATTGCGCTGCCGACCAATCCACCAAAGGCCTGATCCAGACCGAATGCACTGCGGATGATGGTCATCAGCATTGGCGCAACCTGATCGAACTGCAGCACGATCACATAGCTCGTAACGCCGATGTAAGCGAGAACCTTCAGCGGCACCAACAGGTCGGCTACGGCAGCTATTCGTTTTATCCCGCCCATGAAAACTACCCCGAGCAGTAGCGCCAATATGAGCCCTGACCCTATCGGCGCCAGACCAAAAGCGTCTTTCAGCGAATGTGAGACCGCATGTGATTCGAGACCATTGATTGCAAATCCAAACGTCACCAGCAGCAGAAGTGCTGCAATTGATCCGAGCCAGCGTTTGCCCAGTCCGTGCTCGATGTACCAGGAGGGCCCGCCTCGAAACAGGCCATTCCCATCGCTACGTTTGTAGAGCTGGCCCAGTGTGCATTCGAAGAAGCTGCTCGACATGCCGAGCAACGCTGTCATCCACATCCAGAACACGGCACCGGGGCCCCCCATGCTCACAGCAATCCCTACCCCGACGATGTTGCCCGTGCCCACCCGCCCGGCGAGGCTGAGGGTCAATGCCTGAAGCGAACTCAGTTGGCGACTGCCGCTGCGCCAACTGCCCGGTAAAACGGTAAACATGTGCAGGAAATATCTGAACTGGACAAACCTTGATCGGATGGTGAAATAGCTACCCAGTCCAAGGACTACAGGGATCAAAACCTTTCCCGAAAGAAAGTCGTTGATGATGTCTAGCATTCAAAGCTCCTTGCTATTGAAAGTGCTGGCGTTTTTTATTGGCTGGTCAATTCCTGAAACCTTTCAGGGCTCGTAATATCCGGCCATATTTCGTTGGGCGCAATTTCGCAAGTTGCTTAAAAGTGATGCGGGTTGCTGCTATGTTTGTGTCTTCTAAAATCGTTTCAGGAATATTTATGTGGGAGTTTCTTCCAGCTAACTTAAGGCTTTTGTGCAGTCACTACAGATCTGTCGCGGAAGTCTGTAGGAAGATTCGAATTAATCGTGGGCAATTTAATAAGTATCTATGTGGGAATAGTGTGCCTACAGCTTTCAACTTGAAAAGAATCTGCGACTTTTTCGGGGTCGAGGCGTTTGAAATAGCGCTTCCGACAGAGCAATTCATCACACTGATCGGCATGAGATCGAGGAAGCCCGGTACGGTCGAAGAACAAACTGCTTCGCAGAGAATGCTTGGACACCTGCGTCAACACTCCTCGCCGGAACTCAAGGCGCATACTGGTTACTACTATGAGTACTACCACGCTATGACGGAGCCTGGCTCGATCCTGTGCTCGCTGGTGCACGTCCGTGAAGAGGGATCAGACATCGTCTATGAGCGAAACGAGTGCTTACAGATTGCGGGTGCCGAAGGTGAGTTTGAAAGGTATCGATACATCGGGTTCGCTTACTACCTCAGAGATCGCCTGTTCCTTATCGACTACGAGTCGCTGACCTCGAACGAGATCAGCCAGACCATTCTCATACCAAGCTTCAAGAGCTGCATCACTCGGCTTAACGGTCTGAAAATGGGCGTGTCCGCTGCGGATAATCGTGCTCCGGCTTGTTCGCGAGTCGTTTGGGAATATCTGGGCCAGGAAATCAATCGGATCGATGCCTATCGCCGAGTACGTCTTTATGACGTTGATGATCCGGTTATCGATGACGACCTGCGTGCGCGACTCACTCAAACCAAAGTCGTGGATGGGTTGTTTGTTATTGCCTGACCTTTAGCCAATAGGACTGTCGATCTGCTCCAGCATCCACTTCACGAAATCCCGTACCTTGGGCACTTCCGCCGCGTGTTCCGGGTAGGCCAGGTAATACGCATCGCTGCTGGGCATTGCATGCTGCCAGGGAATGATCAGTTTGCCGTCGGCCAATTCCTCTTCCACCAGAAACCTCGGCAGCAGGGCGACGCCGCAGCCGACCTGAGCGGCGCGGATGCACATATAAAAGGTTTCGAAGCGCGGGCCGTGGTAGCTGTGCTCGGTCTGGTAGCCCTGGCTGTCGAACCAGTCGTGCCACGCTTGCGGGCGCGAAGCATTCTGCAGCAGGACCATATCGGTGAGTTGCGTTGGATCAGTCAACGGCGTGTCCGGCAGGCTGCCGGGCGCGCAGACCGGCACCAACTCTTCGCCGAACAACTTCAGGCATTCGGTGCCGGGGCGTGAACCCTGGCCGAAATAGAACGCCAGATCGCTGCGCCCTTGCAGCAAATCATCGGCTTCCTGTTCGTTGCACAGATCCAGATGAATCGACGGATGGCGCAGGCGCCAGCCCTTGAGGCGCGGCACCAGCCAGCGTGCGCCGAAGGTCGAGGGCGTGGAAACGCGCAGGACTTCGGTCTCGCCGCCGTAGGAACGCAGGTAATGGGTCGACATCTCGACCTGGGTCAGTATTTTTCTGACTTCCACCAGGTACAGATCGCCAGCCGGGGTCATCTGCAAACGGCGGCGTACCCGGCGGAACAACAAGTGCTGCAGCAATTCTTCGAGCTGCGCCACCTGCTTGCTGACAGCGCTCTGGGTCAGGTTCAGTTCCTCGGCGGCCCGGGTGAAACTCAGGTGCCGGGTCACGGCCTCGAAGCACTGCAACGCGGTGATCGACGGCAAGTGGCGTTTGTTCAGCATGGGCGATCCTTTTCTTGTCTTTCTGCGCAGCATGAATAAACGGAATGATATCTCGCGTAAAGGTCGTTTGTTGCACAGCCTTCCTGACGCTACAACTAAAGGTCTGCCCGGTCGTGAAAACGCGCCCGCACACATTCAGTTTTTTGCTTGAGGAGTGACCCATGGTTGCCGCATTGCTTGATCGTCTAGGTGTGAACCCGGCCCTGTACCAGAACGGCAAAGTGCCGGTGCATTCGCCCATCGACGGCAGCCGCATCGGCGCCGTGAACTGGGAAGGCCCGGCCGAAGTCGAGCAGCACATCAGTCGCGCTGATCATGCGTTCGAACAATGGCGCAAGGTGCCAGCCCCGCGTCGCGGCGAGCTGGTGCGTCAGTTCGGCGAAGTGCTGCGCGAATACAAGACCGAGCTCGGCGAACTGGTGTCCTGGGAAGCGGGCAAGATCACCCAGGAAGGCCTCGGTGAAGTGCAGGAGATGATCGACATCTGCGACTTCGCCGTCGGTCTGTCCCGCCAGTTGTACGGTTTGACCATCGCCTCCGAGCGCCCGGGCCACCACATGCGTGAAACCTGGCATCCGCTGGGCGTGGTTGGCGTGATCAGTGCATTCAACTTCCCGGTCGCGGTGTGGGCGTGGAACACCACGCTGGCGCTGGTCTGCGGCAACCCGGTGGTGTGGAAACCTTCGGAGAAAACCCCGCTGACCGCGCTGGCCTGTCAGGCGCTGTTCGAACGCGTACTGAAGAATTTCAGCGATGCCCCGGCGCACTTGAGCCAGGTAATCATCGGCGGTCGCGATGCCGGCGAAGCGCTGGTGGATGACCCGCGTGTCGCGCTGATCAGCGCCACCGGCAGCACCCGCATGGGCCGCGAGGTGGCGCCGAAAGTCGCCGCACGCTTTGCCCGCAGCATTCTCGAATTGGGCGGCAACAACGCGATGATTCTCGGCCCGAGCGCCGATCTGGACATGGCCGTGCGCGCCATTCTGTTCAGCGCCGTCGGCACTGCCGGCCAGCGGTGCACCACATTGCGGCGCCTGATCGCCCATGAATCGGTGAAAGAAGAGATCGTCACCCGCCTCAAAGCCGCGTACTCCAAAGTCCGCATCGGCCATCCGCTGGAAGGCAACCTGATCGGCCCGCTGATCGACAAGCACAGCTTCGAAAACATGCAGGATGCGCTTGAGCAGGCGCTGAGCGAGGGCGGTCGGGTGTTCGGCGGCAAGCGCCAACTGGAAGATCAATTCCCGAATGCCTACTACGTGTCGCCGGCCATCGTTGAAATGCCGGAGCAGAGCGACGTGGTGTGCAGCGAGACATTCGCGCCGATCCTTTACGTGGTCGGCTACAGCGATTTCGAAGAGGCGCTGCGCCTGAACAACGCCGTGCCTCAAGGCCTGTCGTCGTGCATCTTCACTACCGATGTGCGTGAGGCGGAGAAATTCATGTCGGCAGTCGGCAGTGACTGCGGCATCGCCAACGTCAATATCGGCCCGAGCGGTGCCGAGATCGGCGGCGCGTTCGGCGGCGAGAAAGAAACCGGCGGCGGTCGAGAGTCGGGCTCGGATGCGTGGCGCGCGTATATGCGCCGGCAGACCAATACCGTGAACTACTCGCTGGAGTTGCCGCTGGCGCAGGGCATTACGTTCGACTGACAGTTTTCTCAAAGCTATTGATCGTTCCCACGCTCTGCGTGGGAATGCTGCACCGAACGCTCTGCGTTCGCTTTCGGGACGCAGAGCGTCCCTGACTGCGTTACCACGCAGAGCGTGGGAACGATCTTTTAGGTGTGTTTGGCAGGTTTCTGTTGGAGTCTGGCAATGCCGTTACGCGAAGAATGTCTGTGGGAAAAACTCACGCCGCAACGTCCGGATAACACGGCGCTCAGGGGCGAGGTCAAGGTTGATGTCTGCGTGATCGGCGCCGGATTTACCGGGCTGTCGGCGGCGCTGCATCTGTTGGAGAAGGGCAAAAGCGTCTGTGTGCTCGAATCCCATCGCGCCGGGCATGGCGGCTCCGGGCGCAACGTCGGACTGGTGAACGCCGGGATGTGGATCCCGCCGGACGAGATCGAGGCCGGCTTCGGCGAAGCGGTCGGCAGCCAGCTCAACCGCATGCTGGGTGCGGCGCCGGCGCTGGTGTTCAGCCTTGTGGATAAATACAACATCGATTGCCAGTTGCGCCGCGAAGGCACCCTGCACATGGCGCACAACGCCAAGGGTGAGGCGGATCTGCGCAGTCGCGAAGAACAGTGGAAGCGCCGGGGGGCGCCGATCGAACTGCTGACCGGCAAGGCGTGTGAGCAGGCGACCGGTACGCAAAAGATCACCGCTGCGCTGCTCGACCGGCGCGCCGGTACGCTCAATCCGATGGCTTATGTCACGGGGCTGGCCAACGCTGTCATCAACCTTGGCGGTCAGATGTTCGATCACTCCCCGGTCGCGCGTCTTGAGCGCCAGGGGCCGAAATGGTCGGTGCAGACCGAACAGGGTTCGGTGCTCGCCGAGCAAGTGGTGATCGCCTCCAATGCCTACACCGAAGGCGACTGGACCGAACTCAAACGCAATTTTTTCCCCGGTTACTACTATCAGGTCGCTTCGGTGCCGCTCACCGAAGATGCCGCTCAGGAAATCCTCCCGGGTGGGCAGGGCTCGTGGGATACCCGTCAGGTGTTGAGCAGCATCCGCCGTGACAAGGACGGGCGTCTGTTGCTGGGCAGTCTCGGCAACGGTAATCAGAAACCGACGTGGTTCCTCAAGGCCTGGGCCGACCGGGTGCAGCAGCATTACTTCCCCAACCTCAAACCCGTGGAGTGGGAATGCACCTGGACCGGGCGCATCGCTTTCACTCCCGATCACCTGATGCGCCTGTTCGAACCGGCGCCCGGACTGGTGGCCGTCACCGGTTACAACGGCCGTGGCGTGACCACCGGCACCGTGGTCGGCAAAGCCTTCGCCGACTACCTGTGTAACGGAAATCCTCAGGCATTGCCGATTCCCTTCGCACCGATGCAACCCCTGACGGGTGCGGGCTTGCGCAGTTGCCTGTACGAGGCCGGATTCTCGCTGTATCACGCGGGCCAGTGCCTGCGGATCGTCATCTGAGTGTTGAAAATTGTTGCGTGACGCGGCGCTTTTCAATGTAGCGACTAGCCTGTAATGGTGCGGGTTGTAGCAGTCCCGCACCAGCAGTGTGCAGTTCGGTGACGCGGGCTGTTACAGGCTGGTTGCACGTCGTTTGGTGCCGCGGTTGCAATGATGGCGCGTGCGGGTTGCGCCTTGAAAAATAATTGGTTTCACCTTCCGCGGTTTAGACGGTTGCACGCCCAATGAAAATGGGAACGAAACAGTCGAAATAACAAGAAAGCAGCGACTTTTTGAAGAATAAAAAACCGATGGCACGGCCCTTGCTCTGAGCATTCAAGTGAAGTCGCAGTGCCAACTAAAAAAAACCTTGGAGCACCACCTCATGTCCCAGACGTTTTACAAGAAAGGCTTTCTGGCCCTCGCAGTGGCTACTGCGCTGGGTGTTTCTTCGTTTGCACAAGCTGATGTGAAAATCGGCGTGGCGGGTCCGATGACGGGCGCCAACGCGGCATTTGGCGAACAGTACATGAAAGGGGCACAAGCGGCGGCCGACGCGGTCAACGCGGCGGGCGGCGTCAACGGGGAGAAGATCGTCCTGGTCAAGGGCGACGACGCCTGCGAGCCGAAACAGGCGGTGACGGTCGCCAAGGACCTCACCAACCAGAAAGTTGCCGGTGTGGTCGGTCACTTCTGCTCGTCCTCCACCATTCCTGCGTCCGAGATCTACGACGAAGCCGGCATTATCGCAATCACCCCGGGCTCCACCAACCCGCAGGTGACCGAGCGCGGCCTGAGCGCCATGTTCCGCATGTGCGGGCGTGACGACCAGCAAGGCATCGTCGCCGGCGATTACATCGTCGACGTGCTCAAGGGCAAGAAAGTGGCCGTGCTGCACGACAAGGACACCTATGGTCAGGGCCTGGCCGATGCGACCAAGGCTCAGCTGGAAAAACGCGGCGTGAAGCCGGTGCTGTACGAAGGCCTGACCCGTGGTGAAAAAGACTTCAGCGCCGTGGTCACCAAGATCCGCGCGGCCGGTGCCGACGTTGTCTACTTCGGCGGCCTGCACCCGGAAGCCGGTCCACTGGTCAAGCAACTGCGTACCGAAGGCCTGAAAGACGTGAAGTTCATGTCTGACGACGGCATCGTGACCGACGAACTGGTGACCACCGCCGGCGGCCCGCAATACGTCGACGGCGTGCTGATGACCTTCGGCGCCGACCCGCGTCTGCTGCCGGACAGCAAAACCGTGGTAGACGCATTCCGCAAGGCCGGCACCGAGCCTGAAGGCTACACCCTGTACGCCTACGCCTCGATCCAGGCACTGGCCGCCGGTTTCAATGGCGCCAAGTCCAACAATGGCGAAGACGCTGCCAAATGGCTGAAAGCCAACCCGGTCAAGACCGTGATGGGCGAGAAGACCTGGGACGCCAAGGGCGACCTGAAAGTCTCCGACTACGTGGTTTACCAGTGGGACAAGGACGGCAAATATCACCAGCTGGAAAAACAGAAGTAAGGGCTGACGCGATCAGTTGATCCCACTCATCCCATGTGGGAGCGAGCTTGCTCCGGGCGGCGTTCCGACGAAGACGGAATCACAGGCAACATCCCTGTTGAATGTTTAACCGCTTTCGCGAGCAAGCTCGCTCCCACAGGATCCTGTGGTGGTCGGGCTGACTGCGCTCTGACAATGCTCCGACGTAAATCTGTATTTTTCCTAGAAGAACCGCGCGCCCCCGGGTGCGCAGGTTCTCACTGCGTGAGATTGCGTTATGGATGGTATTTTCCTGCAGCAACTGGTCAACGGCCTGACCCTCGGGTCGGTCTATGGCCTGATCGCCATCGGCTACACAATGGTCTACGGCATCATCGGCATGATTAACTTCGCCCACGGCGAGGTTTACATGATTTCCGCTTACCTCGCGGCAATCAGTCTGGCTCTGCTGGCTTACTTCGGTATCGAATCCTTCCCGCTGCTGATGCTCGGCACACTGGTTTTCACCATCGTCGTCACGGGGGTGTATGGCTGGGTCATCGAACGCATCGCCTACAAACCACTGCGCAACTCGACCCGACTGGCTCCGCTGATCAGTGCCATCGGTATCTCCCTGATCCTGCAAAACTATGCCCAGATCAGCCAGGGCGCCCGCCAGCAGGGTGTTCCGACGCTGCTTTCCGGCGCCTGGCGCATCGATGTCGGCTCGGGCTTCGTCCAGCTGACCTACACCAAAGTCTTCATTCTCGTCGCGGCGTTCGTCGGGATGGGGCTGCTGACCTACGTGATCAAGTACACCAAGCTCGGCCGCATGTGCCGCGCTACCCAGCAAGACCGCAAAATGGCATCGATCCTGGGGATCAACACCGACCGGGTGATTTCCTATGTGTTTATCATCGGTGCAGCGATGGCGGCCCTGGCCGGCGTGCTGATCACCATGAACTACGGCACGTTCGACTTCTACGCAGGCTTCGTCATCGGCATCAAGGCGTTTACCGCCGCGGTGCTCGGCGGGATCGGCTCGCTGCCTGGCGCCATGCTCGGCGGGATCATCCTCGGGATCTCCGAGTCGCTGTTCTCGGGCCTGGTCAACTCCGACTACAAAGACGTGTTCAGCTTCTCGCTGCTCGTACTTGTTCTGGTCTTCCGGCCTCAGGGCCTGCTGGGCCGTCCTCTTGTGTCGAAGGTGTAAGCGATGTCTTCAACCACTGCAAAATCCATTGATGTGAAAAAGAGCCTGGTTGAGGCGATTCTCGCCGGTCTGATCGCCCTGATCGTGTTCGGGCCGATTGTCGGCGTGGTACTCGACGGCTACAGCTTCAACCTCGAACCGACCCGCGTGGCGTGGATCATTGCCATCGTCATGGCCGGCCGGTTTGCCCTGAGCCTGTTCCTGCAAACCCCCAGGGGCCTGAAAATCCTCGAAGGATTCGAGAGCTCCGGTTCAGGCGTGCATGTGCTGCCCGCCGATCACAAATCCAGGCTGCGCTGGATCATCCCGCTGCTGATCGTGATCGCCGTGATCGTGCCTTTCGTTTCCAACTCGTACCTGCTGGGCGTGGTCATCCTCGGACTGATCTACGTGCTGCTGGGGCTGGGGCTGAACATCGTGGTCGGTCTCGCCGGGCTGCTCGACCTGGGTTACGTGGCGTTCTACGCCATCGGCGCCTACGGTCTGGCGCTCGGTTACCAGTACCTCGGGCTGGGCTTCTGGACGGTGCTGCCGCTGGCGGCGATCACTGCCGGACTCGCCGGTTGCATCCTCGGTTTCCCGGTGCTGCGCCTGCATGGCGACTACCTGGCGATCGTGACCCTGGGCTTCGGTGAAATCATTCGTCTGGTACTCAACAACTGGCTATCGCTGACTGGCGGCCCTAACGGCATGCCGGCGCCACTGCCGACCTTCTTCGGTCTGGAGTTCGGCAAGCGGGCGAAAGATGGCGGGGTGCCGTTCCACGAGTTTTTCGGCATCGCCTACAACCCGGACGTGAAGTATTACTTCATCTATGCGGTGCTGTTCCTGGTGGTGCTGGCCGTGCTTTACATCAAGCATCGTCTGGTGAAAATGCCGGTCGGCCGCGCCTGGGAAGCCCTGCGCGAAGACGAAATCGCCTGCCGCTCGATGGGTTTGAACCACGTGCTGGTCAAGCTCTCGGCGTTCGCCATCGGTGCATCCACGGCGGGTCTGGCGGGTGTGTTCTTCGCCACCTACCAAGGCTTCGTCAACCCGACCTCGTTCACCTTCTTCGAGTCGGCGCTGATCCTCGCCATCGTCGTGCTCGGCGGCATGGGCTCGACCATCGGTGTGGTGATCGCAGCGTTCGTGCTGACCGTCGCCCCGGAACTGCTGCGCGGCTTCGCCGAATACCGCGTGCTGCTGTTCGGGATCCTGATGGTGTTGATGATGATCTGGCGACCGCGCGGGCTGATCCGCATCAGCCGTACCGGGGTCACTCCACGCAAAGGTGCCATTCACTATGAGAGGACTGCGCCATGAGTGAAGTCGTACTCTCTGTTGAAAAACTGATGATGCATTTCGGTGGCATCAAGGCCTTGAGCGATGTCAGCCTGAAGGTCAAACGCAACTCGATCTTTGCCCTGATCGGCCCCAACGGCGCCGGCAAGACCACGGTATTCAACTGCCTGACCGGCTTCTACAAGGCCTCCGGCGGCAAGATCGAACTCAACGTGCGCGGCCGGCAGACCAACGTCATCCAGCTGCTGGGCGAATCGTTCAAGCCGACCGACTTCGTCTCACCGAAAAACTTCGCCAGTCGCCTGTACTACAAGATGTTCGGTGGCACCCATCTGGTGAACCGCGCGGGCCTGGCCCGGACGTTCCAGAACATTCGCCTGTTCAAGGAAATGTCGGTGCTGGAAAACCTGCTGGTGGCGCAGCACATGTGGGTCAACCGCAACATGCTGGCCGGCATCTTCAACACCAAGGGCTATCGCAAGGCTGAAAGCGACGCGCTGGACTGCGCGTTCTACTGGCTGGAAGTGGTGGATCTGGTGGACTGCGCCAACCGTCTGGCCGGTGAACTGTCCTACGGCCAGCAACGCCGTCTGGAAATCGCCCGGGCCATGTGCACGCGGCCGCAGATCATCTGCCTCGACGAACCGGCCGCCGGCCTCAACCCTCAGGAAACCGAAGCGCTGAGCGCGATGATCCGGCTGCTGCGCGACGAGCACGATCTGACCGTGGTGCTGATCGAACACGACATGGGCATGGTAATGAGCATTTCCGATCACATCGTGGTGCTGGACCACGGCATCGTCATCGCCGAGGGCGGTCCGGATGCCATTCGTAACGATCCGAAGGTGATCGCGGCCTACCTGGGCGCCGACGAAGAGGAAGTCGTATGACGCAACCCATCCTCGAACTCAAGGATCTGGACGTGTTCTACGGCCCGATCCAGGCCCTCAAAGGCGTTTCGCTGCAGATCAACGAAGGCGAAACCGTCAGCCTGATCGGCTCCAACGGTGCGGGGAAGTCGACGCTGTTGATGTCGATCTTCGGCCAGCCTCGCGCGGCGGGCGGGCAGATCCTCTATCAAGGCGTAGACATTACCCACAAGTCATCGCACTACATCGCTTCCAACGGCATCGCGCAGTCGCCGGAAGGGCGGCGGGTGTTCCCCGACATGACCGTCGAGGAAAACCTGCTGATGGGCACCATCCCGATCGGCGACAAGCACGCCAAGGAAGACATGCAGCGCATGTTCGAGCTGTTTCCGCGGCTCGAAGAACGCCGCAATCAGCGCGCGATGACCATGTCCGGCGGCGAGCAGCAGATGCTCGCCATCGCCCGGGCGCTGATGAGCCGGCCCAAGCTGTTGCTGCTGGATGAGCCGAGCCTGGGCCTGGCGCCGATCGTGGTGAAACAGATTTTCGCCACCCTGCGGGAGCTGGCGAAAACCGGCATGACCATTTTCCTCGTCGAGCAGAACGCCAACCATGCGTTGAAACTGTCCGACCGGGCCTACGTGATGGTCAACGGCGAGATCCGCCTGACGGGCACCGGCAAGGAGCTGCTGGTGAACGAGGAGGTGCGTAACGCTTACCTCGGCGGTCACTGAGTTGGTTATTAGTCGCTGTAGGTCACTACAGCGACTAATTTTGTTTTCACCAAATTTCTCTACTGTATATTCGAGAATTCATGACTAGTGCGAGTAATTGTGAATTTTTCTGGCTGGCTAGGTGTAAGTAGTGAAGAGTTAAAGATCACGTAATTAACACCAGAGTCAAAAGAACTCTTGAATGCCAATCCGTCAAATTTCGCTTGTGATTTAATAAATTCGCATAAAAATTGAGTCGGGATATATTCTAAATTGCTGTTTTCTGGGCGTATTGGCTTAGAAAGGTCCAGCGATAGCGATTCTAAAAGGTTCAGAAAATTTAGAACTGCCGGGAGTTGGTGTTCTTCGAACGAAGCAGCCGAGCACATCCGTCGCGGCGATGTAAGGTCTAGTATTAATAAGTCTTTCTGGGGGTGGAAGGTTGCTACGTAGACTTGGCTTGAGTTGCTGGGTCTTACTTCGTTGATGCATGTGTCTATGTTTTCTGCTAGATATAAATACGGGATCCCTCGAGGGTTCGCTCTACCGCCGGTCACCTTTTCCTCTGGTGGACAACTCATGTCGGTATCAGAAAGTGCTGTATCTGATATTCGAGCTCTGTAAAATGTCTCTGCCCTGTATATTGGTGTTGTAAGTTGTTCTAATAGCTGAAAGAAAACATCGCTATCAGATACTTCTGAGGGAGGCTGAAATACAGATGAGTAGATCGTGTTTTTTGGAAAGAAGCGATTTCGATGTTTCAGCTCTACTTTAAATTCCTCCCATTGTCGAGTGTGATCCCCTAAGTCAAATTCAAACTCAAAACGCTTTTCGCCAATGCCGGGCTCAGCGAATATTTCATCCAATAACGCTTCAGGATCTCTGACGTTTGGGGAGGTTATGCAGTATATAGATGAAATTATTTCTGAAAATTTTATTCCGGTGGGGCTCTCTGTTAAGCCATAGGTGAACAGCTCCATCTTATTCTTAAGTTCAGACGGTAAAGCACATGCGACTCTATTCGAGCCGCAGTGCCCGCAGCGAGCAATAGTCGAATTTGAGTTTATCTTTTCAATTATCGCTGTGTCGTAAAAGCAGGCGGTGCAGCAAAATGCCATAACATCACTCCTTGATGTAGTCGCAAATCGTTTCTATGTGATGTTTTAAAGAAAGTTTTTTGACTTGGCCTAAACCGGGGAATGGTTTTTCGTGCAGCTCAAAAAAACCTTGTAGTCCAGTTGAGTGGTAGTAGATGCCCATATTTGATCTTGCGGATTGAACTAGTTTGTCGAGCGCATCTTTAAACTTACCGCCAGGGTTCGTTGGGGACTCGTCGTTGTAGGATGAAAAGTGATTGACGTACATCGCGTCGAATTCTTCTGTGTCTATATAGCTTAGATGTATTGTCACTACATAGGCAGGCCCCCCCGACTCACTGTACTCCTCACTCAAAATCGTGAAGTCTCCGAAACCGACCACATTGCCTGTTTTCTTATATTCCGTGTGCAGGTTTGAGAAGAAAGACCTGTCACCATAATCAGCATTTCTGGTTTGTTTATTAAACGAATTTCGATATAGAACAACGTTTTTCATCAAAGCAATAGCGCCAGGAACTACTTTATCCTGGTTTGCGAAAATTATCTTTGCATTTTTTGTACGTTCTATTAACTGGCGATCCATTCCGTTTTCTATGAAAACGGCATAGTCAGTATCCATGTAGCTGATTTGATCCAAAATTGGATCGCTTCCGCTAATGATTTTAAAGCAGGGCATATACTCATTGTTCTCCGGACCATCAAGCTCTTGCTGGATTAGAACTTTGGTCTTGGAGAAGTCCCCCAGGGAAGGGTTGACTATTACTATCGGTACTATCCCTTTCTCATTTAACACGCCAATTGTAGTGGTTAGGGGTTTGAGATTAGCTCGTACGGGTTCAATGAGTGGGGTTATGAGCTCCGGAGAAAGCACGGCTGAGAGTTCTCGGAGAGCAATTAGTTCAAATTGCTTGCTTCTAAGTATTGGGTAGTACATAAAGCATCCTTACTTATGTTTTGTTTGAGGTTTTCTAATAAAGCTATTTTTTGGTTTTTTGAGAATTTGTAACTTATGCCGGCTGTCAAAAGAGCGCGTGGAAGATTGTTTATGAAGTTGTTTTCAATGGAGCGGCTTTTTTTAATTACTTTGCAGAAAAAATTTCGAACACGAACAGGTGGTGCCTGCCTCAGTAGCTTTTCGCAAGTATCAAATATTTCCGTATTCGAGCAGTTTGGGATAGAACCATAGATTAGCTTTACAATTTCCGTGTACTCACCAACCCTTAGTGAACGGATCAGTGTGGGTACATCAATTTCGTTTTCATTTGACTTAGCTTCTCTGATTTGGCTAAGAGAGTTTCTTTTTGTCAATAGGATTATTCCTATTTCGGGACTTACTTTTTTCTCGATATGCTCAATGTGGTTTTCTGATGTGACAATGTAGACTTTGTCAAAGAGTTTTTGGTAGTTGTGAAGTTGGTTGTCTAAGCGATCTAAGTTGTCGTATTCGGATTTTATCTCGTAGCAGGTTGAGCTTCCGTTAACGATCACACAGTCTGCCTTGCTTTTCCCTACCCTGAATTCTGATATTGCGGTTGCAGTATTCGTCGAGTGTCGGCCAAGTAATATTTTTTCGGTTACAGTGTTCTTGAAAAAATACTCTCCGCGATAATTTCGAGAAAGATCTTTGTAGCAGACCTCATAAACTTCTTGGGGGGTGTATGGGTTGCTCAGATTTGATTGATAGTTAGTTGCAACTTTTTTGAGGAATGTAAAGTCGCCATTGCATATTTCTAAAATCCGCTTACTGGAGAATAGTTTAGAAATTTCTTTATGAGTCAGCATTAAGCACTGGACTCCAAGTGCGGGTTACAAAAAAGACAAAATAATTGGGCAAAAAATATCAATCATCCACCTTCATAGCAAGTGATAACGGACCACAAGCGCGGTATTTCAATTCCCTTCCGTGCGATTTTTCGTAGTCCGATTACCCCTACCTGCGGCTTTGCGGTCAAGGGCGAAGCCAAATTGTGGAAAACATTCTGAAAACTTGCCAAAGCGCAACATAAAGCCGCTGCAAATGGCTGTTTTTCCACAGTTTTGACTTGTCCCCGTTTGCTGTGGAGCTGGCTGTGAATAACGTGGGTGTAGCTGGCTGAAAGCCTTGAAAACCGTGGCTTGCAGAGGTGTGTTTGTTTTTTGAACAGTGTGTTTTTGCTGAGGAGAAGGCCCGTTTGTCAACCTTTTTATCGAGGTGCAAAACGACGCGGATCGCTGTGGTCATTCCTGTGGATAAGTCTGTGATTAAACTCTGGAAAGACTCGGCTGAGGGCCGTAATTGCTGGCCTCGCGCAATCATGGCCATGACCGGCCGGTCGTGCGAAATGCTCTTGCCGGCACAACTGATTGTGCAGGGTCAAGCAAAAAACTTTCTGAATCGCCCGCAAAGCCTTGTGTGGCGCGGCTTTGCGCTTTCCCACTTGCCCCCGGAAACTGTGGAAGGGCTTGTGGATAACGTGCGTGCACATGGCTACAGGCCACGGTGCGTATGGCGTAGCGGCCGTTGATCAATTAGTGAGCAGGATTCGGTGGTTGCCGGCTAAAGCAGGGCCGGGCATGCTGCCCGCTGATTTTCTATTCCAATGGCTGCCCCTGCGGCGGAAGCAAGGAGAACACGATGTCCAATACCCTGTTTATCACCGGCGCGACGTCCGGTTTTGGTGAAGCCTGTGCCCGTCGTTTTGCCGAGGCCGGCTGGAAACTGGTGCTGACCGGTCGTCGTGAAGAACGTCTCAACGCGCTGTGCGCCGAGCTGTCGAAGCAGACCGAAGTGCATGGGCTGGTGCTGGACGTGCGTGATCGCAAGGCGATGGAGGAGGCGATTGCCAACCTGCCACCGTCGTTCGCCAAACTGCGCGGCCTGATCAACAACGCCGGGCTGGCGCTGGGCGTAGACCCTGCACCGAAGTGCGACCTCGACGATTGGGACACCATGGTCGACACCAACGTCAAAGGCCTGATGTACAGCACCCGTCTGCTGCTGCCACGCCTGATCGCTCACGGTCGCGGCGCCGGCATCGTCAACCTCGGCTCTATCGCTGGTAACTATCCGTACCCGGGCAGTCACGTTTACGGCGCGACCAAAGCGTTCGTCAAACAGTTCTCGCTGAACCTGCGTTGCGACTTGCAGGGCACTGGCGTGCGCGTCAGCAACATCGAGCCGGGCCTGTGCGAGAGCGAGTTCTCGCTGGTGCGTTTCGGCGGTGATCAGGCGCGTTACGACGCGACCTACGCCGGTGCCGAGCCGATCCAGCCGCAGGACATCGCCGAGACGATTTTCTGGGTACTGAATGCCCCGGCGCACATCAACATCAACAGCCTGGAACTGATGCCGGTCAGCCAGACCTGGGCGGGTTTTGCCATCGAGCGCGACAAGGCTTGAGCCGGATAACGACCTGTCGCCAGCACAGCTGGCGATTTATCCGTCAGCGGAGATATTCCGCCAGACCGGCATAGCAGGTCGCCAAGTGATACGGCGTGGTCGACGGCATGTCCTTGCGGCTGACCTCGCCTCGCTCGTCGCGGCATTCATGCCAGCCACCGGTATGCAGGAAGCGCTGCTGCAACGCCTGCAATTGGCGCAGCACCGCGCTTTCACTGTCCGGGCGTAATGTCAGGGCGCGCAGGTATTCGGCCTGGGCCCAGATACGTTGGGTCGAATCTTTTGGCCGCCCGTCCATATTCAGATCAAGCATGGCCCGCACCGCGCCGGACGATTGCACCACGCCGTACTGCTCGGTGAAGGCAAAGGCCCGGTCCAGCGCGGCATGCAGTTTCGAGCTGCGCAGCAGGGGCGAGGACTCCAGCAGGAAATACCACTCGAACTGATGGCCAGGCTCATACCAGTTATCCACAGCTCCCAGCGGTTTTTCCATCAGCACACCGGCTTGCGGATCAACGAAGTGCTTGTGCATGGCTGTGCATAACTCGCTCAGCGCTTGCTTGACCTGCGCGTCTTCGCGCACAGCCAGCGTGGCCAGGAACGCCTCGGCCAGGTGCATGAGCGGGTTTTGCAGCGGGCCGGTTTCCAGCGTGATCCAGTCGCGGTCCAGGCAGGCTTCGTAAAGGCCATCACCAGTGGCGAAACGCCGGCCGATGACTTCCAGCGCGGCGTTGAGCGTGGATTCCACCAACGGCTCGCGAGACTTGTCCCAATAGTGGGCGCAAGCGAACAGGATGAAGGCGTGGGTGTAGAGATCCTTGCGCTGATCCAGCGGTTTGCCCTGCGGATCAATGCTGTAGAACCAGCCGCCGTGTTCGGCATCGTGGAAGTGTCGTTGCAGGGAGCGGAACAGCGCAGCCGCGCGGACTTCGGCGTTATCCACAACCCCGATCAGGCTGGAAAACAGATACAGCTGCCGTGCGCAGGCCATGGCCCGATAGCGCTGCGGTGGCAGCGGCTGGTGCGCGGCGTCCAACGCCTCGTAGGGCAGCGCCATGTCGGCGTTCCAGCCCGGTCCTTGCCAGAGGGGCACGATCACGTCCAGAAAGTGCTGTTGCACTTCACCGAACAGGGCGGTCAATTCAGGCAGGGAGGTGGAGCGGGAAGCGTGGGGCATGGGCGGACGTCGTCACGGCAGGGGCGATTGCGCGACATGGTAGCAGAGCAACGGCGTGATGAGACGCGGTGTCTGTCAGTCCGCCTTCGTCGGATCGCCGCCCGGACCAAGCTCGCTCCCACATTGGTTTTGCAGCGTTTACAAACCTTGTGGGAGCGAGCTTGCTCGCGAAGAGGCCTGATCAGGCGATAGAAATCATCCGGCCAGCAACCACGCACCGGTCACCGCCGAAGCCGCTCCGGCCAGTCGAACCAGCGGCGCGGCCGCCTGAGGCAGAAAACGCACGACCGCATAACCCGCAGCATGCAGTGCAGCCGTTGCGATCACGAAACCTGCGGCATAGGCCCATGGGCTCGACATGTCCGGCAGCTCCAGGCCATGGGCCACGCCATGGAACAGCGCAAACAGCGCCGTCGCCGCTACCGCCATCACCAGCGGCGGACGCACCGTCAGTGCCACCGCCAGGCCCAACGCCAGCACCGACGCGGCAATCCCGCTTTCCAGCGCCGGCAACTCCAGCCCTTCAAATCCGAGCAGGCCGCCGATCAGCATGGTACCGACGAAGGTGCACGGCAGCGCCCAGCGCGCGGCGCCTTGTTGCTGCGCCGCCCACAGACCGACCGCCACCATCGCCAGCAAATGGTCGAGGCCGCCGATCGGGTGGCTGATGCCGGCCACCAGGCCAGAGTCGCCATGGCCGGGGTGGGCGAAGGCCAGGGCCGGTGTCAGCAGCAGTGCGACGGCGCCGAGAATGCGTTTGAGTGTCATGGATAAGCTTCCTTGTTGATCAGTGAATCAGGCTGCGGTCAGCAGGCCCTGGCGTTCGATGAAGGCGATGATGTCTTCCAGGCCCTGACCGGTTTTCTGGTTGCTGAACACGAACGGCTTGCCGTTGCGCATGCGTTGGGTGTCGCTGTTCATCATCTCCAGCGAGGCGCCGACCAGCGGCGCGAGGTCGATCTTGTTGATCACAAGCAGGTCGGATTTGCAAATGCCGGGCCCGCCCTTGCGCGGCAGCTTGTCGCCGGCCGACACGTCGATCACATAGATGGTCAGGTCGGACAGTTCCGGGCTGAAAGTCGCGGAAAGGTTGTCGCCACCGGACTCCACCAGAATCAGGTCCAGCCCCGGAAAACGCCGGTTCAGTTGATCCACCGCTTCGAGGTTGATCGAGGCGTCTTCGCGGATCGCGGTGTGCGGGCAGCCGCCGGTTTCAACGCCGATGATCCGCTCCGGTGCCAGCGCTTCGTTGCGCACCAGAAAGTCGGCGTCTTCGCGGGTGTAGATGTCGTTGGTGACCACCGCCAGGTTGTAGCGCTCGCGCAGGGCCAGGCACAGGGCCAGGGTCAATGCGGTCTTGCCGGAACCGACCGGGCCACCGATGCCGACGCGCAGGGGTTGTGTGTTCATGTGATTCTCCAGATAAAAGGCCCTAGGAACGGAACAGGCGGCTGTACTGGCGCTCATGGGCCATGCACGCCAGGGACAGACCGAACGCGGCGCTGCCGAGGTGTTCGGGATTGATTCGGGTGGCATCCTGCTGCGCCTGTTGCAGCAGCGGCAGCAGTTCGCTGGTCAGGCGCTGGGCGGCTTGCTGGCCCAGCGGCAGGGTTTTCATCAGCACCGCGAGCTGGTTTTCCAGCCAACTCCACAGCCACGCGGCGAGGGCGTCTTGCGGGCTGATCTGCCAGGCGCGGGCCGCAAATGCCCAGCACAGGGCCAGGTGCGGTTCGGTGCATTGCTCAAGAAAATCGCGGGCCGGTGCGTCGAGTTCGGGCAAGCCGTGGAGCAACTGCTGCAACGAGTAGCCCATCTGCCGACTCTCCAGATGCAGTTCGCGGGTTTCGCGGCTGGCGCGGTGGCTTTCGCAGAGCCTGCGCAATTCATCCCAGCTTTCGTTTGCCGCAGCCTGGCAATGGGCGAGCAGCATGGGGGCTTCGAACCGGGCGAGATTGAGCAGTAACTGATCGCTGATCCAGCGGCGGGCGCTGTCCGGGCTGTCGACGCGACCGTTATCCACCGCCATCTCCAGGCCCTGGGAATAGCTGTAGCCGCCAATCGGCAATTGCGGACTGGCCAGGCGCAGCAGCGCCCAGGCCGGGTTCACAAACGGACGCCGAACTGATGGAGTTTCGGCGCGTAGTTGAAGTCCTCGTCACCGTGCCGCGAATGATGATGGCCGCCACCGTAGGCGCCGTGTTCCGGCTGGAACGGCGCTTCGATCGATTCCACGGCGGCACCAAGCTGTTCGAGCATCGCTTTGAGCACGTAATCGTCGAGCAGCCGCAACCAGCCGTCACCGACTTGCAGCGCAACATGGCGATTGCCCAGGTGATAGGCCGCGCGGGTCAGTTCGAAGGCGTTGGCGCAGGTGACGTGAAGCAATTGTTCGGGGCGGGCGCAGACCCGGACGATCCGGCCATCTTCGGCTTGCAGGCATTCGCCGTCGTACAGTGGTGGCTGGCCGCGCTCCAGAAACAGACCGACGTCTTCGCCTTCGGCACTGAAACAGCGCAGCCGGCTTTTGCTCCTGGCTTCGAAGCTCAGGTGCAACTCGGCGGCCCAGACGGGTTGGGGGTCGATTCTGCGATGAATCACCAGCATCGGAAAGCTTCCAGCAATGGACAATGCTCAGGCTAGAGCAAGGGGCTTGCCAATCGGACGATATGTAGGAAAACCCTGTCGGAGCGTAGCGGATGTTTCAAGATGTTGCAGGATTGTGAGGTGTTTTGGTGCATGAAGTTTTTTACATGCACCAAACAAGAGCCAGTGTGCGAGCGAGCTTGCTCGCGATGGCTTCCGCCCAGTCATATAGAGTTGACTGACACACCGCTATCGCGAGCAAGCTCGCTCCCACAGGGTATTGGGGCTGGAGAGGAATTATTCGGTACTACCAAGGCCTTGCCAGTGCTTCAACCCGATAAAGATGAAGCGCAACTGCTGGGTGATCTTCGCCTGTGGCGTCAGATGCTCGGGCAGGGCTTCGGCCGGCGGGTCGATGATGTCCGGCAGGGTGGCGAACACCGATTTGACGATCAGGTCCGCCATCACGCTCAAGCCTTCGCGATTGAGGTGCTGAAGCTTGGGCATCAAGGCCAGATCCGCCGCCAGGTCGGAGCTGATGTCCTCGCGCAAACGGCCAATGGCCTGACGCACCGGCAACGATCCGCCGTACTGCTCACGGGCGAGAAACAGGAATTGCGAACGGTTGGCGCTGACCACATCGAGGAAGATCCGCACCGACGCATCGATGATCCCGCCCATGACGAATTCGTTGTGGCGCACCAGGCGGATGGTTTCGCGGAAGGTCTGGCCGACTTCGCTGACCAGTACCAGGCCGAGTTCGTCCATGTCGGCGAAATGCCGGTAGAAACCGGTGGGCACGATGCCGGCGGTTTTCGTCACTTCACGCAGGCTCAGGCTGCCGAATCCTCGGCCGCTTTCCATCAAGTGGCGGGCAGCGTCCATCAGGGCGTTGCGGGTCTGTTGTTTCTGTTCGGCGCGGGGCAGCATCGCAAGGGTGTGTTCTTAGACAAGACAAGCGCCGCACTCTAGCAAATCGGCTTTGTCGGCGTCGAACGGCAGCGGGGGAGAGGGAGCAGGGAAATTTCGACTTCTTTAATACCGGCTGATGAAAAGTCAAAAGCCCAATCCGGGGATTGGGCTTTTTTCCAGGCCGCCATGGGCTTAGCTCAAAGCGCTGTTGCGTTCGATCACGCGGTCACCACCACCTTCGGCCAGGGTTTGACCTTGTGGGGTTTTGTCGTAGCCGTCAGCAGCGAGGGTCTGACCTTGTGGGGTACGGTCGCCACCGTCAGAAGCCAGAGTCTGGCCTTGTGGGGTACGGTCACTACCGTCAGATGCCAGGATTTGACCTTGTGGAGTGCGATCCGAGCCGTCTTGAACCAGACCTTTCTCTTCCAGGCGATCACGGCCGCCTTCAGCTACGAATTGACCTTGAGGGGTTTTGTCATAGCCATCTTGAACCAGGCCTTTTTCTTCCAGGCGGTTACGACCGTTTTCAGCCAGGGTCTGGCCTTGTGGAGTGCGGTCCGAACCATCAGCGGCAACAGTCTGGCTGAACACCGAGTGGCTGGTTTTGACTTGCGGAGTCGCTTGATCGGCAGCTGGCAGAGCGAAAGCGGTGCTGGCCAGCATCGAGAGGGTAAGACTGAACAGAAGTTGGCGTTTCATGATGGGTTGCTCCTTGGGAGGGCGATAAAGTGGGTACGAGGGCAATGCTACTCTCGATAAGTCGATATAAAAGTTCATAAACACAATGGTAATAATCAACAGAATTGATTGTTCGCTTGGGGGGCTCTAGCTCGGGCGTTTCAGGCGGGCGGTTTTGCACTGCGGTGGGTATTTTCCACCCACTTGCGCCCCGCAAATGTGCGGGACCGGTAACGCCCATTCGACCGATCGGTCAGAATGGCGACCGTTTTTTGCCCTCGATGGGGCTTTGGATTAAACCTGCGGGCTGTTTGTCAGTCACAGATTTCATGAGGGCCATCATGGCCCGTCGTTTCAGCTGCGTCGTGCCAATGGATGCAGTCGTCTTCAGGAGCTTTGTGCAATGACGCGCGCGCGTAAAATCTTCGCCTGGACCTTTACCACCCTCGTGCTGCTTCTGGCGGTGCTGGTGCTGATCATCGTGTTCTTCGACTGGAACCGGATCAAACCGCCGCTCAACGCCAAAGTTTCGGAAGAACTGCATCGACCGTTTGCCATCAACGGCAATCTGTCGGTGGTCTGGCGGCGCGAACTCGACGAGGGCGGCTGGCGCGCCTGGGTGCCGTGGCCGCATGTGGTGGCCGAAGACCTGACTCTGGGCAATCCCGACTGGTCGAAGCAGCCGCAGATGGTCACCCTGAAAAGGGTTGAATTGCGCATTTCGCCGCTGGCCTTGCTGGCACAACGGGTGACGATCCCGCGCATCGACTTGACCGAACCGAACGCGCAATTGCAGCGCCTTGCCGATGGCCGCGCCAACTGGACCTTCAAGTTCGATCCCAAGGATCCTAATGCCGAACCCTCGAACTGGGTGGTCGACATCGGTGCCATCGGTTTTGACAAGGGCCACGTCACCCTGGATGACCAGACCCTCAAGACCAACCTCGATCTGTTGATCGACCCGCTGGGCAAGCCGATTCCGTTCAGCGACATCGTCGGCGACAAAGCGGCGAAAACCGCACAGGACAAGGGCGGCGCGCCGCAGGATTACGCCTTCGGCCTGAAAGTCACCGGCCAGTACCACGGCCAGAAACTCGCCGGCCAGGGCAAGATCGGCGGCCTGCTGGCCCTGCAGGATGCGAGCAAACCGTTCCCGTTGCAGGCCCAGGCGAAAATCGGCGATACCAGCATCGAACTCGCCGGTACCCTGACCGATCCGCTCAATCTCGGTGCTCTCGATCTGCGCCTGAAACTGGCAGGCGCCAGCCTCGGCAACCTGTATCCGCTGACCGGCGTAACACTGCCGGACACCCCGCCGTACGCCACCGACGGTCATTTGATCGCCAAACTGCACGAGTCGGGCGGTGCGCAATTTCGCTATGAACAGTTCAACGGCAAGATCGGCAGCAGCGATATCCATGGTGATCTGGCCTACGTCGCCAGCCAGCCACGGCCCAAGCTGAGTGGTGCGCTGCTGTCCAATCAACTGCTGTTTGTCGACCTCGCGCCGCTGATCGGGGCCGACTCCAATGCCAAGCAGAAGGCCCGTGGCGGCGAAAGCAAACAGCCGGCGGACAAGGTGCTGCCGGTGGAAGAGTTCAAGACCGAACGCTGGCGCGACATGGACGCCGACGTCGAATTCACCGGCAAGCGCATTGTCCACAGCGAAGAACTGCCGTTCACCGACCTTTATACCCACCTCAAACTCAACGACGGCGAACTGAGCCTGGAGCCGCTGCGTTTCGGCGTGGCCGGCGGCAATCTCGACGCGCAGATTCGCCTCAACGGTCGCACCGAGCCGTTGGAGGGCCGGGCCAAACTGACCGCGCGCAAGTTCAAGCTCAAGCAGCTGTTCCCGACCTTTGAACCGATGAAGACCAGTTTCGGCGAGCTCAACGGCGATGCCGATATCACCGGTCGCGGCAACTCGGTGGCCAAATTGCTGGGCGGCGCCAACGGCAACCTGAAGATGCTGATCAACGACGGCGCGATCAGTCGCGAGTTGATGGAGCTGGCAGGTCTCAACGTCGGCAACTACGTGGTCGGCAAGATCTTTGGCGACAAGGAAGTGAAGATCAACTGCGCGGCGGCGGACTTCGACATCAAGACTGGCCTGGCGAGCACGCGGCTGTTTGTGTTCGATACCGAGAACGCGATCATTTACATCGACGGCACGGCGAACATGGCGACCGAGCAACTGGATCTGACCGTGACGCCGGAATCCAAGGGCTGGCGCCTGATTTCCCTGCGTTCGCCGCTCTATGTACGCGGCAAGTTCATCAAGCCGGATGCCGGGGTCAAAGCCGTGCCGCTGATGTTGCGCGGAGCAGGGATGGTGGCGCTGGGTGTGATCGCTGCGCCGGCGGCGGGGCTGCTGGCGCTGGTGGCGCCGAGCGGTGGCGAGCCTAACCAGTGCGCGCCGTTGCTGGAGCAGATGAAGGCGGGCAAGGCGCCAGCAACTGTCAAACCCACCAAGTAATTGCTGCAACTCAGATCGTTCCCACGCTCTGGAATGCATCCCGGGACGCTCCGCGTCCCAACAACGGACGCAGAGCGTCCATGGCGGCATTCCCACGCAGAGCGTGGGAACGATCGGTCGGTGGGGTTAGCGGGGATTAGAGGTCTTTCAGAATATCCGCCATGTCATCCGCATGCTCTTCTTCCTGAGCCAGGATGTCTTCGAAGATCCGGCGCGTGGTCGGATCCTTCTCACCGATGTACTGGATGATCTCGCGATAGCTGTCGATGGCGATCCGCTCGGCCACCAGGTCTTCGTAAACCATTTCCTTCAAGGTGTTGCCGGCCACGTATTGCGCGTGGGACATCTTCGACAGCAGGTCAGGGTTGAACTCAGGCTCACCGCCCAGTTGCACGATGCGCTCGGCGAGACGGTCGGCATGTTCGGCTTCCTGAGTGGCGTGCTCAAGGAATTCGTCGGCGGCGACGTTGGCTTTCAGGCCGTTGGCCATGAAGTAGTGGCGCTTGTAGCGCAGGACGCAGACCAGTTCAGTGGCCAGCGATTCGTTGAGCAGGCGCAGCACTTCTTCACGGTTGGCGCTGTAGCTTTCGGTCACCGCGCCATTTTCCACATGCTGGCGTGCGCGCTCGCGCAGGGTTTGAACATCAGACAAATGCAGGTCACTCATTTCAGTCTCCTGGAGGCTAATCCAATTGGCGTCACGTTCTGCTGACGTGATCGTTACCTGGTTGTGAGTGATAAACACCGCAAAAAGTTTTGTCGGATTCAGCGCGGGACATGCCCGGACAGCTGTGCTTCTTCGCGCAGCCAGGCAAAAAACGCTTTCACCGGTGGATGCCGCTCACGGCCCGGTACACAGAGGGCGCTGTAACCGGCACCGTCGACCTGCACTTCACCCTTGTACGGCACCAGCAAACCATTGGCGACGCTCTCCGACACCAGAATGTTGCTCGCCAGCACCAGCCCTTGCCCGGCGATGGCCGCTTGCAGGGCGTAATGCTCTTCGTCGTATTCGCGGACGGCCGGGTGCTGATTCAACCAGTTCTCGCCTGATTGTGCGCACCAGGCTTCCCAACCGTGGGCGTAGAGCTTCGAGTTGTGCCAGCGCACGCTGATCAGCGCCGGGGTGCGACGGGCGGCCAATGCCACCTGTTCCGGCGAGCCGTACACGCCGAACGATTCATCGAAGAGGCACAACCCGTAGAGGTTCGGGTAGTCGTCGAGGCTGTAGCGCAGCACCAGATCGACGCTGGCGTCCTGATGCAGGTCGATGACTTCGCAGTGGGTGTCCAGTCGCACATTGATGTTCGGGTGCTTGGCATAAAACCGCCCCAGTCGCGGCACCAGCCACAGCGCAGCGAACGCGGCGGTGGTCGACAGCGTCAGGTTGCTGCCGCTGCGTTGCGGACGCAGCGTGTCGACGCTTTGCGCCACCTCCAGAAACGCGCCGTGCAGGCTGCGAAACAGCCGCTCGCCACCCTCGGTCAGGCGCACCTGGCGCGGCAGGCGTTCGAACAGCGCCACGCCGAGCCAGTCCTCCAGCGAGCGGATCTGATGGGAAATCGCCGTCGGCGTCACCGCCAGTTCTTCGGCGGCCGCCTTGAAACTCAACAGGCGTGAGGCGGATTCGAACGCGCGCAGGGCGGTCAGGGGCAAGGCAGCGAACATGAAAACTCCACGGATGAAATCAATTCATCCAGACTGATTTTTGCTCATTTGAGCCGATGACATGAGCGCTGCAATCTGGCGCCACACAGTCACTCAAGTCTAGCCCCGAGGAGATTCAGATGAGCAAGATTCTTGCGATCCATGCCAGCCCACGCGGTGAGCGTTCCCATTCGCGGCGCCTGGCGGAAAGTTTTCTCAGCGCCTGGCAAGTCCGTCATCCACAGGCTCAGGTCACCCGCCGTGAAGTCGGGCGGGCGCTGATTCCGGCCGTGAATGAAGCGTTTGTCGCGGCGGCGTTTTATCCGGAGCCCGAAGCACGGCCGCTGACAATGCAGGCCGATCTGGCGCTCAGCGATCAACTGGTGGGCGAGTTGTTCGATCACGATCTGCTGTTGATTTCCACGCCGATGTACAACTTCAACGTGCCTAGCGGCCTCAAGGCCTGGGTCGATCAGATCGTGCGTCTGGGCCTGACGTTCGACCATACGCTGGACAACGGCATCGCCCAGTACACGCCGCTGTTGCACGGCAAGAAGGCGCTGATCGTTACCAGTCGCGGAGGTTTCGGATTCGGCCCGGGCGGGGAGCTGGAGGCGCTGAATCACGCCGATCCATGGTTGCGCACGGCGCTGGGTTTCATCGGCATCAACGACGTCACGGTGGTCGCCGCCGAGGGCGAGGAATCCGCCGAGCGCACCTTCGCGGTGTCGGTGGCCGAGGCCGAGCAGCGCTTGCTCGACCTGGCCCGGGAGTTCTAGGTGGCCTGGCTGTTTCTGCTGATCGCGGCGGGGTTCGAGGTCACCTTCGCCATGGGCATGAAGTACACCGAAGGTTTCACCCGGCTGTGGCCGTCGCTGATCACTGTGGTTGCGGCGGTGGGCGGGGTGTACTTCCTGACCCTGGCGATGCGCGAGTTGCCGGTGAGCATCGCTTATCCGGTCTGGACCGCCATCGGTTCGCTCGGCACGGTGTTTCTCGGTTTTGCCCTGCTGGGTGAGAGCCTGACGCTGGTGAAGTTGCTGTCGGTGGGGCTGATTGTGGCGGGGGTGGTGGGGCTGAAGTAGGCTGGTCGTGGAGTTGTCATCATCGAGGAGGATGCTTGGCGGGCGTTTTGCACGCCCTGCATCCACTTACCGACCACAAGGATGTTTGCCCATGTCGCAAGATTCGGCCACGCGTTATCCCCTGGTGCTGGTGCCGGGAATGCTCGGTTTTATCCGTCTGGTGCTGTACCCGTACTGGTACGGGATCGTCAAGGCGTTGCGCCGGGGTGGTGCGACGGTGATTGCGGTGCAGGTGTCGCCGCTCAATTCCACCGAGGTGCGCGGCGAGCAGTTGCTGACGCGCATCGATGAAATTCTCCGTGAGACCGGCGCGGCCAAGGTCAATCTGTTCGGCCATAGCCAGGGCTCGCTGACGGCGCGTTATGCGGCGGCCAAACGTCCGGATCTGGTGGCTTCAGTCACGTCGCTGGCCGGGCCCAATCACGGTTCGGAACTGGCCGACTATCTGGCGAAGCATTACCCGGCGGACAGCGCCAAGGGCCGAGTCCTTGAGGCGCTGTTGCGTTTTGTCGGCTGGCTGATGGCGCTGCTGGAAACCGGCTACCACGGGCCGAAACTGCCGGTGGATATCCACGCCTCGCACCATTCCCTGACCACCGAAGGCGTGGCGCTGTTCAACCAGCGTTATCCACAGGGCCTGCCGCAAACCTGGGGTGGGCACGGGGCGGAAGAGGTCAACGGTGTGCGTTATTACTCGTGGTCCGGCACGTTGCAGCCGGGCAAGACCGATCGCGGCGGCAATCTGTTTGACGGCACCAACCGCAGTTGCCGGTTGTTCGCCAAAACCTTCGTGCGCGAACCGGGGCAGTGCGACGGCATGGTCGGACGCTACAGCTCGCACCTGGGCACCGTCATCGGCGATGACTACCCGATGGATCACTTCGACATCGTCAACCAGTCACTGGGTCTGGTCGGCAAAGGCGCGGATCCGGTGCGGCTGTTCGTCGAGCATGCCGCGCGGTTGAAAGCCGCCGGGGTTTAACCGTTAAACCGAGTTATCGTTCTTCGCGAGCAAGCTCTCTCCCACATTTGGAATGCGTTCCCCTGTGGGAGCGAGCTTGCTCGCGAAGAGGCCGGATCAGGCGACGCTGAGTTTGCGGCCGAGGACAGTGGTCCAGCGCTCGGAAAGAACCACCCCCCCCAGCGTCAGCAAGCCACCGACCAGGTGATACATCGCCAGCTGTTCCTTCAGCACCACCGCTGCAATCAGTGCGGTGATCAGCGGCAGCAGGTTGAAGAACAGCGTGGTCCGGCTCGGCCCCAGGCGCTGCACGGCCTGCATCCACGCCAGCGGCGCGAGCATCGAGGCCAGCAGGCACGCGTAGAGCACCAGTGGAATGTTCTGCAGGGTCAGGCCAGTCTTCGGTGAAACGGCATACAGCGGAAACAGCACCACCACCGCCACCAGCACCTGCAAATACAGCAACACCAGTGGCGGCAGGCGCAGCTGCCATTTTTTCAGCAGGGTGCTGTAGATCGCGTAGGCGAGGGTGGCGATCAGCATCATCGCGTCACCCAGGTTAACGCCGTGTTGCAGCAATGCGCCGAGGCTGCCGGACGACACCACCACCAGCACGCCGGCGAATGACAGCACCGCACCGACCAATGCGCCGGCGGTCAGGCGCTGGCCGAGGCTGATGATCGCCATGGCCAGTGACATCAACGGCATCAGTGACAGGATGATGCCCATGTTGGTGGCGCTGGTCAGGGTTGCGGCGAAGTAGGCCAGGCTCTGGTAGACCGCCATGCCGAGCACGCCGAGGATGAAGATCCTGCCCAGATTCGGGCGGATCTGCGGCCAGTGCGCGATCACCTTTTTCAGCATGAACGGCGTGAACAGCAGGCCGGCGAGCAACCAGCGGTAGAAGCCGATCTCGGCGGGGAAAATTGCACCGACCGCGAGCTTGTTGATCACGGTGTTGCCGGCCCAGATGAAAATCGCCAGCAGGGGAAACGCGTATTGCATGGGAAGAGAAACCAGTACGTTGATGAACGCTGATTATCCTCTGTCTGGATACAGGCCTATACTGCGAACCGGACAACCCGCCCCTGATTCCGGACAGCATGAACAGTAAGCACATCGACCTGCTGGATTTCAGCGAACTGCCGTCGGCGGTGTATTTCCGCTATGCCGACTTCAACGCTCATGAATACGCCGCACCGCACCGCCATCCGTGGGGCACGCTGGAGTACGCGGCCCACGGTGTGCTGCACATGGATGTCGACGGCAACCGCTTCATGTCGCCGCCACAATACGCAGTGTGGGTGCCGCCGCAGGTCGAGCACAGTTTCTACAGCCATCAGCCGGTCAACTATCGGGCGGTGTGTCTGGCGCCGGAGGTGTGTTCCGACTTGCCGGCGCAGGCCTGCACCCTGGCAATCAGCGACATCCTCAAGGCGATCCTCAAGGACTTCGCCGCCCGTGATGTGAAGATCCCCGCGTTCGAGGCCGACCAGAGACTGGCTCAGGTACTGGTGGATCAGCTGCGTCAGGCGCCGGTTCACCAATGCTATTTGCCTTACGCCAGCAGCCCCGGCTTGCTGACCATCCTCGAAACCCTGCAGGCCGAGCCCGGCAACAACGAGCCGCTGGCGCACTGGGCGGCGCAGGTGCATGTCAGCGAACGCACCCTGGCCCGGCAATTTGTGCGGGAGTTGGGAATGAGTTTCGGCGAATGGCGCCAGCGGCTGCGTTATCTGGCGGCAATCGAGGCGCTGGAGTCGGCGCGCAGCGTGCAGGAAATCGCCTTCGATCTCGGTTACAGCAGCGGCTCGGCCTTCATCGCCATGTTCTCCCGGCAGGCCGGATGTACGCCGGAACAATACCGGCGCAGCCATCTTGAGGGCAGGAAGGTGTAACAAGCTTTGACTACACTCAGCCGGAGGCCGTATCCATCGATGCGGCGACAAGGAGAAAACTCCATGAAGATGCTGCGTGTCCCTTTGTTGATGATCGGTCTGCTGCTGTGCTCCCAGGGTTTCGCCGCCACGGCGCAACAGAACAAAATGACCACCTGCAACGCCGACGCCACGGCCAAGAGCCTCAAGGGCGACGAGCGCAAAGCCTTCATGAGCACTTGCCTCAAGGCCGCCCCGGCCGCCAATGACGCCAAGACCCTGACCCCGCAGCAGGAAAAGATGAAGACCTGCAATGCCGACGCCAAGACCAAGGCCCTGACCGGCGACGCGCGCAAGGCGTTCATGAGTGATTGCCTGAAGAAAAAATAAGCGCCGGAACTTTGTGGTGAGTGTGCTGGCCCTTTCGCGAGCAAGCTCGCTCCCACACCGGATTCGTGAGCAACGCAGTACAACTGTGGGAGCGAGCTTGCTCGCGAAGAGGCTGCTCGGGGCAGCGGCAATCTCAAACCCTGCATATCCCTAGTGCTCGCCTCGGATCGCTGGCAGACTGCCAATCCTTTTACGCCGTTCGTTTTGAGGCTGTATGCCAACGTTTTCTGAGCGTCATGTAGTGTTCTGGGTCAGTTGCATCATCATTTTCGGCGGCCTGTTGCTGGTGTTGCCGTTGCGATTGTTGCCCAGTCTGTTGGCAGGATTGCTGGTGTACGAGCTGGTCAACATGCTCACCCCGCAGTTGCAACGGCTGATCGAAGGCCGGCGTGCGCGCTGGCTGGCGGTGGCGCTGCTGGGCACGCTGGTGGTGAGTGTGCTGACGCTGATCTTTGCCGGCGCCATCAGTTTCCTGCTGCATGAAGCGGAAAACCCTGGCGCTTCTCTCGACAAATTCATGGGTGTGGTTGACCGTGCGCGCGGGCAGTTGCCGCCGTTCATCGATGCCTATCTGCCGGCCAGCGCTGCCGAGTTCCGGGTGGCCATCGGTGAGTGGGCGAGCAAGCATTTGTCCGAACTGCAATTGGTGGGCAAGGACGCGGCGCACATGTTCGTGACGCTGCTGATCGGCATGGTGCTCGGCGCGATCATCGCCTTGCAGCGCGTACCGGACGTCACCAAGCGCAAACCGCTGGCGGCCGCACTGTTCGACCGTCTGCACCTGCTGGTTCAGGCGTTTCGCAACATCGTGTTCGCACAGATCAAGATTTCCCTGCTCAACACTTTCTTCACCGGGATCTTCCTGGCGGTGATCCTGCCGCTGTTCGGGATCAAGCTGCCGCTGACCAAGACCCTGATCGTGCTGACGTTCCTGCTGGGTCTGCTGCCGGTGATCGGCAACCTGATGTCGAACACGCTGATCACCATCGTCGGCCTGTCGCTGTCGATCTGGGTGGCGATTGCGGCGCTGGGCTACCTGATCTTTATCCACAAGCTGGAATACTTTCTCAACGCGCGCATCGTCGGCGGGCAGATCAGTGCCAAGTCCTGGGAGTTGCTGCTGGCGATGCTGGTGTTCGAGGCCGCGTTCGGCCTGCCTGGAGTGGTGGCAGGGCCGATCTATTACGCGTATCTGAAGAGTGAGTTGAAGCTGGGCGGGATGGTTTGATCCAGGCCTTGTAGCGTCTGAACCGGTCCTTTCGCGAGCAAGCTCGCTCCCACAGGTTCAATTTGATCCTGTGGGAGCGAGCTTGCTCGCGATTGGCAGCGCCGCAGAAACTGGATCAGTTTACTGAGCCGTAACGTTTCATGGCTTCAATCGCCAGGCCGCTACCAATGCTGCCAAAGATATTCCCTTCGACATGCCGCGCGTTCGGCAGCATTGCCGAGACGCTATTGCGCAACGCCGGAATACCGCTGGAACCGCCGGTGAAGAACACCGTATCGACCTGACCGACCGCCACGTTGGCGTCTGCCAGCAACTGGGTGACGCTGCCGCGCACGCGCTCGAGCTGCGATTCGATGGCCGACTCGAACAGCGCCCGGGTCAATTCAACGCTCAGACCCGGCTCGATGCGATCCAGCGCCACATGGCGGCTGTCGTTGTGGGTCAGCTGGATCTTGGTTTCTTCCACTTCCATCGCCAGCCAGTGCCCGGCGCGCTGTTCGATCAGCTTGAACAGACGGTCGATGCCGCCGGTGTCTTCGATGTCGTAGCGCATGCTGCCCAGGGCCAGGGTCGATTTCTGTGAGTACACCGAGTTGATGGTGTGCCAGGTCGCCAGGTTCATGTGATGACTGGTCGGCATGAACGCGCCGCTTTTCATGCGGCTGCCATAGCCGAACAGCGGCATCAGGCCTTGCAGACTCAGTTGCTTGTCGAAGTCGGTTCCGCCGATGTGCACGCCGCCGGTGGCGAGGATGTCGTCGTGACGGTTATCCACACCGCGACGCTCGGGCGACAGGCGCACCAGCGAGAAGTCCGAAGTACCACCGCCGATGTCGACGATCAGTACCAGCTCTTCCTTTTCGATGGTCGACTCATAGTCGAACGCGGCGGCAATCGGCTCGTACTGGAAGGAAACGTCCTTGAAACCGAGCTTGCGCGCCACTTCCACCAGGGTGTCTTCGGCTTCCTGGTCGGCCAGCGGATCGTCGTCGACGAAGAACACCGGGCGGCCCAGAACAACCTGCTCGAACTCACGACCGGCGGCAGTTTCGGCGCGGCTCTTGAGCTGGCCGATGAACAGCCCGAGCAAGTCCTTGAACGGCATCGCCGTGCCGAGGACGCTGGTGTCGTGCTTGATCAGTTTGGAACCGAGCAGGCTCTTGAGCGAGCGCATCAGCCGGCCTTCGTAGCCTTCCAGGTATTCGTGCAGCGCCAGACGGCCGTAAACCGGGCGACGCTCTTCGATGTTGAAGAAGACCACTGACGGCAGGGTGATCTTGTCGTCTTCCAGCGCGATCATCGTTTCCACGCCGGGGCGCAGCCAGCCGACGGTGGAGTTGGACGTGCCGAAGTCGATGCCGCAGGCACGGGCTGGAGAGGCGTCTTTCATGGTCTTTCGGTTCCGGTCAAAAAAACGGCCGCGCAGTGTATGTCAGTGCGCGACAGATTCGAAGGCCGGTCATCTGCTATTTAGCGACTAAGCTTGCTTGAAAGTCGGCGCTTTGCCCCAAACTTGCTGGCATGGGCCGGCAGACACACCGGCGGTCGCAAGAACCGCTGTCCACTGCCGATAAACTTCTGCTGCGCCACCCGGTCACAAACTTGAGATCGGTCAACCCGGCACGCGCAAATCGGCGCATGCTGGCAACGGCGCGAAATCGTTAACGGATGGTGATTCCTTCGATGGACTTCAAAGACTATTACAAGATACTCGGCGTGGAGCCGACGGCGGACGACAAGGCAATCAAGGCTGCCTATCGCAAGCTGGCGCGCAAATACCACCCCGATGTCAGCAAGGAAAAGGACGCCGAGGCCAAGTTCAAGGATGCCTCGGAAGCCTATGAAGCGCTGAAAAGCGCCGACAAGCGCGCCGAATACGACGACCTGCGCCGCTACGGCCAGCACGGGCAGCCGTTCCAGGGCCCGCCGGGCTGGCAGAGCCGTGGCGGTTTCGGCGGCGGTGGCGACACCGGCGACTTCTCGGACTTCTTCAGTTCGATCTTCGGCAATCGCGGCCCCGGTTTCGGTGGCGGCGCTGGCCGGCAATCCCGCAGCGCCGGACGGCGAGGGCAAGACGTGGAACTGGAACTGCCGATCTTTCTGGAAGAGACGCTTTCGAACGAATCGAAAAAGATCAGCTTCCAGGTGCCGCAATACAACGGCTCGGGCCAGCACGTCAGCAACACCAGCAAGAGCCTGAACGTGAAGATCCCGGCGGGCGTGACCGACGGCGAGCGCATCCGCCTCAAGGGCCAGGGCGCACCGGGCATCGGTGGCGGCGCCAATGGCGATCTGTACCTGACCATCCGTTTCGCGCCACACCCGAAATTCGATGTCGAAGGCGAAAACCTGATCATCACCTTGCCGCTGGCACCATGGGAACTGGCGCTGGGCGCCGAAGTGGCCGTGCCGACCCTGACCGGCAAGATCAACCTCAAGGTCCCGGCCGGCAGCCAGAACGGCCAGCGCATGCGCGCCAAGGGCCACGGTCTGCAGAACAAGGCCGGCGAACGCGGTTATCTGTTCGTCCAGCTCAAGGCCGTGATGCCCAAAGCCAACGGCGATGACGTCAAGGCGCTGTGGCAGGAACTGGCGAAGAAAGCCGCCTTCAACCCGCGCGAGAACTTCTGATACTGACGACGGAGTAGCCCATCATGAGCAGCCCCCTGATCGTTCAACTGGACATGGCAGAATTCTGTGAGGCGGCCGAGTTGTCGGACGTCTACGTGATCGAAATCGTCGAACACGGCATCCTCGAACCTCAGGGCACGCAGCCCAGGGAATGGCGCTTCACCGACTACGAACTGGCCCTGGCCAAACGCGCCGCCAAACTGCGGCGCGACCTTGACCTGGAATGGGAAGGCGTTGCCCTGGCGCTGGACCTGCTGGAAGAGGTCAAGGAGCTGCGGGCCGAGAACCGCATGCTCCGTCAGCGGCTGGCGCGGCTGGTGGTCGAGTAGCGCTCAGGCCTGTCTGGGCAGCATCACGCTGAACAGCGTTCCTTCGGCTTCGCTTGAGCTGACTTCGATGGTTCCGCCGTGGGCGGTCACCACTTCCTTGACGATAAACAGGCCCAGCCCGAGGCTGGTCGAGGCCTGACCGAGCTCTTCATTGGAGCTACGCACCAAGGGGTCGAAAATCGTGCCGATGGCTTCTTCGGAAATCGGCTCGCCATGGTTGTGCACCGTCAGGCTCACGACATCGCCTTCACCTTTCAGCGTCACGATCAGATCCCGCGGGTGAGTCCCGTACTGCAAGGCGTTGCCGATCAGGTTTTGCAACAGTTGTGCCAGTCGACCGTAATCCCAGACACCCCGCGTATCGCCTTCGATGATCAGCGTCGGATCGCTTTGCGGGTTGCCGGCACAGGCTTCGGCAATCGCTGCCCGCGCCGCATCGGCCAAGTCCATCGGCGCCGGCTCTATCGGCAGGCTCTTGCCCAGGCGACTGCGCACCAGTTCCAGCAGATCGCTGACCATCGCCGCCATGTGCCGCGCACCTTGCTTGATGCTCAACGCACAGCTCAGCGCATCGCCCTCCAGAGCTGTTTTGCGCATCAGCAACTCAGTAGACATGCTGACCGCTTGCAGCGGTGCGCGCAGGTCGTGACCGAGGATCGCGAGGAAAATGTCGCGCGAGCGGTTGACCTGCTCGGCGTAGGCGGCGGTCGACTCGGCGAGGGCTTCATCGATGGCTTCGTTGAAACGGATCATGTCCTGGAAGTACGCCATGTCCGGGGTTTCCAGACTGTTGGCCCAGAGGCGGATCACGCAGGCGCGCAGATGGCGGAATTCCGATGTCATCTGCACCAGGTCAAAGCCCACGGCATGGCGCAACTCACCGTGGCTGGCACCGGCCTCATCCAGGCTCGGGGTTTTCTCCGGGCCTTCGCCCTTGGCCTTGGCGATTTGTTCGCGGGCGGTTTGTGTGGTGTCCATGTCCCGCGCGGCGGCCAGCAGGATGGCCTTGGCATGGTCGCGCAGCGCCGCCTGATCCATGGTGTCGGCCGCCGGGCTGATGGTCCTGGCGAACTGTTCCCACTCCTCGACGATGTGATCCGCGTGTTGCCTGATGAATTCGGATAAACGCATGACCGGGTTCCTGGAAATTCAAGGCGGGGCGTTCGAATATTAGACCGTTTGCGCGGGAATGAAAGCGCCGCTCCAGCCTGAAACTTCCACTGACAAGCTGCCCCGTTGCGATATTTATGTACCGCAGCCACGGAGGTCGGTCATGGTCTGCTTTTGCTCCATTTGAAGGAGTGAAACCATGTCCGAAATCCCTTCCGCTTCATCTTCCCCGGACCCCGTTGCAGCGCCGAGCGCCTTTGTAACGCAAAGTCTGCACGCCGACCTGCTGCAGCGGTCCAGTCCCGGATGGCTGATCGATGCTTCGCAGCGCCAGCGTGAGGCGTTGAAGCATACCGATGTCGCCACACCGGACTGGTACAGGCACGCATCCCGCGATCAACGCAAGGCCGTGGGCGATGCCTTGACCGCCAGCCTCGCCGCTCAGGCGCGGCTGGACAATGCCATGTCGGATTTTCAGGACATCGATCGCTTCGCAGCGCCCTTGCTGACCCAGGCCCTGAAGGACCAGTTCAACGTGACCCTCGACGTCAACAAGACCTGGCTGGTGCTGAACAAACCGGTGGAGGTGGGGATTTTCGCCATCGAAATCGATTCTTTCCAGGTCCTGAAACTGCCTTTGCTGCAAGCAGCGCTGCACAATTTCGAAGCCCGCGAATGTAAGGGCGGGGCCTTTCATCGAACTTCGGGATTTCGCATTGAAACCTCGAAACCGGGCACCCTGGAACCGTTAACCACCCGTTTGACAGTCGAGCAGTTCACCGGACTGTGCCGTTCGCTGGACATCGGAGCGAAGTATCAGGATTACCTTAAGGCGTTTCTGTACCCCAAGGATGCGGTGGCCAGGAATGTGCTGCGCGACAAGTTCATCGACGCCCACAAGACTGCTTTGCGGGCAGCGGCCGAAGTGGCGCTGCTCACGGGCGATATCGGGCGCGAAGACTACGCCTCGATTCGCTCGATCCTCAATGGCGAGCTTGCGCCGCGCCAGGGCAAGCGGCAGATCTGGTTCTGCGATCTGGGCCTGATGGGGCGGCGCATGACCGGCTGTGTGTTGTTCGCGATCTGCGAGAAGTACCGCTACAGCGACGACTCGATCCTGTATATCCCGGGCGATCCTTATCACCCGCTCAAACGTTACAAGGGCCAGGAAATCGAAGCGATGTTCAAGCAGCGCTTCACTGCGCGCGATGCCACGCAGGCTCATCCGGCGGACCCGAATGCGTATCAGCGGTTCTTCAGTCAGTTCGTGGCCTATGCCGACCGGTCTTACTATTTCAGTCAGTTCACCGATGACAAGCCAGGCCGAACGGCCTTACAAAGATTGACGCCCTACGCTCCACTGCTTAATGAGGCTTTCAAGGCCATCAACCCGATCAGCGGGACGTTTGTCGGCATCCGCGAGTTGCCGCCTGCGCCTGCCGTCGAGCAGGTCCCGAATCCTGATCCGTATCTGAATCCCGTGGACTTGTCGCGCAAGGGCCACGGGATCTGGGCGGACAATGTCGACCTGTGGGAATACCTGTTCGATCAGCATCGCGATCGACTGATCGCCGATGCCCGTAGCCACGCCGTACCCACCGCGGATGTCGATGCCAGGGTGCGCTCGGAAAAACTCGCCGGGTTGCTCAATCTCGGAATGCTGGTGCTGACCGGTGTTTCGATGTTCGTGCCGGTGCTGGGGGAATTGATGATGGGGGTGATGGCCGGGCAACTGCTCGACGAAACCTTTGAAGGTGCCATCGAATGGAGTGAGGGCGATCGCAAGGCCGCGAAGGCGCATCTGATCGATGTCGCGCAGAACCTGGCATTGATCGCTCTGATGTCAGGTGGCGGTAAAGCGTTCGCCAGGCTGACGACTGCCAGGCCGCTGCCGGCCATCGAGAACCTGCATCAGGTGCAGATGCCCGATGGCACCACCCGCTTGTGGAAGCCTGACCTGAGCGCTTACGAGAGTCCGGTGAAACTGGACTCGCGCGCAGCGCCCAATGCGCTGGGGCAATACGAAGTCGGGCAGGACAAATACATTCAGCTTGACGGCAAGACGTATCGGCAGACTTATGACGAGTCGCTCAAGGCATGGCGTATCAGCCATCCAAGTGATCCGCAGGCCTATCAGCCGCCGTTGGCGCACAACGGCGCCGGCGCCTGGCGACACACGCTTGAGCGCCCGCAGCGCTGGGATCGACTGAAACTGCTCAGGCGGATCGGCCACAGTACTGACGCCTTCGCCGACGAACAGTTGCTGATCCTTGGCGACGTGGCCGGTGTCAGCGATGAAGCCCTGCGCAAAATGCACCTGGACAACGCCTTGCCTCCCCCGGAGCTGGCGGACGCCATGAGACTTTTCCGCGCCGAACGGGATGCCGGACTGATCGTCGAACAGGTGGCCGGTACGCAACCCATCGACGAGCGATACCTGCAGGTTTTGCCTTTGCTGCCCGAGATGCCACGCTGGCCGTGGGGGCGGCAGTTGCAGGTCTACGAGTCTCCTGATTTGTCGGGTAGTGCGCTGCGTTACGGGACACGGCGCGGTGGCAGGGCGCCCATCCGGATCAGCCTGGCCGAGGTGCTGAGCGGTGGGTTGCCGGCGCGGATTCTGGCCTCACTGGATGAGGCCGAAGTGGTTGGATTACTCGGTGATGAGCCTGCACGGGTCGCCGCCGTGAGGCCGCTGGAACTGGCCCGGCAGATCGGCGATTTTGCCGACGCTCGCAAACCGGCGCTGCTCGAGAGCCTTTTACGGCCCGTCGATCCTGTTGCGCCACGGATCGCGAAATTGCAGCGAAGCCAGCCAGGCCTGACAGAGCGGGCCGCGCAGACTGTGTTGCATCAGGCGAATGCCGACGAACTCGCGCGGCTGGACAGTTCACCACGCGTTCCCCTGCATTTGCAGGAGCTCAGTCGCGAGTATGCCGGTGAAGGGCGCCTGACCCGGGCCATGGCCGGGCTGCACGGCGAAACCATGGCGTCGAACGATAGCGCCCGACTGGCGCTGCATGCATTGAGCAGACTACCTGGCTGGCCTGGCGATGTACGTCTGGAACTACGCGCAGGCGGTGTCGGCGGACCGCTGATCGATGCCATTGGCAGCGAGGCCGCGCCGCATCACAAATTCGTGGTCAGGAACGGTACGGCCTGGCAGGCCTTTGACGATCGTGCTGAAACACTCAACAGTATGCCCGCCAGAGGGGACAACTTTTACGCCTCGCTGATGCACGCGCTGCCCGATGAGGCTCGGCGCTCGATCGGATTGCCACAGGTGGGGCAAAGCAGGGAACTGCAACGCGCGATCATTGATTACGCACGCACTCATCGCACGGCGTGCGCGCAGGTGTTTCGACCCGCCGCCCGTTGGTTCAGGCCACCTCGTCGCATGGCTTCCGGGCGGCTGGGGTATCCGGCCAGTGGTGAGAGCGCCGGGCTGGATCCGGTGTTGACCAGCCACGTCCAGGCGCTCTATCCCGGACTGAGTGACGCACAGGCCCGAGGTTTCATTCTCGAACAATGGCGCCTGGGCAAGACCGATCAACAGATCTTCCATCTGCTCAACAATCGCATGAGCGAATGGCGACAGCTTGAAACGACACTTGATCAATGGTCGATGTCACCGGACCTGCGCCAGCGAGAGTCCCGCGACGCAATCATGCACACGGCGCAAAGCATCAAGGATGGCTGGCGCAATGCACCGTTGGCGGGACACGATCCTGAAGCGGCGCGCCTCACCCTCATCAGTGATGCGCCATTGCCGCCACTGGCGGCAGATTTCGCCCACGTCCGCGAACTGACCCTGCGCGCGCCGGCGGTCGCCGAAACGCTCGCCGTGTTTCCCAATGTCGAGAGGCTGACACTGACCACGAGTACGGCGGAGTTCGAGAAGACGCTTGCGACGCTGAAGTCGCTGCGGCACATGACCCGCCTGAAACTTTCGACGCCGTTGACTGCGACTGTGGCGACGCGGCTTCGAGAGTTGAGCCGGCTTGAAGAGTTTGAGCTGCACTGTACCGGTGGCGGGATGAATCCAGTCGTACCGACGACCCTTGATGTCAGCGGCATGCGGCAGTTGCGCAGGCTCGAAGTCAACGCCCTGCAAATGGACCAATGGCCGCGCGGTGTGCTGGACCTGCCCCGGCTCGAGCGCTTGAACCTGCGCTCGACCGCCATCAACAGCCTGCCGGTGGACATCTATGAAGGGCACCAGCGCCTGTTGTCCGGTCTGTCTCTGGACTGGTCGAGGTTCACGCGACGAGTGTTCAAGCCGATCTACGAGTTTGTCCGCAGCCAACCCCGGCATCTGCTCGATCTGGACGAAATGGTTGCCGATTACTGTCGCGGCGAACTCAAGCGTTTCGTCCGCATGGAGTCCGGCCTGCTCGATGTCTTGAACAATGGCTTCAAAGCGCAATTTACCGATGCGATGAGCCGGTTTGCGGCCATCGAAACCCTGAGCGAGCAGTTCAACGAACTCAATCGGTTGCAGGAGTGGGTGGGGTCCGAGCCGACCGTGTTCAACGGCGGAACAGCACGCTCGGAAGTGGCTGAAGCGCTGATGAGCAGTTGGCGCAGCGGGTTGCTTCAGCGCTATGGCACACGCACTGAAAGCGTGTTTTACAACCTGTATGTCAGTTTTCCCAACGACGCCTCGGTGCTGGATATCGCCGGTTCGCCGATGGAGAGTCTGCCAACCTTATCTCCTGAAGGTTTCAACCATGTCCGCAACCTGTATCTGGCAGGGTTAAAGGCCCCGCTGGAGCAAATGCGCGGTTTTCTCCGTACTTTCCAGCACCTCGATACGCTGGATCTGAGCGATTGCAATCTGTCTGCGTTGCCGCTGGAGCCAGGTGATCTGCCGACGCTGGAAACCCTGAACCTGCATGACAATCCGTTGAGCAATATTGATGTGCGCGGCATGAACCGACTGAGGGCGCTCGACCTGAGCAAGACTGCCATTGATCAATGGCCGACCGGTGCCGAGACGCTGCCCGAGCTGACCTGGCTGGATCTCAGTGACAGCCGCCTGACGTCGTTACCGCAGGCGTTGCTGTCTCGTGATCAGCTGTTGCTCGACACCAGCCTGACCGACACTCCGCTGAGTCCGCAGGCGCGTGCCGATCTCGCTGCTGCCCGGTCGCGGATCGAGGACAGCCATGGCCTGGTTGCCGGCTCGCTGCAACGCTTTGCACTGGAAGAGCCGCGTCACCGGACACCGCCCATGGAAAGCGGCTCGGTGGTTGCTCGACGCCTGTTGCCGCTGCCACCGTTGCCGACGGGCGAAGGTCCGGTAACGTGGGAAGCGCGTTTGCGGCGGCTGCGCCCGGATTACGACGCCGCCCGTGCGCAGACGTCCATTGAACAGATGCGGGACGCCGGCCTGGTCGATACACAGATCAGTGCCCGGATCGCGCAATGGGAGCAGTCATTCGAGTCGCTCACCCGGCGCCTGAACGACTGGTTGTTCACCCATGAAACCCGGGGCACGCACTGGGTCGTATCGTCGCGCAGCCGCCAGCTCGCCGCGCAGCGCATCATCAGGTGCTGGCGCGAAGGTTCGATTGACTGGAACGGCGTGGCAGATCACGAATTGAGCCTCGACGGTCTACAGGTGGGTAATCTGCCTGAGCTGGGCGAATCAATGCCTGCGGTGAGCGATCTGAATCTGTCCGGGGTCAAGCTGACCACAAGTGGTTCGAACGGGTTTCTCGGGGCATTTACGCAGCTGCGTCGGCTCAGTCTCAGCGGTAACCATCTGTTGGCAATTCCTGAACCTGTTGCGCAGATGCGCTTGCTGGAACGGCTTGAGCTGTCGTCCACGGGCCTGGCGCAATCCACACCCATGTATCCGATCCTTCAGGGGCTGGAGCAATTGCGCTGGCTGGATCTGAGCCATAACAGCCTGTACACGTTCGATGTCACTGGCCTCGGGCGGCTGGAACGGCTGGACCTGCGTGACAATCTGCTGGCTGCCTGGCCTGACGGTGTATTGCAGTTGCCGAATCTGCAAGCGGTCGATCTGAGCAGCAACGAAATCGCGTCGATTCCTTCCGAGCTGTATGACGGCACTCATACCGCGCTGATCGCGAGCAGCAACCTGTCGGAGAATTACGAAATATCGCAGCAAAGCCTTGTCCGGTTGCGAGCGTACGCCGATACCCAGGGACGCCATGAGGTGCTGGGCATTACCTATGCCGACATCGACCGGATGATCGATGACATGGATAGCACCACTGAAAGCGACGGTGAGGGTGCGGGGCTCGAGAGCGAGCCGGAGCCGGATGAAGTTCTTTTGACGCCTGCTCAAGGCATCCTCGAACAACAGGCCGCTCCGTGGATGGAAAGCGTTGCCCAGGAGGATGTCGCGTCATATCGGATGATGTGGCAGCGATTGGCTGGCGAACCCGACAACGCTGCGTTCTTCCATCTGTTGTCGCGGATGCCGGATACCGAAGAGTTCCGGGTTTTTCGTGCCGACCTGACCCGGCGAGTATGGAAAATCGTCGAGACGATCGATGGCAGCCAGGAGCTGCGCGACACGGTATTTTCCATGGCGACCACTCACTCCACCTGTGTCGACGGGCGAACCCTGGCGTTCAGTGAAATCGAGGTCAAGGTGTTCGAGTACAACGCCTTGCGCCATTTGCAGCCCGGCCTTGCGGAAAAGGGACGCGCCTTGCTCGACTTGTCACGGCAGCTGTTCCGTCTGGGCGAGGTGGAAAAACTCGCCGCCCGCAGCATGGACCGTCATGCCGATCCGGCGGAGGTGCGTCTGCAGTATCGAATCGGTCTGACCTCAGGCTGGGAGGATGGATTGCAGCTCCCGGGCCAGCCCGGCCAGATGCGGTTCGCCCGGCCGATCAGGGGCGAAGAGCTGGCAGCCGCGCGTGCTGCGGTGGTGAAGGCCGAGAAAAGCGTGCGGTTCTATGAGGACCTGATCAGCCGCGAATACTGGGTGCAATACCTGAACGAGAAATATCCGGAGGCGTTCGCCGCGCTTGGCCGCCATGCCGATGAGCAACTCGAAAGCCTGGAAGGTGAACACGAAGACGTGAGCAGCACAGCCTATCGCGAGGCGGTGCAGATGCTTGAGGTCGAGCGCAGCATTGAGCGCAATACGAAACTGATCGAGTTGTCGCACCTTGAGACCGGCGAACCGATGCCCACCGCCACCGAGGGCACTTCGCAAGACCTGATGAACGCTTCCGCTCGATGATCACCCAAGCCCTGGGCGTCGACTGTCTCGACGCCCAGGGCTTTGTCTCAGAACAGGAAGTAACGCTGCGCCATCGGCAGGGTTTCGGCCGGTTCACACCAGAGCAATACGCCGTCGGCCTTGACCTGATAGGTCTGTGGGTCGACGTCGATGTTGGGCAGGTAATCGTTGTGGATCAGGTCGGTTTTCTGCACGTCGCGACAACCTTTGACCACGGCGATTTTCTTCTTCAGGCCCAATGCATCGGGCAGTCCCGCCTCCTGCGCGGCCTGGCTGATGAAGGTCAGGCTGGTGGCGTGCAGCGAGCCGCCGTAGCTGGCGAACATCGGGCGGTAGTGCACCGGTTGCGGGGTTGGAATCGAGGCATTGGCGTCGCCCATCAGGCTCGCGGCGATGGCACCGCCCTTGAGGATCAGCGTCGGTTTCACGCCGAAGAACGCCGGGCGCCAGAGCACCAGATCGGCCCATTTGCCGACTTCCACCGAACCCACTTCATGGCTGATGCCGTGGGTGATCGCCGGGTTGATCGTGTACTTGGCGATGTAGCGCTTGGCGCGGAAGTTGTCGTTGCCTTCGCCGTCCTGCGCGAGCGGGCCGCGCTGTTTTTTCATTTTGTCGGCGGTCTGCCAGGTGCGCGTGATGACTTCGCCGACGCGGCCCATGGCCTGGCTGTCGGAGCTGATCATCGAGAACGCGCCGAGGTCGTGGAGGATGTCTTCGGCGGCAATCGTTTCGCGGCGGATGCGGCTTTCGGCGAACGCCACGTCTTCGGCAATGCTCGGGTCGAGGTGGTGGCAGACCATCAGCATGTCGAGGTGTTCGTCGATGGTGTTGCGGGTGAACGGCCGGGTCGGGTTGGTCGAACTCGGCAGCACGTTGGCGAAACCGCAGGCCTTGATGATGTCCGGCGCATGGCCGCCGCCGGCACCTTCGGTGTGATAGGTGTGGATCGTGCGACCTTTGAACGCGCCGAGGGTGGTTTCGACGAAACCGGATTCGTTGAGGGTGTCGGTGTGGATCGCCACCTGCACGTCGTACTGGTCGGCGACGCTCAGGCAGTTGTCGATGCTCGCCGGGGTGGTGCCCCAGTCCTCGTGGAGCTTGAGGCCGATGGCGCCGGCCTTGACCTGTTCGATCAACGGCTCCGGCAGGCTGGCGTTGCCCTTGCCGGTGAGGCCGATGTTCATCGGAAACGCATCCGCTGCCTGGAGCATCCGCGCCAGGTGCCACGGTCCGGAAGTGCAGGTGGTGGCGTTGGTGCCGGTGGCCGGGCCGGTGCCGCCGCCGATCATGGTGGTGACGCCGCTCATCAGCGCTTCTTCGATCTGCTGCGGGCAGATGAAGTGGATGTGGGTGTCGATGCCGCCGGCGGTGAGGATCATGCCTTCGCCGGCGATCACTTCGCTGCTGGCGCCGATGGCGATGGTCACGCCGGGCTGCACGTCCGGGTTGCCGGCCTTGCCGATCGCGGCGATGCGCCCGTCCTTGAGGCCGACGTCGGCCTTGACGATGCCCCAGTGGTCGATGATCAACGCGTTGGTGATGACGGTGTCGACCACTTCGGCCGCCAGCAACTGGCTCTGGCCCTGGCCATCGCGGATCACTTTGCCGCCGCCGAATTTCACTTCTTCGCCGTAGGTGGTGAAGTCCTGCTCGACCTCGATCCACAGCTCGGTGTCGGCCAGGCGCACCTTGTCGCCGACGGTGGGGCCGAACATGTCGGCGTAGGCTTGTCTCGAGATTTTCATGCGCATGCCTTGAGATTCAGTTGTTTTTGAGACTGTTCGCTTCGCTCACAGATTCGCGAGCAAGCTCGCTCCCACAGAGGGAATGCGATCACCTGTGGGAGCGAGCTTGCTCGCGAAGGGGCCTGCGCAAACGGTATAAATTCAGAGGTCACCCATGACCCGCCCGGCAAACCCGAACACTCGGCGATGCCCGGCGTATTCCACCAGTTCCACCTCGCGGCTTTGTCCCGGCTCGAAGCGCACGGCGGTGCCCGCCGGGATGTTCAGGCGCATGCCACGGCTGGCGGCGCGGTCGAAGGTCAGGGCGTCGTTGGTTTCGAAAAAATGGTAGTGCGAGCCGACCTGGATCGGCCGGTCGCCGCTGTTCGCCACTTTCAGGCTGACCGTGCGACGACCGACGTTGAGTTCGATGTCGCCGGGCTGGATCCGGTATTCGCCGGGAATCATCAGTTCGCTCCTTGCAGGACTTTGTAATAGAGGGCCGTCGGGCGATAGGTGCCGTTCGGGTCGCAGGCGTAATCGGGGATTTCCCCGGCGCGGGTGTAACCCAGGGCCTTGTAGAAATCTTCGGCGGGGGAGCCGGCCTCGGTGTCGAGGTAAAGCATGCCGCGCTTGTACTGGCGGGCCGTCAGTTCCAGCGCTTGCATCAACTGCTGGCCGAGGCCGCGCCGCCGGGCGTGTTCGCGCACCAACAGCTTCTGCACCTCGGCACGGTTCAGACCGTTGGCCTTCTGGCACAGGCTCAACTGGACGCTGGCCTGCACTTGTTCATCCTTGACCACCACCCACAGCAAGACGTTGCCTTTGTTCAGGTTGTCCTGCACGTCGTCGAAATAGGCGCGGGCCTGAGCGGCATCGAGGTCGGCCATGAAGCCGACGCTGGCGCCATAACCAACGGCGTCGAGCAGCAGGTCGATCAGGCCCTGACGATAGTGCGCAAAACTTTCCGCATTGACGCGTCGCAGTTGGGCGGGGTTCATCGGTATCACTCCTTGTTGGCGGGCGGTGGCTCCGCGCCAGGATTGAGGGTCAGTTGCATGAAGGTCAGGTCGAGCCAGCGGCCGAACTTGGTGCCGACTTGCGGCATCTGCCCGGTGGTGATGAAACCGGCGCGTTCGTGCAGGCGGATCGACGCGGCGTTGCCGCTCTCGATGGCGGCGACCATGATGTGTTTGCCGCAGGTTTTCGCGCGTGCGATCAGCGCGGTCATCAGTTGCGGGCCGAGGCCGTTGCCACGCTGGTCGCTGCGCACGTAGACCGAGTGCTCGACCGTGTGGCGGAAACCGTCGAATGGCCGCCAGTCACCGAACGAAGCGTAGCCGAGGGTGGCGTTGTCGGCGTCGACGATCACCAGGATCGGATAACCCTGGGCCTGACGCGCGCTGAACCATGCCTGACGGTTGCCGAGGTCGACGGCGGATTCATTCCAGATCGCCGTGGTGTTGAGCACGGCGTCGTTGTAGATGTCGCGGATCGCCGGCAGGTCGGCGTGCAGTGCATCGCGGATGGTGTAAGTCATGGCGCGGCCTCAGACGATCGGTTGGTGGACAGTGACCAGTTTGGTGCCGTCGGGAAACGTCGCTTCGACCTGAATCTCCGGGATCATTTCCGGGATGCCTTCCATCACTTGATCGCGGGTCAGCAGGGTCGTGCCGTAATGCATCAGTTCGGCCACGGTCTGGCCGTCACGGGCGCCTTCAAGCAGCGCCGCCGAGATATAGGCCATGGCTTCCGGGTAGTTGAGCTTCACGCCACGGGCCAGTCGCCGCTCGGCAACGAGGCCGGCGGTGAAGATCAGCAGCTTGTCTTTTTCGCGTGGGGTCAGGTCCATCGTAGAAATCCATTTGGGCAGATTGAAAAGGTCGGGACTGTTGGCACAGATCCCTGTGGGAGCGAGCTTGCTCGCGAAGACGTCGTCACACTCAGCATTTGAGGTGACTGATGCAACGCTTTCGCGAGCAAGCTCGCTCCCACAGAAAAGCATGTTTCAGGTATTCCAGATTCGGGGGGGCAGGGCTTCCCGGCCGAGCAGTGCCGGACGTAGCAATCGCCAGAGTTCGATCATCCAGGCCCGCGCCAGCAACGCTTCGCTGGCCAGGCAACGGGCGACCAAAAGACCGGGCAACTGCGTCAGATCCCCGCGCACGTCGTGGCCCAGCGAGCGGCAGCGCTCCAGCCGTTCGGCATCGATCTCGCCGGTCACCAGCAACGTCGCGAACACCGGATTGCCATCCAGCCCGATCGGCGAATCAAGCAAACCGTCGGCGCCGACGATGCGCTGGCGTTCGTGCCAAAGCAGTCGGCCATCGCGGCGAATATCCAGATGCGCCTGAAAATGCCCAAGATCGAAACGCTCGCCACTGGCCGGACGACCCAGCGCTATCACGTCCCAGTAGAACAGGCGCGCATTGCCTTCAAGATCGATCGAGGTCGCAAGTTCCGCCTGGGCGGCGCTGTAGACGATGGTTTCCTGGGGCAGCCATTCCAGTGTCGCGCCTTCAGCAATATGCAGCTTCAGCGACTGATAGGCGGGGCCTGCCGCGCGATACCACTTGGCCGCGCCGGGGCTGGTGATCTGCGCCCAGGCGCCTTGTTCGACGCGGGCGCTGATGTCGAGCCGGTCACCGCCGGCAATCCCGCCCGGCGGGTGGACGACGATGTGCTGGCAGACCTCGGGCCCTTCGGCGTACAGATGCTTTTGCACCCGCAACGGGCCTAAGTGCCGGCGTCGGGTTGGCCGCGTGCAATCGCCGAAGCGGGCATAGGCCAGCTCCAGCTCGGCGTGCCAGCTCGGGGTAAACAGGGCAGTCGCAACAGGTAAGTTCATGTTTTCTGATTATCGTTAGGACGCTACAGATTAGACCGTAACCTCAAATAGTCACCAGCCCGCTTACACCTTCGGCTTCCATATTCTCGCCCCGGCCCTGCTGCACGATCTCGCCCCGGGACATCACCAGGTACTGATCGGCCAGTTCGGCGGCGAAATCGTAGAACTGCTCCACCAGCAGAATCGCCATGTCGCCACGGGCCGCGAGCTTCTTGATCACCGCGCCGATTTCCTTGATCACCGACGGCTGAATGCCCTCGGTTGGCTCGTCGAGGATCAGCAACCGTGGACGGCTGGCCAGCGCGCGGCCGATCGCGAGCTGCTGTTGCTGACCGCCGGACAGGTCGCCACCGCGCCGCTGTTTCATTTGCAGCAGCACCGGGAACAGCTCGTAGATGAACGCGGGAACCTCTTTGGCTTCGCTGCCGGGAAAGCGCGACAGGCCCATCAGCAGGTTCTCTTCCACTGTCAGCCGGCCGAAGATTTCCCGGCCCTGGGGCACGTAGGCGATACCGGCGTGCACCCGTTGATGCGGCTTGTACGTGGTGATCGGTTGGCCTTCCCAGTTCACCGCGCCTTCCTTGGCCGGCAGCAGGCCCATCAGGCATTTGAGCAACGTGGTCTTGCCCACGCCGTTGCGCCCGAGCAGGCAGGTCACTTCGCCGACCTTCACGTCAAAGCTCAGGCCGCGCAGGATGTGGCTACCGCCGTAGTACTGGTGCAGCTTGTCGACTTGCAGCATGTTCAAATTCTCCCCGGTGATCGTTCCCACGCTCTGCGTGGGAATGCATCTCGTGACGCTCCGCGTCACATAACGGCGGACGCGGAGCGTCCATGGCGGCGTTCCCACGCAGAGCGTGGGAACGATCTGATTTCCTCTTCAGCGGCCGAGATAGACTTCGATCACGCGCTCGTTGTCCTGCACCTGTTCCAGTGATCCTTCGGCCAGCACGCTGCCCTGATGCAGCACGGTGACGTGGTCGGCGATCGAGCCGACGAAGCCCATGTCGTGTTCCACCACCATCAGCGAATGCTTGCCCGCGAGCGACTTGAACAGTTCGGCGGTGAACTCGGTTTCGGCATCGGTCATGCCCGCCACCGGTTCGTCGAGCAGCAGCAGTTGCGGGTCCTGCATCAGCAACATGCCGATCTCCAGAAACTGTTTCTGCCCGTGGGACAGCAGCCCCGCCGGACGATTGACCGAGGAGGTCAGGCGAATGGTGTCGAGCACTTCACTGATCCGGTCTTTCTGCTCGCCGCTCAACTTCGCCCGCAGGCTGGCCCACACCGACTTGTCGGTCTTCTGCGCCAGCTCCAGGTTCTCGAATACGCTCAAGGCTTCGAACACCGTCGGTTTCTGGAACTTGCGACCGATGCCGGCCTGGGCGATCTGCACTTCGCTCATCTGCGTCAGATCGAGGGTTTCGCCGAACCACGCCTTGCCGTGGCTCGGGCGGGTCTTGCCGGTGATGACGTCCATCAGGGTGGTCTTGCCCGCGCCGTTGGGGCCGATGATGCAGCGCAATTCGCCGACGCCGATGTACAGGTTCAGATTGTTCAACGCCCGAAAGCCATCGAAGCTGACGCTGATGTCTTCCAGGGTCAGGATCGTGCCGTGACGGGTGTCGAGGCCCGGACCGACGCGTTGCCCGAGGCCGATCGAGTCGCGGCTGGTGCCTTCGTCCTTGTTGGGCTCCACCGGGAAAAAGGCCGGTTCCAGCATGAATTCAGCGCTCGCCGTGACTCTCATGATTCACCTCGTTTCTTCAGCAGACCGATCACGCCTTTGGGCAGGTACAACGTCACGACGATGAACAGCGCGCCGAGGAAGAACAGCCAGTATTCGGGGAAGGCCACGGTGAACCAGCTCTTCATGCCGTTGACCACGCCGGCGCCGAGCAGCGGGCCGATCAGCGTGCCGCGCCCGCCCAGGGCCACCCACACGGCGGCTTCGATCGAGTTGGTCGGCGACATTTCGCTCGGGTTGATGATCCCCACCTGCGGCACGTACAACGCACCGGCCAGACCACACAACACCGCGCTCAAGACCCAGACGAACAGCTTGAAGCCGCGCGGGTCGTAGCCACAGAACATCAGGCGGTTTTCCGCATCGCGCAGCGCCGTCAGTACCCGGCCGAACTTGCTGCGGGCCAGGCGCCAGCCGATGAACAGACTCGCCACCAGCAACAACACCGTTGCCAGAAACAGCACCGCGCGAGTGCCGGGTTCGGTGATGCCGAAACCGAGGATCGTGCGGAAATTGGTGAAGCCGTTGTTGCCGCCGAAGCCGGTCTCGTTGCGGAAAAACAGCAGCATCCCGGCGAAGGTCAGGGCCTGGGTCATGATCGAGAAATACACGCCCTTGATCCGCGAGCGGAAGGCGAAAAACCCGAACACCAGCGCCAGCAGTCCCGGTGCCAACACCACCAGGCACATTGCCCAGAGGAAGTTGCCGGTGCCGCTCCAGTACCACGGCAATTCGGTCCACGACAGAAAGGTCATGAACGCCGGCAGACCATCACCGGCAGCCTGACGCATCAGGTACATGCCCATCGCATAACCGCCGAGGGCGAAGAACAGACCGTGGCCCAGCGACAGCAGACCTGCGTAACCCCAGACCAGATCCAGTGCCAGGGCGACGATGGCGTAGCAGAGAATCTTGCCGACCAGTGTCAGGGTGTAAGCCGAGACATGCAGCGCACTGTCCGTCGGCAGCAGCGACAGCAGCGGCAGGGCGATCAGCAATGCGAGAACGACCGCGCCGATGGCGAGCGTGACTTTCGGGCCGGCCTTTTGTGTGGCCGTGACTAGTAGAGGCTGGTTCATCAGTCGATCACCCGTCCTTTCAGTGCGAAGAGGCCTTGCGGACGTTTCTGGATGAACAGAATGATCAGCGCGAGGATCAGGATCTTGCCGAGCACCGCACCGATCTGCGGTTCGAGAATCTTGTTGGCGATGCCCAGGCCGAACGCGGCGAACACGCTGCCGGCCAGTTGGCCGACGCCGCCGAGCACCACCACCAGGAACGAGTCGATGATGTAGCTCTGGCCCAGATCCGGGCCGACGTTGCCGATCTGGCTCAGGGCAACGCCACCGAGCCCGGCAATGCCCGAGCCGAGGCCGAAGGCGAGCATGTCGACACGCCCGGTGGGCACACCGCAGCAGGCGGCCATGTTGCGATTCTGGGTGACGGCGCGCACGTTCAGACCGAGGCGGGTCTTGTTCAGCAGCAGCCAGGTCAGCACCACTACGAACAATGCGAAGGCGATGATCACGATGCGGTTGTACGGCAGCACCAGATTCGGCAGCACCTGAATCCCGCCGGACAGCCATGCCGGGTTAGCCACTTCAACGTTTTGCGCACCGAACAGCAACCGGACAAGCTGGATCAGCATGAGGCTGATGCCCCAGGTCGCGAGCAGGGTTTCCAGCGGGCGACCGTAGAGGTGACGGATCACCGTGCGCTCCAGTGCCATGCCGATGGCGGCGGTGACGAAGAACGCCACGGGCAGCGCAATCAGTGGATAGAACTCGATGGCCTGCGGGGCGTAGCGCTGGAACATCAACTGCACGACATAGGTCGAGTAGGCGCCGAGCATCAGCATCTCGCCGTGGGCCATGTTGATCACGCCGAGCAGACCGAATGTGATCGCCAGACCGAGTGCCGCGAGCAGCAGAATCGAACCGAGGGACATGCCGCTGAAGGCTTGGCCGAGCAGTTCCCCGACCAGCAGTTTGCGCTTGACCTGGGCGAGGCTGGTTTCGGCGGCGGTGCGCACATTGGCATCGGTTTCGACACCGGGTTCGAGCAAGCCTTCGAGGCGGGTGCGGGCCAGCGGGTCGCCGGTTTCACCGAGCAGGCGCACGGCCGCGAGGCGCACCGCCGGGTCGGTGTCGACCAGTTGCAGGTTGGCCAGCGCCAGGCTCAGGGCGGCGTGGACGCTTTCGTCTTGTTCTCCAGCCAGTTGCCGGTCGAGGAATTTCAGCTGCGCCGGTTTGGCGCTTTTCTGCAATTGCTGCGCGGCGCTCAGACGGATTTTGGCGTCGGCGGCGAGCAATTGGTGGCTGGCCAGTGCGGTGTCGATCAGACCCCGCAGGCGGTTGTTCAGGTGCACGGTCTTGGGTTGGCCGTCGACGGTCAGCTCGCCTTGTTGCAGGGCGTTGATCAGTTCGACACGGGCCGTATCGGGCTGCGCGGCCCAGGCTTCCAGCAGTTTGGCCTGTTGCATCGGGTTGGCGGCGACGAAGTCTTCGGCGTCCCCGGCATGGGCGGCCATCGGCAGCAAAAGCGCCAGGGCCAGGATCAAGCGGTAAAGGGCAGTGGGCATATGAAATGGCCTTGCGTAGTGATCGTTCCCACGCTCAGCGTGGGAATGCAGTCCGGGACGCTCCGCGTCCCAAAAGCGGACGCAGAGCGTCCATTGAGGCATTCCCACGCAGACGGTTCGACGCCTCGACGTGGGAACGATCAGGTTGAGCGGGTTAACTCAGTTGCTCTTCACCGCATAATCCGGCTTCTTGTCGTTACCCGGAATGAACGGGCTCCACGGCTGCGCACGAATCGGCCCTTCGGTCTGCCACACGACGTTGAACTGACCGTCGCTCTGGATCTCGCCGATCATCACCGGTTTGTGCAAATGGTGATTGGTCTTGTCCATGGTCAGGGTGTAGCCGGACGGTGCGGCGAAGGTCTGGCCGCCGAGGGCTTCGCGGACCTTGTCGACGTCAGTGGATTTGGCTTTCTCGGCCGCCTGCGCCCACATGTGGATGCCGACGTAAGTGGCTTCCATCGGGTCGTTGGTCACCGCTTTGTCGGCGCCCGGCAGGTTGTGTTTCTTCGCGTAGGCTTTCCAGTCATCGACGAACTTCTTGTTCACCGGGTTCTCCACCGACTCGAAGTAGTTCCACGCCGCGAGGTTGCCCACCAGCGGCTTGGTGTCGATGCCGCGCAGTTCTTCTTCGCCCACCGAGAACGCCACCACCGGTACGTCGGTGGCTTTCAGGCCCTGGTTGGCCAGCTCTTTGTAGAACGGCACGTTGGAGTCGCCGTTGACGGTGGAGATCACAGCGGTCTTGCCGCCGGCCGAGAATTTTTTGATGTTGGCGACGATGGTTTGATAGTCGCTGTGGCCGAACGGGGTGTAGACCTCTTCGATGTCCTTATCAGCGACACCTTTGGAGTGCAGGAACGAACGCAGGATCTTGTTGGTGGTGCGCGGGTACACGTAGTCGGTGCCGAGCAGGAAGAAACGCTTGGCGCTGCCGCCTTCTTCGCTCATCAGGTATTCAACCGCCGGGATCGCTTGCTGGTTTGGCGCGGCGCCGGTGTAGAACACGTTCGGCGACATCTCTTCACCTTCGTATTGCACCGGATAGAACAGCAGGCCGTTGAGTTCTTCGAACACCGGCAGCACCGATTTGCGCGACACCGAAGTCCAGCAACCGAACACCACCGCGACCTTGTCCTGGGTCAGCAACTGCCGACCCTTTTCCGCGAACAGCGGCCAGTTCGACGCCGGGTCGACCACCACCGGCTCCAGCATCTTGCCGTTCACCCCGCCCTTGGCGTTGATCTCGTCGATGGTCATCAACGCCATGTCCTTGAGCGACGTTTCGGAGATCGCCATGGTGCCGGACAACGAATGCAGAATCCCGACCTTGATGGTCTCGGCGGCCTGTACGGTCCAGGTCATGCCCATCGCGGCAATGGATGCCGTGAGTGTGAAAGCCTTGATCAAACTGCGACGCTTCATTGTGCGATCTCCATGAACGTTAAAGTTTTTTATGGTTGGCAGATGCGAACGACTGAAGGGGGTTTTGCAAGGGCTGTGCCCGGTCGGGTTTGGGCAGGGAAATGTCGGTTTAGAGCGGTCGCGCGCGAAGGCGGCGCACCATGAGGGGACGTGTTGCATGCAAAGGTGCAACGAGGTGCGCCAGATTGGGGCGCACCCGGAGCATTCAGCGGCGGCGCATCAGGCCGATGAAAAACAGGCCGCCGAGGGCTGCGGTGGCAACGCCGATGGGCAGGTCTTCCGGGGCAATCAGTGTGCGTGCGGCGACGTCCACCCAGACGAGGAAAACGCTGCCGAGCAACACGCACACCGGCAGCAGACGCCGATGCTCGGCACCGATCAGGCGCCGGGCAATGTGCGGCACCATCAGCCCGACAAAACCGATGGAGCCGCTGATCGATACCAGCACCCCGGTCATCAGCGAAGCGATCACGAACACCCGCAGACGCACCGCGCGGGCATTCAGGCCGAGGGTGACGGCGGTCTGTTCGCCGGCCATCAAGGCGTTCAGCGGACGGGCCATGCCGATCAGCAGAATCAGGCCGAGCAACACGCTCAGCGCCGGCACGGCCAACAATTCCCAGCGTGCCAGACCGAGGCCGCCGAGCATCCAGAACATCACTGCCGAACTGGCCCGGTGATCGCCCATGAACAGCAGCAGATTGGCGATCGCCATCATCACGAACGACACCGCCACGCCGCATAGCAGCAGACGATCACTGTCCAGCCGACCCTGCCGGCTGGCGATGCCCAGCACCAGAAACATGCTCAACAATGCGCCAATGAACGCGGCGATCGGCAAAGTCAGCAGGCCGACGATTTCACCGACGTGCAGCATCACGATCACTGCACCGAGCGTGGCACCGGAAGTGACGCCGAGCAGATGAGGATCGGCCAGCGGATTGCGCGTCACCGCTTGCAGCACCGCGCCGATCAACGCCAGTCCGGCGCCGACCAATGCACCGAGCAGCATGCGCGGCACGCGGATCAGCCAGACGATGTGTTCCTGGCCAGCGCTCCAGTCCGGCGCGCCGAGGCCGAACAGCTTGTGCAGCAGAATCCGCCACACCACGTCCACCGGCACCCGCGCCGGGCCGAAGCCCAGCGACACCACGCACGACACCAGCAGCACCGCGCCGAGGGCAATCAGCAGCCAGCCGTAACCACGATTGATCATTCGCCGTGGAACCCTTTGGCCAGGGTTTCAAGCGCCAGCACGTTGTCGATCCCCGGCGTGGCCTGCACGTAAGGGATGACGATGAAGCGCTGGTTCTTGATCGCGTCCACCGATTGCAGCGCCTTGTTCTTGAGCAGGAATTCAATCTTCTGCTCGGCGGTGATTTCGCTGTAGTCGACGATCACGATCACCTGCGGATTGCGCTCGACCACGGTTTCCCAGTTGACCCGGGTCCAGCTCGCTTCGACGTCATCGAGAACGTTGCGCCCGCCAGCGGCGTCGATCAGCGCTTGCGGCATGCCGAGGCGGCCGGAGGTCATGGCGCGGTCTTCGCCACTGTCGTACAGGAATACTCGGGGTTTCTCGGCGGGCAGGTCTTTGCGGATGTCCGCAACCTGACTTTGCATGTCAGCGATCAGCGCGTTGGCGCGATCCTGCACGTCGAAGATTTTGCCGAGGTTGCGCAGGTCGTTGTAGGTGTCGTCCAGCGTGGCGGCCGGTCGCTTCATCACGAAGGCGCAGGATTCGGTCAGCTCATAGACGTTGATGCCCAGCGGTTGCAAGGTCTGCGGCGTGAGATCGCCACCCAAGCGCATGCCGTAATCCCAGCCGGCGAAGAAAAAATCGACGTTGGCGTTGAGCAGGGTTTCCACCGACGGGTACTTGGCTGCCAGTTCCGGCAACCCGTCGAGCAGCGACTGCATTTGCGGTGTCACCGACTTCCAGCCACTCACGCCGCTGTAGCCGGCCATTTTCGACTTGAGGCCGAGGGCGAGCATCATCTGGGTCATATTGATGTCGTGGCTGACCGCGTGTCTGGGCGCTTCCTTGAAGGTCACTTCGCGGTTGCAGCTGTGGATCGTCAGCGGGTACCGGGTGGCCTCGGCGAAGGCGTGGGTGGTGCCCAGCAACAGAACGAGGCAAAGCAGGGAGCGCACAGTCATGGTCGGGTTATCCAGGTGATTCGCGGGTAGCCGTGGAGGGGGTGAGGATCGATCAATGCTTCGACGCCGAACACGTCGCGCAGCAGGTCGACGGTCAGGACTTGTTGCGGCGTGCCGCTGGCGACGATGCGACCGTGGTTGATCACATACAACCGGTCGCAGAATGCGGCGGCCAGGTTCAGGTCGTGAATGCTCGCCAACGTGCCGATCTGCAAACGCTTGACCAGTTGCAGAAGCTCCAGCTGATAGCGCGGGTCGAGGTGGTTGGTCGGCTCGTCGAGGATCAGCAGTTGCGGTTGCTGGGTCAGGGCGCGGGCCAGGATCACCCGTTGTTTTTCGCCGCCGGACAGCGTGGCGAAGGCGTGATCTTCGAAGCCATCGAGGCCCACCGATTTGAGGGCCTGGGTGGCGACCTGGCGGTCTTCCAGCGTGTCGCCGTCGAACAGGCCTTTGTGCGGCGTGCGGCCCATGGCAACCACTTCTTCGACGGTCAGGCCGAAGGCATCCGGGAATTCCTGCAGAACCACGGCGATGCGTTGCGCGCACCAGCGTGAAGATTGCTTCCAGACGTTGTGGTGATCGAGTCTGACCTCACCGCGTTCCGGCTGACTGAAGCGATAGGCGCAGCGCAACAGGCTGGTCTTGCCGCTGCCATTGGGCCCGATCAGCCCGACAAACTCACCGGCGGCCACGTGCAACGAGGCGTCACGCAGCTGGAACTGGTGATGGCAGTGATCGTGGCCCAAGGGTGACCAGGCGAGATCGGTGAGGGACAGTGAGGTCATGTGTTGTTCAGCTTGAAGTCCATGAAGTGAATCCGGCCGTTCCATCGCCCGCAGTCGGTCAGCGCAAAAGAAAGCCCGCAGCGTGGACGGCGGGCAATGAGCTGAAATTTGGTTATACAGTAACACTTAAATCGGCCGAATATCAGGTCCGGCAGTTTAAGGACTTGTCTGAAACCTGCATCTCGCCAGTCTCATGATGAAGTTGAGGCAGATTCAGCTTGTCGGCCCAGACGCGACAGCAGCAGTCGATCCAGCACCCACACCACCACCAGCGAAGCGCCCACCAGCGGAAACACCACCGCCAGCACCAGCATGATCGCCACCCCGGTTTTCCACTTCGGCAGATCGTGGCGCAGCGGCGGCACGCCGAACTTGCCCTGTGGCCGGCGCTTCCACCAGATCACCACGCCGCTGACGGCACTGAGCAGGATCATCAGGCAGATCAGCAGCACGATGAGCTGGTTGAAGGTGCCGAACATTTTGCCTTCATGGAGCATCACGCCGATCTCGGTAGCGCGGGCAACAGCGCCGTACTGTTCGAAGCGCACATCGGCGAGGACCTTGCCGGTGTACTGATCGATGTGCAGGGTCGCGTCGTTGCGTGGGTCGTCGGCGAACACGGCGATGGTGAACACGCCGGTGGCGGTGGTCGGCAGGGTAATGCTGTAGCCCGGCTCGACCTTGCGCTCAACGGCGATGTTCTGCACGTCCTGCAGGCGGATGGTCGGTGCGGCGGGGCCGTGTTGCATGCCGCCGTGGGCCATGTGTTCGGCGTGGTCGCCCGACATCGGCATCGGAGTGTTTTCCATCGCCCAGGGCACAGTCTGGCGGGCGGCGTTGTTGAGGCTGCCGGCCTCGACGTCGGAGGTCGGCACGTTGTCCCACATCGCCGCCGGGAACACGTTCCACACCTGGGCGTACTGCTTGCCCCAGAAGCCGGTCCAGGTCATGCCGCTGAGCAGCATCACCAGCAGCAATGCCGCGCCCCAGAATCCGGTGACCGCGTGCAGGTCACGCCACAGTACGCGGCCGCGACTGCTCAGGCGCGGCCACAGAATCCCCGCGGCCTGACCGCGCGGCCACCACAGGAAAACCCCGGTCACCACCAGCACCACGCCCCAGCCGGCGGCCATTTCGATCAGTCGGTCACCGACGGTGCCGATCATCAGTTCGCCGTGAATCGCCCGGGCGATGGCTTGCAGGTTCTGCCTGGCATCCTGCTCGCCGAGGATGTCGCCGTGGTACGGATCGACGAACACGTTCAGCTCATGGCCGGCATTCTTCACCACGAATTGCGCACTGCGCTCGGCGTTCACCGGCGGCAGGTACTGGGTGACCTGGCCTTGTGGATAAGCGCTTTTGACCTTTTGCAGCAGGTCATCGGCCGGCACGGTGTGATGACCGGCCGGGACGTTCAGCAGGCTGCTGTACATCAGCGAATCGAGCTGCGGCTTGAACAGGTAAATGATGCCGGTCAGGGCCAGCATCACCATGAATGGCGCGACGAACAATCCGGCATAAAAATGCCAACGCCAGGCCAGGTTGTAGAAATTCGGTTTGGGCTGTTTCATCACGAGTGCTCCGCTTGGCTTGGATCTTCTAGTTGTTCTGCAACCCTTGTGGGAGCAAGCTTGCTCGCGAAGGGGGCGGCACATCCAACATAAATGCCGCCTGATACACCGCCTTCGCGAGCAAGCTCGCTCCCACAGGGGGAAGGGTTAGAAACTCATGTCCACCTTGGTCCAGAGCGTGCGCCCCGGCTCGTTGATGGCTTGCGGGTCGTTGGCCGGGTAGCCGAACCCGGCGTTGCCCGCCAGGTTCAGGTGTTCGGCGTAAGCCTTGCCGAACAGGTTGTCGACGCCGGTACTGACCTTCCAGTTTTTGTTGATCCGGTAGGCACCGTTGAGCGAGAACACGCCGAAGCCCGAACTCTTGTCGTAATCCTTGCCGACCACGTTGCCCTTGTTCCGGTCGATCCGGTTTTGCGCGGCAACCACCCTCCACAGTGCGCCGGCGCTCCAGTTATCTTCGCTGTAGGTGAGGCCGAAACGGGCATCCAGCGGCGGCATCTGCGGCAGGGCCTTGCCGTCGCTGCTGTTCTTGCCCCAGGCGTAGGCCAGGGTCGCATCGACTTTCCAGTTGTCGGTGAGCTTGTAAGCGGCACCGAGTTCACCGCCCATGATCCGCGCGTCGATGTTCTCGGCGCGGGAAGTGCTCATGCCCATCATCCCCGGGGTGTAGTCGAACAGGATGTAGTCGCGCACCTGGCCGATGTAGCCCGAGGCCCAGGCTTCGAGGTCGGCACTCTTGTAGTTCACGCCGAAGTCGAGCTGAGTGGTCTTTTCCGGTTTGATCGCATCGAACGTATTGACCGAGCCGGCCGGGCCGGACTTGGGCGAAAACAGCTCCCAGTAATCCGGAAAACGTTGCGCGTGGCCGAGGCCGGCGTAGAGCGTGGTCGGGCTGTCGGCGAGGTCATGCTCGTAACGGATGAAGCCGCTCGGCAAGGTGTCGGCACGGGTATCGCCGGCGGTCGGGTTCGGGCGGGACATCATTCCTGAGCCGGTGGTCTGCCGGAAATCCCTGGCCGAGGCGCGGTCGACCCGGGCGCCGGTGATCAGCCGGTCGCGGTCGGCGGCGTACCAGGTCATTTCGCTGAACACCCCGTAGTTGTGGAAGTCGGCGTCCTTGGTGAACGGCTGATCCTTGTAGGTATCGATACCCATGCCGCTGCGCTGACGGTGTTCGTTAGTCTGCGCGTCGAGGCCGGTAATCAGCTGGATATCGGCCCAGCGCCAGGTGGCCTTGATCCGCGCGCCGAGGGTGCGGCGGTCGACGTTGGACGCCATGGGCCCTGCCATCATCCCGGTGCCGGACGGCGTGCGCAGGGTGTAGTTGTCCATCACGTGGTCGGCGTAGTTGTAATAGACCTGAGCTTCGAGCTTCTCCAGCACGTCGGTGATGTTGGATTTCTCGACGCGCAGACCGAGGCTTTCACGCAGGAATTGCGAGCCGTCCATGCCGCGTCCGGCGTAGCGTGCTTCGCCGTCGCCCTTGCCGGCGGTCAGTTCGATCAGGGTGTCGGCGTCCGGGGTCCAGCCCACCGCTACATCGCCGTTCCACTTGTCATAGCGCGAGGCAACGATGTCGTTGTTGCCGTCGCGGTAATCGTCGGAGTGCGCGGTGTTGCCGATCACCCGCACGTAGCCCAGCGAGCCGCCGGCTGCCGCATCGACGACTTTGTCGAAGCGTCCGTGAGAGCCGGCCAGTACGCTGGCGTTCACGCGGGTGCCGAGTTCGCCGAAGCTTTCCGGCTCGCGGTCGAAGAGGATCGTGCCGGCCGAGGCGCCCGGTCCGTAGAGCACGGTTTGCGGGCCTTTGATCACCGTGAGCTTGTCGTAGGTCTCGGGCGAAATGTACGAGGTCGGCGCGTCCATCCGGCCGGGGCAGGCACCGAGCATCATGCTGCCGTTGGTGAGAATGTTCAGGCGCGAACCGAACATGCCGCGCAATACCGGATCACCGTTGGTACCGCCGTTGCGGACCAGGGCGAAGCCGGGAATCGTCTTTAGATAGTCGCCGCCATCGCTGGCGGGCACCGGTTGGCGCGGGTCTTTCGGGTTGGTGACGATGGTCAGCGGCGAGCTCGGGGCGATGGCGGTGATCACCGTCGGGCTCAATTCGTCAGCGTGGCCGGCGTGTTCGTCGGCATGGACCAGCGGGGACAGCAGGACGCTGCAAAGGACGGCGCCAGCGTGCCTGAAACGAACACGGGACTCGTTCAGGGCAAAGGACGCCGGGGCAGAACCCAAGCGTGGGACAGCAGAAAACCTGGACATGACAATTTCCATCAAACAGTCGTAAACGACACGGCCGGCAGCCTGAAGCTGTCTTCTCAACCGTGTGCAATCAGAGTCAGGTGTTTACGCTGCGACGGGCGGGGCGCGGGTGCGGGCGCCGGGGAAGAAGGTCTGCCGGGCATGGCCCAGACGCGGGGAGGGTGGGGTGAAGGTGTTGACGAGAGGAATGCTGAAAGTGGCGAAGCTGCCGCCGCCAGTCAGCGCCGGGCAATTGAACAGCAGGCTGCAATAGCCGCATTTTTCCCACAGCACGTGGTGCGAGGATTGTGGCGGACAGTGTTCGGCGGTGGGCTGTGCACCGTGCCCGGAATGATCCATCCCCGGCATGTCCATCGACATGTCCATGCTCATCGGCATGGAGGTCGAGGCGTGCTGATCCATCGGCATCGACTGGGAAATCAGCGGGCCGATGAAGATCATCAACATGGCGAACAGGGCGATCCAGCTGCCGCGTGTCAGGTGTTCAGTCTGACGGCGTTGCCGGGAGGGCCTGGCGCTCAGGGGGCGCATGGGCGGAGTCTGCCGGAACGGTTACTGGGCGTGCGCGTGGGCTTGTGTGGCTTCCGGCGGCTTCTTCTGCACGGCAACTTCGACGGTCACGTCACCGGCCTTCTCGAAGTGCATCGTCAGCGGGAAGCGCTTGCCGTCAGTCAGCAGGCTGCGGTCGGTCGGATTCATCAGCATCACGTGATAGGCCATCGGCGCGAAGGTCACGTTTCCGCCGGCCGGGATGGCCACGTTCGGCACCTGTTGCATCTTCATCAGATCGCCCTGCATCACGTGCTCGTGCAGTTCGGCCGTCGGGGCGATCGGCGAGTCGACGCTGAGCAGGCGGTCAGCCGTCTTGCCGGCGTTGTGAATGATGAAATACGCGGCAACGGTCGGCGCGTTCGGCGGCAGTTCCTGCGACCACGGGTGGGCGATTTCCAGCTCGCCGGCCTTGTATTCGTGGGCATGGGCGAAGCACGCCGGCAGCAACAGCGCAGCGATGACGATGAATTTGTTCAACATGACAGTTCTCCAGAACGATTTGAAACGCAGGTCAAATGCGGGAACAAATCAAACCAGAGGGGACGCGCGGGGATTGAGGCTCGGCCATTGCTGGCGCGGTGTCGGAGTTTGCAGCAAGGCGGGCGCCACGCTGCGATTGCTTTCGTATTGGGCGAAATACAGTTGCGGCGAATGCCCCGGCAACGCCACCACCGGCGCCGATCCGGAACAGCACCAGCAATGCTGCATGGTCGAATGACTGTCACCGCTCTGCGGCGCTTTCTGATCAAGGCTACCGATGTCGATCGCCACCATCTTCGTCCCGCTGCCGGTGCAGAAACTGCTCCACAGCAACTGCTCGGCCGGCGTCTGCGCCGCCTGTGCCATCGCTCCCGTCAACGGCATGGCAAGCATGTTGAACAGCACTGCGAAGCAGGCGATCCAGGCAAATGCGAGCCGGTGTCGGTTCATGGGACAGATCCGTAGGGTGGGCGATCAGGCGCGGCTATTTAGCCTGATCAGGGCCGATAAGTAAAAAAGCGTCGTGCGGTTTGGTGTCGCAGAGGATTCAGCCTGCTACGGCATGCAACCGCAAACCCAGTGCCTTCATGACTTTCATGATAGTCGCGAATTCCGGATTTCCAGTGCTGCTCAGCGCTTTATAAAGGCTTTCGCGACCCAAGCCTGCATCTCGTGCAACCTGGGTCATGCCTTGGGCACGGGCAATGTCATTAAGCGCTGCACGGATAAGAACGCCATCGCCAGCATCTTCGTCAAAACAGGCGTCCAGGTAAGCCGCCATTTCCTCCGGCGTTTTAAGAAACTCTGCAGCGTCGAAGCGAGTGAATTTTTCGAACATTGGAATCGCGTCCCGAGGCAGGTTGATATTGCAAAACGTATGCTCGGGAGACTGCTGCAGGTAGTCAGTCGGGCTTTAAGTTGTTGTGCGTAGCGTCCGATTGACTGGTAGGACTCAAGTTTTTCGCTGTGAGAGCCGGCGCCATCGCGGGCAAGCCCGCTCCTACAGGATTAGCGTTGGACATCAGTTTTGTGATCGGCGTTAACCACTGTGGGAGCGGGCTTGCCCGCGAAGGCGTACTCAAGAGCGCAAAAGGCTCAGGGCTGTAAGTTGATGGTGAGTGCGCTGATGGCTTCATCCACCGTCGCAAATTCCCGATCAACCCCCGCCAACTCCGGCCGCTTCAACACCATCACCGGCACCCCGAGCTCCCGCGCCACGTCCAGTTTCGGCTCGGTCGCGGTGCTGCCGCTGTTCTTGCTGATCAGCACGTCGATCTGCCGGCGTTCGAACAGCGCCCGTTCATCCTCCAGCAGAAACGGTCCACGGGCGCCGATGACTTCGCAGCGTTCGTTGCCGGGGTAGACGTCGAGGGCGCGAAGAGTCCAGAACTGGTGCGCAGGGATTTCGTCGAGGTGTTGCAGCGGTTCGCGGCCAAGGGTGAACAGCGGGCGATGGAACGGCGCGAGAGCGGTGATCAGTTGCGCCCAGTCGGCAACTTCGCGCCAGTCATCGCCCGGCTGTGGTTGCCACGCCGGGCGGCGCAGGGCCCAGCAGGGAATGCCGGTGAGTTGCGCAGCGGTGGCGGCGTTGTGGCTGATTTGCGCGGCGTACGGATGGGTGGCGTCGAGCAAAAGCGTGATGCCTTCGTCGCGAATGAACTGCGCCAGACCTTCCGCTGCGCCGTAGCCGCCGACGCGCACCTGACACGTCAGATCGGTCGGCACCCGGCCCACCCCGGCCAGGCTGTAAATGTGTTCCGGCCCCAAAGTGCGCGCGATGGCCAACGCTTCAGTCACGCCGCCCAGCAACAGAATCCGTTTCATACAAAAGCCCCCGCATGGCCGACGATGCCGCCCTGACGATCGATCGCAAACACTTCGACCTGAACCTGCGCCGGCACCACGCTGCGGGCAAATTCAAGAGCATGGCGGCAGACCTCATCACCCAGCGCAACACCCGCCGCACTGGCCATGGCCAACGCCTGCTGGCTGGTGTTCGCCCCGCGAATGGCTTGCTGCAACGCATCGTCAGCGCCAATCGCCGCCGCCCACTCGGCCAGTTGCGGCAGGTCGATGCTCGAATGACGCGAGTGCAGGTCCATATGCCCGGCCGCCAGTTTGCTGATCTTGCCGAAACCGCCGCACAGGCTGAGTTTATCCACAGGCACTTTGCGCAGATGCTTGAGCACGGCGCCGACGAAGTCGCCCATTTCGATCAGGGCGATTTCCGGCAGGTCGTAAACCCGGCGCATGGTGTCTTCGCTGGCGTTGCCGGTGCAGGCGGCGATGTGCAGGTAGCCGTTGGTTTTCGCGACGTCGATGCCTTGATGAATCGAGGCGATGTAGGCCGCGCAGGAAAACGGCCGGACGATGCCGCTGGTGCCGAGGATCGACAGGCCACCGAGAATGCCCAGGCGCGGGTTCATGGTTTTCAGCGCCAGGGCTTCGCCGCCCTCGACGTTGACCGTTACCTCGAAGCCGCCGCGATAGCCGGTTTCTTCGGCGAGCAGGGTCAGGTGATCGCTGATCATCTTGCGCGGTACCGGGTTGATCGCCGGTTCGCCGACGGCCAGCACCAGCCCCGGGCGAGTCACGGTGCCGACGCCTTTACCGGCAATGAAGCGGATTCCCGGCTCGGCTGTCAGTTGCACGCGGGAGTAAAGCAGGGCGCCGTGCGTCACGTCCGGGTCGTCACCGGCATCCTTGAGGGTTCCGGCCTCAGCGCCGTTCTCGGTCAGCCGGCAGAACTCAAGGCGCATCTGCACCTGCTTGCCTTTGGGCAACACGATCTGCACGGCGTCGGCCGATGGGCCGCCGAGCAGCAGGCGAGCCGCGGCGAGGCTGGTAGCCGTGGCGCAGCTGCCGGTGGTCAGGCCGCTGCGCAGGGGCGCGGGTTGTTCGGCGGTTTCGTCACGCATCGAAGGGCTTGACCAGATCGAGCAGGGTGATCGGCAACGCCTGGCGCCAGGTGTCGAACTCGCCCAGCGGCTGCGCCTGGGCAATGTGGATGCGGGTCAACTCACCGCCATGGCGTTCGCGCCAGTTCATCAAAGTCATTTCGCTTTGCAGGGTCACGGCGTTGGCGACCAGTCGGCCACCGGGCTTCAATTGTTCCCAGCAGGTGTCGAGCACGCCGTCGCGGGTGACGCCGCCGCCAATGAAAATCGCGTCCGGACGCTCCAGTCCTGCGAGGGCTTGCGGCGCGCTGCCCCGTATCAGTTGCAGGCCGGGAACCCCCAGCGCATCGCGGTTGTGTTCGATCAGCTGCTGGCGACCGTCATCGGCCTCGATGGCCAGCGCACGGCAACTCGGGTGAGCGCGCATCCACTCGATACCGATCGAGCCGCTACCGGCGCCGACGTCCCACAGCAAATCGCCCGGTGTCGGGGCGAGGCGAGCGAGGGTGATTGCGCGCACGTCGCGTTTGGTCAGTTGGCCGTCATGCTGGAAGGCCGAGTCCGGCAGGCCGGCCAGGCGGGACAGGCGCGGTGTCTGCGGATCGGCCAGGCATTCGATGGCGATCACGTTGAGGTCGGCAACGCGCGGATCGTTCCAGTCGTTGGCGGTGCCGTCGATCCGGCGTTCGGCGTTGCCGCCCAGATGTTCCAGAACACTAAGGCGACTGGCGCCGAATCCACGTTCGCGCAGCAATGCCGCAACGGCCGCCGGGCTCTGGCCGTCATTGCTCAGCAGCAACAGGCGCGCGCCGCTGGACAACTGACTATTGAGGGCCGCCAGCGGGCGAGCCACCAGCGACAGCACGCTGACGTCCTGCAACGGCCAGCCCAGTCGGGCTGCTGCCAGCGAGCAGGACGACGGCGCCGGCAGAACCAGCATCTCGGCCCCCGGCACCTGCCGCGCCAGACTCGCGCCAACGCCGTAGAACATCGGATCTCCGCTGGCCAGCACGCACACCGCTTCGCCACGGCGCTCAAGCACCGGGGCCAGGGAAAACGGGGTCGGCCACAACTGGCGCTCGCCACGGATGCACACCGGCAACAGATCCAGCTGACGCTGACCGCCGATGATCCGCGAAGCGCCCATCAGGGCGCGCCGGGCATTCTTGCCCAGGCCCTTGAAGCCGTCTTCACCGATTCCTACTACTGTCAGCCAGGGTGACATCTGTAGCCCCTCAAAAAAGTGTCCGCAAACGCGCCGTTCCGACGGGCAGACTTTTCATGCCGTCGGACAAAGCAGGCATAATACCGCGCCTTCGTCCGCGAAGCGCCTTTCCCACAGAGCTGCCAGCCCTTGAACGAACGCCCGATGTCCAACGCCATACGCCCCTCGGCTTGTCCGGGGTTGCTGCGTATCGTCCAGGCGCTGGATGGCGGGATCTGCCGGATCAAGCTCGATGGCGGGTCGATCACGGCCGATCAGGCCGATGCGGTGGCCAACACCGCCGAGCGATTTGCCGGCGGGGCTATCGAAGCGACCAACCGGGGCAATCTGCAGATTCGTGGCATCGGCGATCAGTCCGCCGCGCTGATCGACAGCCTGCTGGCCGCCGGTCTCGGGCCACGAACCGCGGCGGGCGACGATGTGCGCAACCTGATGCTCAGCCCGGCGGCCGGCATCGACCGGCAGATGCGCTTCGATACCCGTCCATTGGCCGGGCAGATCCTCGAGACTTTGCAAAGCCATCCGCGCTTCCATGAGCTGAGCGCCAAGTTCGCCTTGCAGCTGGACGGCGGTGAAGCGCTGGCGATGCTCGAACATCCCCATGACTTGTGGCTGTCGGCATTCAAAAGCGGTGAAGACACGCTGTTGGCGTTCGGTCTGGCGGGTTGTCCGACGGACCGGCCGCTGGCTGCCGTGGCGCTGGCGGATGGGCATGCGCTGGTGGTTGCGGTGCTGGAGCTGTTCCTCGATCTGGCCCGGCCGGAGCAGACGCGAATGCGTCATCTGCTGGATGAATGCGCGGCGCCGGTGTTCCTCGAAAAACTCGGTCAACGGATCAAACTGCAAGCCGCCACAGATTGGCAGCGCGAAGCCGGACCCGAAGGTTTGCACCTCGGCATTCATCCTCAACCCTCGGCCGGTCAGGTGTATGTCGGTGCTGCACCGGCACTCGGCCGGCTCGATCCGGACATGCTGCGTGGCGCTGCGCAACTGGCCAGAAACTTCGGCGATGGCAGCTTGCGTTTCACCCCTTGGCAGAGTCTGTTGCTGCCCGATGTGCGGGAAACCGATGCGGCTCAAGTGCTCGACAAATTGGCCAGGCTGAACCTGCTGACCCATGTCGAAGACCCGCTGTCGCACCTGATCGCCTGCACCGGCGCCAACGGCTGCGGCAAAGGCCTGGCCGACACCAAACACGATGCCCGCCTGCTGGCTGCGCTGTTGCCACACGCCGTGGATGTGCACCTGTCCGGCTGCCCGCGCTCCTGCGCTGCTGCACACCGTGCCCCGGTCACGCTGCTGGCGGTCGGCCCCGGTCACTACGATCTCTACTTTCGCGATGCAGCGCTGCCGGGTTTCGGCGCGCTGCACGCTCACAACCTTACTATCGAAGCGGCCGCGACCCTGCTCGCCGCCCGCTCACGGAGCCCCCTTGATGCTTGATTACATCCGCGACGGTCAGGAGATCTATCGCAATTCCTTCGCGATCATTCGCCGCGAGGCCAACCTCGCGCGCATCCCGGCCGACCTGGAAAAACTCGCGGTGCGGGTGATCCACGCCTGCGGCATGGTCGAGGCCATCGACGGGCTGCAATTTTCCGAAGGTGCCGGCAAGGCGGGGCGTGATGCGCTGGCCGCTGGCGCGCCGATCCTGTGCGATGCGCGGATGGTCTCCGAGGGCGTGACCCGTGCGCGCCTGCCGGCCAACAACGAAGTGATCTGCACCCTGCGCGACGACAGCGTGCCGGAGCTGGCGCGTGAGCTGGGCAATACTCGCTCCGCTGCCGCTCTGGAACTGTGGCGTCCGCATCTGGCGGGCAGCGTGGTGGTGATCGGCAACGCGCCGACTGCGCTGTTTTATCTGCTGGAAATGCTCGACGCCGGCGCGCCGAAACCGGCGCTGATCCTCGGCTTCCCGGTCGGCTTCGTCGGCGCTGCCGAATCCAAGGCCGAGCTGGCCGCCAACAGCCGTGGCGTGCCGTTCGTGATCATGCAGGGCCGCCTTGGCGGTAGCGCCATGGCCGCCGCTGCGGTCAATGCCCTCGCCACGGAGGTCGAATGATGCAGGCTCAAGGACGTTTGATTGGTCTGGGCGTCGGCCCCGGTGATCCTGAACTGATTACCGTCAAGGCCCTGCGCCTGCTGCGCGAATCGCCGGTGGTGGCGTACTTCGTGGCCAAGGGCAAGAAGGGCAACGCATTCGGCATTATCGAAGCGCACCTGCAGGACGCGCAGAACCTGCTGCCGCTGGTGTACCCGGTGACCACCGAAGTGCTGCCGGCGCCACTGTCCTACGAGCAGGTGATCAGTGATTTCTACGATGAAGCGGCAGAGGAAGTGGCCGCGCATCTGGATGCCGGTCGCGATGTGGCGGTGATCTGCGAAGGTGATCCGTTCTTCTACGGCTCCTACATGTACCTGCACGATCGTCTTGCCAGCCGTTACGAAGCCGAAGTGGTGCCGGGCGTCTGCTCGATGCTCGGCGGCGCATCGGTGCTGGGCGCGCCGCTGGTGTATCGCAATCAGAGTCTGTCGGTGCTGTCCGGCGTGCTGCCTCATGACGAGCTCAAGCGTCGCCTGGCCGATGCCGACGCGGCGGTGATCATGAAGCTGGGACGCAACTTTCCAAAAGTGCGTGAGGTGTTGGGCGAGTTGGGCCTGGCCGAGCGTGCGCTGTACGTCGAGCGCGCGACCATGGCCAACCAGAAGATCGTGCCGCTGGATGAGGTCGAGCCGATGTCGTCGCCGTACTTCTCGCTGATCATTGTTCCCGGCGAACGGTGGCAAGGCTGATGACCCATTCCACACCGGCCATCGTCATTCTCGGCCAGGGCGCGCTGGCCACGGCCCGTCGCCTGCAGCAGGTCTATCCGGCTGCACAGATTCATGGACTGAAAGGGCGCGTCGAAGGCGCCGACCTGACCTACAGCGAATTCGGTGCGACCCTGCGTGAGCTGTATCAACAGGACACGCCGATCATTGCCTTGTGCGCGGCCGGCATTGTCATCCGCACCCTGGCGCCGCTGTTGCTGGAGAAAGGCGTCGAGCCACCAGTGCTCGCCGTGGCTGAAGACGGCAGCGCCGTGGTGCCGTTGCTCGGCGGCCTCGGCGGGGTGAATGTCATGGCCCGCGAGATTGCAGCAGCGCTTGAAGTCGCTGCGGCGATCACCACCAGCGGCGAGTTGCGTTTCGGCACCTGTCTGCTCAACCCGCCGGGTGGTTACGCGCTTGGCGATCTGGAGCAGGGCAAGCGCTTTGTCTCCGACTTGCTCGCCGGCCACAGCGTGCGCATTGATGGCGAGGCGCCGTGGCTCGAGCAGGCGCAGCTGCCGGAGGATCCACACGCGCAGCGCTCGATTCATGTGGGCAGCGATGCCCGCGCGGCGAGCGCCAGTGAGTTGCTGATTTATCCGCGCAGCGTAGCGGTGGTGGTCGGTTCAGAAGTGACCGATCTGCCGCACGCAATTCGCGAGGCGTTGCAGCAGGCCGGTGTGGCGATTCAATCGCTGGCCTGTCTGGTGGCGGTTGAAGTTCAGATGGCCAGCCCGGTCTTGCGTGAGGCAGCGCTTGAACTGGCGGTGCCGTTGCGCTTTGTCGCGCCGGCCAGTGACATCGGTGAGCTGGCTCGCGACGCCGTCCCCGACGCTCGAATCATCACGACATCCCAAGACCTTGCCATCGCCGTGGCCGGACAGCCGCTGGACGTTTCGCGGATCGGGCGCCCGCGCGGTCGTCTGGCGGTCATCGGCCTCGGTCCGGGTGCGGCAGAGCTGATGGTGCCGGCGGTGAAAGCCGAACTGGCACGCGCCACCGATGTGCTCGGCTACGAAACCTACGTACGCATGGCCGGCCCGTTCCGCGATGATCAGGTGCAGCATTGCACCGATAACCGCGAAGAAATGCAGCGTGCCCGTCATGCCTTCAGGCTGGCCGCCGAGGGCCGTTCGGTGATTGTCGTTTCATCGGGTGATCCGGGCGTGTTCGCCATGGCGGCGGCGGTACTCGAAGCGTTGCACGAGTCGACGGATCCGGCATGGCACAGCGTCGACCTGGAGATCTTGCCGGGTGTTTCCGCGTCACTCGCCACCGCTGCTCAGGCTGGTGCACCGCTGGGTCACGATTTCTGCGTGATGTCGCTGTCGGACAACCTCAAGCCGTGGTCGATCATCGAGAAACGCCTGGATCTGGCGGCCGAAGCGGATCTGGCGCTGGCGTTCTACAACCCGATCTCCCGTGCCCGCCCTTGGCAACTGGGGCGAGCGCTGGAAATCGTCGCGCAACACCGCACGCCGAAAACGCCGGTGGTATTGGGGCGCGATATCGGCCGGCCAGGGCAGACACTGCGGGTGACAACATTGGGAGCGCTGACCCCGGATCAGGTGGACATGCGCACCATGGTGTTGATCGGCTCATCCACCACTTGCACCTTCCCGCGTGCCGACGGCCGGGAGTGGGTGTATACGCCGCGCTGGTACGGGGAAAAGCCGGCAGGCTGATGCCCCTGGCTTCCAGGGAACGCCAGGCAATAACCGACAAGGCCGCGAATTGAATATTCGCGGCCTTGTCGGTTATTGCCTGCAGGTTTATTGCTGCGATTTCCTCAATGCAAAACGGCTCGCGGTAATCTTTGAAAGTGCGGCTTCCATTTGCCTTCTTTGTGCGTTGAGTTCGCTTCGATTGAGTTTAAGAAACGCACTGCGCTGAATGAGCTTTGCAGAATTTTTGCTCCAGGACCAAAACAGGAAACTGTTCTGCTCGACGCTGGCAACCAGCTCAATATTGAAAATGGCCAGGTGCAGGTCGCCGTTTGAGTCATACCGAGTGGGTGCAACTTGAAAGCGCCGGCCTCTATGGCTCTCGTTATCGAGCGAAAGTAATGCGGGTTTGTCGGGTTTCAGGGCATCCAGAGTGTCCATCATCGCGCTGGCCTGACGGACATCATTCATTTTCTCTGCGCTGAGTACCAGAAAGTCGGCGATGCTTCCATCAAGCACTGTCGTTGTTCTGGTCGTGACAGTACCCTGATGAAGCTTCCAGCCCAGATACATTAACGTGCGTAAATATTCTTCCAGCCAGACTTCAGAATCGGAATAGCGGTTGTGGGCCATGTCGGCTGAACGGGTGGCGACGCGGGTACAGTCAGTCAGGTCGTTATAGTCTTGAAGCGACAAGTTGTCGATGCAGGAAATAATGTTGTGTTGAGTGAGTGCGCCAATTGGAGTCTCATTGTTCATCGTGTTCTCGGTTGTCAAATGGCATTTTCAATGTGCGGTGTATCTTGCAAGCTCCGGGCGGTGTTTGAAATGCAGTATTTGTAAGTATTTTGGTTTTTTTAGAGTGGCGCGTGAAAGTTAATATGTTGAATTAAGTTGAGGGTGTTCGTTTGGTTGTTCGTCAGTTAGTTTTGTTTGCGCTTGAACAGTGAGCGCAAAAAAAACACTACTGGTTTATGGAGTTGGAGTTGTGATGGAAAATACAAAAAACAGCGAACAATGTGTGTCGTTGGTAAAGGCACGTATCGCCAAGCGTCTGGAGTTGGGTGCTGAAGTCATGGGCACTGCTCGTGCCAGGGCCTTTTTCACGGTTGATCCGACCAGTCCGACCAAGGAACTTGATGCAGCTGTTCTGGCGAACGCGCTGGTGGGTTATGGCGAGAATATTACCCTTGAGAACATGGCAATTATCGAGAATCTGATCAAGTTCGCCAAACTCGAAGCGAGTTTCGAGGTGCCTGGGAATAATCCGGAACAGTGGTACCACGCATTCTTGCAGTGTATGGATGACCTGGGGTGTTTCGTTGCGGATTCCGGCTACACGGTTTATGAAAAGAACGCTGCGACACTGACGATGGATAACGTCGTAGTGGATATCGTTAAGTCCGGTATTGCGGCTGCGAAAGCTGCAATTCCAGGTGCTACAGCCCTTTCGGCAATCGTTGATACAACACTCGACTCCTTGAAGAAAGAGCCCGAGGCTATCAATCTTTATAATCGCGAAGTGACCAAAGACAAAGGCGTCAGAATGGCGGTCTTGCCGTGCGACCAACTGGCGAACGGTATTATTCTGACTTCCCTGTCGTCGATAGATAGCTCAGGAAGTGAAAGTGAAACTTCGCCGCTGTTTTTCAACTGGAAAACCTCTGGGCGGAGAATCTTTCGCGGCAGTGCCTATCTCACCTTCAATCCTCTGCGTTATTCGGAATTGAAGGCTGACCTGGAGGAGTACCTGGGCGAGCACTTCAAGGCGGCACTGAGCAAGCGTTTTGAACGACGCAAGAAAAAATAACCAATGGTTGCGAAGGCTGGCGAATGTGATCGCCAGCCTTGTTGCGGAGTTAAACAGATGACTTACTCGTTATATGTAAACGCGGGTGTCGTTCTGGCTGTATCGCAGGCGCTGTCCCCCGCCATTAAAAAAGATGTGCTGGATACGGTAGCTTTCGCCACGCTGGCGGCGGACGAGGATTTTCCGGGAGAGCTGAACGACGAACAATGGTTTGGTACCCACTCAGACATGCTGACTTCCTGTGGCTGGAGTCTGTTTGCTCATGAGATGGATCAGGTGCCATTGATCAAAGGGCAATTTCTTTCAGCAAGGGCCGCTATCGGGCATGTGGCTGAATTGCGATTGCCTGGTCACCAGGCTGCGGTGATCTCGGCTGCATTGGAGGCGCTGGCTTCAGTCACCAGAAGTGGTGAATTGCCCGAGCGATTTAGCCAGCATTGCCTGGTGAGTGACGCTCAGACGTCGTGGCTCAGGGCAATGGTCGGGATCGTTGAAGACGATGGGATTCTTAGCATCGTTTCCGTGTCGTTCAACACTTCGGAACAATCCGGAAAAGGGAAGGTGTCGCCGGATTCTGGTCGACGAGCTACTCGTCTTACTTATGCGGCGCGTTTCAATCAGGATCAGTTTGAAGCATTCCGGCAAGACACGATCGAATGGCTGGCCCAGGAGCCGCAACCCGCGTACATCGAAATCGGAGTGTTTTCGGGTCCAGTGTGAAAGCAGGTCAGGTGCGGACACGTAGTCGTGAACGGCAGGTTCACGACTTTTTCGTTTTATCCGAATGGTCTGGTTGTCTGGATTTTGCACGACGCCAGATTCAGGGCACCAGATAGCCCTTGATGCCGGTAAATATGATCTGGGCCGCCAAGGCACAGACAAACAACCCCATCAGTCGGCTGACAATCTGCAAACCCTGGTCTCCGAGGATCCGCTCGATGCGGTTCGACAGGTACAGCACTACCCCCACCGTGAAGCTGGCCAGCGCGATACTGAGGATCGCTGTGAGCTTGTCGTCCCAATGGGGCTGGCTCACGCCCATCACCAGGAGCGCACCGATGGTCCCGGGGCCAACCGTCAGGGGGATGGTCAGCGGGACTATGGTTACGTCCTGCTGCACGTTATCGGCTTGTACCGCAGACTTGCCCTGGGCCATCCCCAGCGCTGAGATGAACAGCACGCTGCCGGCACCGATACGGAATGCGTCCACGGTAATGCCGAATACGTCGAAAATCACTCGGCCGAACAGATAAAGCAGGACGCTGGATACCAGTGTGGCAATCGCCACTTTCCACGCCAGGCGACGTTGTTCCTTGCGCGAATAACCGCGGGTCAGGCTGATAAAGCAGGACAACACGAAGAACGGGCTGTAGAGCACCAGCATCTTCAGGTAAACGCTGAATAACACGTGGAGCATGGCGCGGGCTCGCTGGCGGGAAAGTCGTGGGCAGTCTATCAGGCGCTATCGGGTCTGTCGGCTTACGACGGTTGAGTTGTTGCGCGGTTCTGTTGATCACGCTGGGCCACCCAGTGCTCGATCAGCTCGCGCAGTTGCGACAGCTCCACCGGTTTGGCCATGTGCCCGTCCATCCCGGCCTGACGCGCACGTTCCTTGTGTTCGGCGAGGATGTGCGCGGTCAGCGCGACGATCGGCGTACGGGTGCGCTGATTGCCGACTTCCCAGGCCCGCAGTTGCTGAGTGGCGGAGAATCCGTCGAGGATCGGCATTTCGCAGTCCATCAATACCAGGTCGTAGCGCTGGGCTTTCATCGCCCGCAAGGCCTCTTCGCCATTGCTGGCGGTGTCGGGCTGCAGGTTGAGTTTGCCGAGCATGCCGCGGATGACCTTGGTCGAAATCGTGTTGTCTTCGGCCACCAGAATGCGGAAATCGCTTGGCACCTTGACCGGCGCTGCGGGACTGGCCGGCTGCGGCTGAAACACTACCTGGCCACGGTTGCGCTGGTTCAGTTCGTCGGCCAGCGTGGTCTTGAGGGTGTAGCCGGCCACCGGTTTGGCCAGGATGCGCTTGATCCCCGAGTTGCGTGCGATGATCTTGCTCGGCGCATTGCTGATGCCGGTGAGCATGATCAGCAGGATGTCGTGGTTCAGGCTCGGGTCTTCCTTGATCTTGGCCGCCAGTTGCATACCGGTCATGCCGGGCATGTTCTGGTCCAGCAGGACCACGTCGAAGTAATCACGAAGGTGCGCCTTGGTGCGCAGCAAGGCCAATGCTTCCTTGCCCGACGGCACGGCGCTGACGTTCAGGCCCCAGGCGCTGCATTGCTGCACCAGCACCTTGCGGCAGGTGTCGTTGTCGTCGACCACCAGCACGCGCGCGCCTTGCAGCGGGCTGTCGAGGTCCGAGGTCGGGTGCTCCAGGCGATCAGGGTCCAGCGGCAGGGTCAGCCACAGCGTACTGCCCTGGTTGGCGCCGCTCTTGATGCCGAATTCGCCCTGCATCAAACGGATCAATTGGCGGGCGATCACCAGCCCGAGATTGCCGCCCAGGCGGTTGGCCGACAGGAAGTGCTTGCTGTGCAGCTCGGCATGCATCAGTGCGTCGCGCTCTTCCTGATCCATGGGCTGGCCGCTGTCCTGAACGGCAATGCGCAGACGTGGCCCGGTGCTGCGTTCGTCGAGGGCGACCACCACCAGCACTTCGCCTTCTTCGGTTTTCTTCAGGGCGTTTTCCAGCAGGCTCAGCAACGTCTGGCGCAGACGCGTCGGGTCGCCGCTGATGACCCGTGGCACTTGCGGCTGGATGAAGCTGATCAGTTCGACGTTCTGTTGCTCGGCCTTGGCGCGGTAGATGCTCAGGCAATCGTCGATCAGCGCGTTGAGGTCGAACTGCACGTCGTCCAGTTCGATCTGCCCGGACTCGAGCCGCGAGATGTCGAGGATCTCGTTGATCAGGGTCAGCAGTTCGTTGCCGGCGCTGTGGATGGTTTGCACGTAGTCGCGTTGTTTGACCGATAGCGGCGTGCCGAGCAGCAGCTCGGTCATGCCCAGTACGCCATTCATCGGCGTGCGGATTTCGTGGCTGATCTTGGCCAGGAATTCGGCCTTGGCATTGATCTCGGCGTTGCTCGCGGCGAGGTCGCGGCTGATGCTGAAACGGCTTTCGGTGATGCTGCGCTGACGCTCGCCGAGGGCGATGCTCATCAACAGGCCACTGATGCAGATAAACCCCGTCAGGACCATGATCAAGCCCTGCGGCGCCACCAGGGTCAGCCCCAGCAAGGCCGGAAGGATGATCAACGTGCCGATGTTGAACACCACCATCGCGGCAACGAACAACCGGGCAGGGCGGTAGCCTTTCTGCCAGTGATAGAAACCCACCAGCAACATGCTCAGCCCGGCCAGGGCCACCAGCGCGTAGGTGATGATGTTCAGCGGCAGGGTGTTGACGAACAACAGCAGCAGGCTGCAGATCACGATGAACAGGATGTCGCCGATCAGCAGCTTGTTCAGCGGATGCGGGCCGAGCGGAGCGAAGAAACGGTAGGCGAACATCAGGCCCGCGGGTGCGGTCAGCAGCAAAGCCAGGTAGGCACCGGGAGTCTGGATCGCGTGCCAGTTCGGCAGCCACGGACCGAGGAGGTTGAGCAACAGCAACAGGCTCAGGCTCAACAGGCCCTCACACACTGCGAGCCACAGGCTGCTGCGCGAGCGGGTGTAGGCGTAGCGGATCAGGTTGTGCAGGATCAGCATCGCCAGACAGCCGAAGAGCAGGCCGTAGATCAGCGTCTGATTGTGATTGGCCGCGGCCATCACCGCCGACTGCAGGGTGATGTACGGGCGCAACTGGTGATCGGAAACCAGTCGCAGGTAAACGTCGAGGGGTTTGTCGCTCTGCGGCAACGGCAGCATGAAGTCGCTGCTCGGCAGCGGTCGCTCCACCTGAGGCTGGGTGGTGCCGGTGTCGCGCTGTTCGATCAGGCGGTCGCCGTCGAGGACATACAGATTGAGGTGCGACAGGTCGGGGGCGAAGATCCGCAGCACTTGTTCGTGCTTGCCGGGCGCCAGTCTGAAGCGCAGCCACAAGGCGCCATCGGGTTCGGCCGCGGTCAGGCGGTCAAGCTCGATAGGACTGAATTGATTGGTGTAGCGGGCAGAGCGGATATCGCTCAGTTGGAGGTTGCCCTGATCGTCAAGCAATACCGACCAGCCACTGCCTTGCGCGGCCTGGGCCGGCAGCATGCAGAGCATGGTCAACAGCGTGACAGTGAAGCCTATGGCAATCCTGAGCCAGCGCACGGCGAAATCCCTTCGTAGGTTGATGCCAGAATATAACGATGCGCAGCGTCGGAACAGTCCGGCAGGGGCGTTGAGCCCCTGCCGGAAACACAGCGTAGCTTATTACCGGGTTTCGCCGCGTTCACGGGCAATGGCGCGGTAGCCAATGTCGGTGCGGTAGAAGCAGCCTTCCCAGTCGATGGCCTTGGCCAGTTTGTAGGCCTGCTCCTGGGCGGCACCGACGCTGGCGCCCATGGCGGTGGCGCACAGCACCCGCCCACCGGCCGTCACCACGTTGCCGTCCTTGAGCGCGGTACCGGCGTGGAAGACCTTGCCTTCCAGTGCGGCGGCTGCGTCCAGACCGTTGATCGGTGCGCCCTTGGCGTAGTCGCCCGGGTAACCGCCGGCGGCCAGCACGATGCCGACGCTCGGACGTGGATCCCACTGCGCTTCAACCTTGTCCAGCGCCTGAGCCAGTGCCGCTTCGACCAGCAGCACCAGGCTCGATTGCAGACGCAGCATCACCGGTTGGGTTTCCGGGTCGCCGAAGCGGCAGTTGAACTCGATGACCTTCGGATTGCCGGCCTTGTCGATCATCAGACCGGCGTACAGGAAACCGGTGTAGACGTTGCCTTCGTCGGCCATGCCGCGCACGGTTGGCCAGATCACCTGGTCCATCACGCGCTGATGCACGTCGGCGGTAACCACCGGAGCAGGGGAGTAGGCACCCATGCCGCCGGTGTTCGGGCCGCTGTCGCCGTCGCCGACGCGTTTGTGGTCCTGGCTGGTGGCCATCGGCAGGACGTTCTTGCCGTCGACCATGACGATGAAGCTGGCTTCTTCGCCGTCGAGGAATTCTTCGATGACGACACGCGAGCCGGCATCGCCAAAGGAGTTGCCGGCGAGCATGTCACGCACGGCGTCTTCGGCTTCGGCCAGGGTCATGGCAACGATCACGCCTTTACCGGCGGCCAGGCCGTCGGCCTTGATCACGATCGGTGCGCCTTTTTCACGCAGATAAGCCAGGGCCGGCTCGATCTCGGTGAAGTTCTGGTAGTCGGCGGTCGGGATTTTGTGGCGCGCGAGGAAGTCCTTGGTGAAGGCTTTGGAGCCTTCCAGCTGCGCGGCACCGGCGGTCGGACCGAAGCAGTCCAGGCCACGAGAGCGGAACAGGTCGACGACGCCGGCCACCAGCGGCACTTCCGGACCGACGATGGTCAGGGAAACGTTTTTCTCGGCAAAGTCAGCAAGCTGCTCAAGGGCCAGCACATCGATCGCGACGTTTTCGCACTTGGCTTCAATCGCGGTGCCGGCGTTGCCCGGCGCGACGAAAACTTTCTGCACTCGTGGATCCTGAGCCACTTTCCAGGCCAGTGCGTGTTCGCGGCCACCGCTGCCAATGATCAAAACATTCATTTCAAAAACCTCGGATGACGCTAATTCTGTTGAGCGCCGCTGGGGCGCTTTTCTGTGGGAGCGAGCTTGCTCGCGAAAGCGGATTTTCAGTCACATCTGAATTGAATGTGCCGCCGTCTTCGCGAGCAAGCTCGCTCCCACAGTGGATCGTGTACTTAGTGGCGGAAGTGGCGCATGCCCGTGAACACCATCGCGATGCCGGCTTCATCAGCAGCGGCAATCACTTCAGCATCACGCATCGAACCACCCGGCTGGATCACCGCCGTGATACCGACCTTGGCCGCATTGTCCAGGCCGTCGCGGAACGGGAAGAACGCATCGGATGCCATCACCGAACCGGCCACTTGCAGACCGGCGTGCTCAGCCTTGATCGCAGCGATACGTGCCGAGTTCACGCGGCTCATCTGGCCAGCGCCGACCCCGATGGTCTGACGGTTCTTGGCGTAGACGATGGCGTTGGATTTGACGAACTTGGCCACTTTCCAGGCGAAGATCAGGTCGTTGATTTCCTGCTCGGTCGGGGCGCGCTTGGTCACCACTTTCAGGTCGTCGGCGCCGATCATGCCGATGTCGCGGCTCTGTACCAGCAGGCCGCCGTTGACGCGCTTGTAGTCCCAGGCCGGAACGCGATCGGCCGACCACTGGCCGCAGGCCAGCAGACGCACGTTGGCCTTGGCGGCGACGATGGCGCGGGCTTCTTCGCTGACGCTCGGGGCGATGATCACTTCAACGAACTGACGCTCGACGATTGCCTTGGCGGTCTCGGCATCCAGTTCGCGGTTGAAGGCGATGATGCCGCCGAACGCCGATTCGGTGTCAGTGGCGTAGGCCAGTTCGTAGGCCTGACGGATACCGCCTTCGGCGTCCGGGCTCACGGCCACGCCGCACGGGTTGGCGTGCTTGACGATCACGCAGGCCGGTTTGACGAAGCTCTTCACGCATTCCAGCGCGGCATCGGTGTCGGCCACGTTGTTGTACGACAGTTCTTTGCCTTGCAGTTGGGTGGCGGTGGCAATGCCGACTTCGGCAGGCTTGGCTTCAACATAGAACGCCGCGCTCTGGTGCGGGTTCTCGCCGTAGCGCATTTCCTGGGCCTTGATGAACTGGCTGTTGAAGGTGCGCGGGAATTCGCTGCGGTCTTCGGTGCTCAGGGTGTCGGCAGCCTGGTTCACGGTGCCCATGTAGTTAGCGATCATGCCGTCGTAGGCGGCGGTGTGTTCGAACGCCTTGAGCATCAGGTCAAAACGCTGAGCGTAGGTCAGGCCACCGGCCTTGAGGTTTTCCAGAACGTTGGCGTAGTCGCTGGCATTCACCACGATGGCCACGTCTTTATGGTTTTTCGCCGCCGAACGGACCATGGTCGGGCCGCCAATGTCGATGTTCTCGATGGCGGTCGGCAGGTCGCAGCCTGGCTTGCTGATGGTGGCTTCGAACGGGTACAGGTTGACGGCTACCAGGTCGATCGGCTTGATGCCGTGCTCGTTCATGATCGCGTCGTCGATACCGCGACGACCGAGGATCCCGCCGTGGATTTTCGGGTGCAGGGTTTTCACCCGACCGTCCATCATCTCTGCGAAACCGGTGTAATCCGCGACTTCCACTGCGGCCACGCCGTTGTCCTGCAGCAGTTTGAAGGTCCCGCCGGTGGAAAGGATTTCCACGCCCAGGGCTTCCAGCTCCCTGGCGAATTCGAGGATCCCGGTCTTGTCGGAAACACTGATCAAGGCGCGGCGGATCGGCAGGCGGGTAGTCTGGTCGGTCATCTCAATTTCCATCAAAAGCAAGGGAAGTCAGCAAAAAAGGCGACCGGTTTTACGCGGGCGCCTTTCAGGTTTGATTGAATGCTTACAGCAGATCGTACTGCTTGAGTTTCTTGCGCAGCGTGCCGCGGTTCAGTCCGAGCAGCTCGCTGGCCTTGGTCTGGTTGCCCTTGACGTAGTTCATCACGCTTTCGAGCAGGGGAGCCTCGACTTCGGAGAGCACCAGGTTGTACACATCCGTGACGGACGCGCCCTCAAGGTGGGCGAAATAATTGTGCAGCGCCTTCTCGACACTCCCGCGAAGGGTCTGGCCTTCTTCGCTCGGGGTATTGAGGTGCTGTTTCAAATTCACGTTGTCGCTCACGGGTGTTGTTCCACTCACTAAAGTCTCGGTCATCATCGTCATGCGGCCACCCCTTCTCCGTCCCCTGCCAGGCTCTTGTAACGTTCGGCGAAGAACTCCCGAACGTTGGCGCATTGTGTTTCCGTACCATCCAAACGATTGAAGTGGGCGCGAAATTCCCTGGCGCCCGGCAAGGTTGCGAGATACCAGCCCACATGCTTGCGGGCAATTCGCACACCCATCACGTCCCCATAGAAGGCGTGAAGGGCGGCCAGATGCTCAAGCAGAATGCGTTCCACCTCGATCAGCTCCGGCGCCGGCAGTTTTTCGCCGGTACGCAGGAAGTGTTCGATCTCGCGAAAAATCCATGGCCGCCCCTGGGCAGCCCGGCCGATCAACAGGCCATCGGCACCGGTCGCGTCGAGCACGTAGCGGGCCTTTTCCGGCGATACGATGTCGCCGTTGGCAAAGACCGGAATCGACACCGCCTGCTTGATCGCGGCAATGGTGTCGTACTCGGCTTCACCGGTGTACAGGTCGGCGCGGGTGCGGCCATGCACCGCCAGTGCCGTGATCCCGGCCTGCTCGGCGATCTTCGCCACGGTCAGGCCGTTCTTGTTGTCGCGATCCCATCCGGTGCGGATCTTCAGGGTCACCGGTACATCAACTGCTGCCACAACGGCATGCAGGATTTCGGTAACCAGTGCCTCATCCTTCAACAGCGCGGAGCCGGCGGCCTTGTTGCAGACCTTCTTCGCCGGGCAACCCATGTTGATATCAATAATCTGTGCGCCCAGCTCGACGTTGGCCCGGGCCGCATCCGCCAGCATCTGCGCATCGCCACCGGCGATCTGCACCGAGCGTGGCTCGGGATCACCTTCGTGGATCATGCGCATGCGCGACTTGCGGGTGTTCCACAGGCTCATGTCACTGGTGACCATTTCCGAGACTACAAGCCCTGCGCCCAAACGCTTGCACAGCTGACGAAAGGGCTGGTCGGTGACACCCGCCATCGGGGCGAGGATCAAGCCGTTCTGCAATGTATATGGGCCGATGCGTACCGCCGACATAGGACTTCCCTGAAGTGGGGCCGGATCATGAGAGTTCGAAAAAGGGTTGGCATGATACCCGCTCTCGATGACTGGATAAAGGCTGAATTGAACAAAATCTGAACAGTTATTCTGTTATTACCGCCGGTTTGGTCGTGCGCGGCGCAGTCAGAAAACTGCCGTCAATCCGGGAACGGTGAAGCGTTTCACTCGGGTGAGTGGAAACTCAGGCTGTAGTTCACCGCTTTCGGGCCTGGATCGAGGATGTCCAGAGCGATGTGGATCGGCGTCTGCGGCGGCATTTCCGCCATGCCTTCAAGGTCGCCGTTGAGGTATTCGCCGGGTTTGAAGCGACGACTGGCGATCAGGTGCCCGTTGAGGTCGGCGAAGCGCAACTCCAGCAGCGGAAACGGCTGCGAGAACGGGGCGCGGTTGTAAATGATCGCGTCCACCACCAGCGCACCGCTGAATTCCGGGTGGCTGCGCACCACCAGGTTGCTGCTCTTGATCTTGGCGATGTCCACCTTGGACGGCACCGTGCAGCCAATTTGCGGGCATATTTGCTGGAACCAAGGCCGGTACTGATCCTGGCGGGCCAGTTCATCGAAGTGATAGGCGATGTACTGTCCGCCCAGCCCGGCGGCGGCCAGCACGATCAGCAGCAGCCAGAGCAGGCGACGGCCCCAGGGCGAGCGGCGTTTCTGCCAGTCCAGTTGCAGCGGGTCGTCGGTCAGATCCTGCAAGGCTTCGGCGCGAACACTGGATTCGACGCGTTCGCGTTTTTTGCGCGCAGGTTCGATCAGTGCCAGTTCGTCGTCGATGTCGTCGCTGGCCGACAGGCGCTCGCGGCGGGCATTCGGGTCGATCGGGTCGTGCAGGCGCAGTTGCGGAATCGGCGGTTCGTCATCGAGATCCACCGGCTCCAGCGACAGCGAAGGCTCGGTGCGCTCCGGTCTGACCGGCTCGGCCTCGACGGCTTCGGGTGCCTCTTCGACTTCTGCTGCGCGCTCATCCGCCGGTTCGCTGAACAGGCTGTCCGGCCATGTCGTATCTTCCGGTTCGTGGCTGTCGCGGCGGGCACTCAGGGCGTCTTCACGCGGGCGGCCGAACTCGGTGGTCGGCTGGATTTCCCGCTGTTCAAGGCGAGCCAGTTCTTCGTCCAGATCCAGGCTGTCCAGATCCAGCTCGGCGGCACTCCATTGCTTCTGGCTGATGGCGCGCGGTTCGGGTGTTTCGACGATGGCCGGTGGCTCGACAGGCGCCGGCTCGCTGATTACCGGCGCCACTGGCGTGACCGCTTCCTTGCCTGCATGTTGCTCCAGCAATTGCTTGGCGGCATTGAACACTTGCAGGCAGGAGCCGCAGCGAACCACCCCGCGGGCCACGCTCAACTGAGCATGGCTGACGCGGAAACTGGTTTGGCAATGCGGGCACTGGGTGACGAAGCTGTCGGTCATGCGGCGGTCCGGATTGAGCAGGCGGTCATTCTAGCGCCGACGGCCGGTGATGCGCACCCAGCCATCACGATTGGCGATCGGGTCGAGATCGAAGTCTTGCGCGTAGGCAGCGGCGACTTCGTCACCTTGTTCGGCGAGGATCCCGGACAGTGCCAGGCGCCCGCCGGATTTGACCAGGCCGGACAGTTGCGGTGCCAGGGAAACCAGCGGACCGGCGAGAATGTTGGCCACCAGTACGTCGGCTTTGACCTGCGGCAGGTCTTCCGGCAGGTACAGCGCAAACAGTTCGTCAGCGATGTTGTTGCGCCCGGCGTTGTCGCGGGACGCTTCCAGCGCCTGCACGTCGATGTCGGTGCCCACGGCTTCTTTGGCGCCGAGCAGCAGGGCGGCAATCGCCAGAATCCCCGAGCCGCAGCCGAAATCCAGCACGTTGCAGTCTTTCAGGTCCTGGCCGTCCAGCCATTCCAGGCACAGAGCGGTGGTCGGGTGAGTACCGGTACCGAACGCCAGGCCCGGATCCAGCAGCAGGTTGACCGCGTCCGGCTCCGGTGCGGCGTGCCAGCTCGGCACGATCCACAGGCGCTGACCGAAACGCATTGGCTGAAAACCATCCATCCAGCTGCGTTCCCAGTCCTGGTCTTCGATCACTTCGCTGTGATGCTCGGGCAGCGGGCTGCCGGTCAGCAGTTCCAGATGGGCCAGCACCGGTTCCGGTTCGGTACCGCCTTCGAACAGCGCCAGCAAATGGGTGTGCGACCACAGCGGCGTGGTGTTGAGTTCCGGTTCGAAGATCGGCTGATCTTCGGCGTCCATGAAGGTCACCGACACGGCGCCGACTTCGAGGAATGCGTCCTCGTAGGTTTCGGCTTGTTCCGGGGTGATGGCGAGACGGACTTGCAGCCAAGGCATGGCGGGCACCTTTGAAAATCTGTGGGGCAGCCCGAAGCTGCAAAAGCGCGCAGTTTACGCCAGGTCGCCGGCAAAGTGGACACACCGCTTGGCTGTTACACATTCGCGGCCGCGATATACCTATGTATGGCCTGAGCACTGTTGTCGGCAAATAGAGTCAGGGCTCATCTCTATGCAACAAAAGGCTGGGCGACATGGCGGATCAACAAGGGATTGTAGAAGAACTACCGGTAGCCGCTGCGTCTGCGGGGTCGGTGCAGGAGATCCTGCTGCGTATTACGCGCTGGCAGGTGATGATCGACAAGCGCTTGAACAGCCAGATGACGTTGCTCGAGGCACTGGAGCATTTCGCATTGACTGAACTGCGCAGGCATTACCCGGACGGCCATTTCGCCCCGGGTTTTGTGGTTGCCCTGCTTGACGCCATTCTGCAGAAGCTTATCGACGGCCGGCCAGTCATGTTCCTGGCGCTCCAGGACGCGCCATTTCGCTGGCCGGGGGGCGCCGACCCCGGTTTGCCGTCCAGCCGTCATGAGCATGTTATCCGGACGGTGGATAGCGTTTCGCTGCATTTCCTCGACCAGTACAAAAAATACCTGCGAGAACATTGGGCGACAAAAGGGCAGGAAGCGCTGTTTGATCGTCTGGTCAAACGCAAGCTGCGGCGCTATATCAAGGACATCGAGTTGCTGTTGCACCGTGATCGACTGGCGGGCCTGACACTGGATCGATTGCGCAGCAAAATCGACCGGGTTCAGGCCCGGAGCACGCGTCGGTACCGGTTGACCGCCCTGGCAACCGGTGCAGAGAAAAAGATTCTCGAGGCGCATTCCTTCGCGCAACTGCCGTCATGGATGAAGGCGCTGAAGGAGCCGGAACGCGCCCTGTTGCGCGATTATCAGGAGCAGACTTCACTGGCCCAGGCAGCACTCGATGACCTGCTGCTGGGCTACGGCTCGTTGCGCGACTTTGCCCGCCAGCAGGCCATCGAATACATTCAGCTCAAGCTCGACATGACGGTTGAACCAGACCGGATCGACGTGCGGCTCAAATGGCGCTCGGCGGTCGGTGAGCCGACCCACAATCGCAGCCTCAGTGATCTGCTGGCCTGCGGGCCGATCGGGCAGGACTTCGCAGCGGTACTGGAGATCAGCAGTCCTGCGCCATTGCGCAATCAGTCACTGAAGCCGACATTCGTTGCCGATATGCTGGCGATGCAGGATTACCCGGCAGACTACCTGCGAGTTCTCGCCGTGCAATATGAGCGCACAGAAGTACTAAAGGCGCTCATCGATTGGTTCGCCGCACGGCTTCGGCAGAGCGCATTCGTCGCGCGCTGCGCAGCTCATCTGTCGGATTCCGACCATGAGCGTCTGGAGCAGATGTGGTCTGGACACGCTATCAACAAACCGTTGCAAGTGGCCGCACTGACACTGCCCAACGGCATGCAGTGCGCCGATCTTCTGGTGTTCTACCAGGCAGAAACCGAGCAAGTGGTGAATCATCTGGTGCTGTACGCGCCCAACAAACCGGACGGTCAGGAGTGGGTGCGGTTGCCGTCGATTGCGGCGTTGACCGGCGAAGTGTGGAGCTGGACGCAGAGCGAATCCGGTCGTGAGTATCTGTTGCAGCAACTTTCGCCGACGGCACATCACGCTGCACGGGATTATCTTTTGGCCGCGGCGGCCAGCCCCGCGCTCTGGGGCATGCAGAGTGACCTTCGACGAGCGCCTCTGTCGTTTGCCGAATGCGTCGAAGCCGCTGCAAAAATGGGTCTGGCAAACAACCTGCAGCGGGTCGAGCAGGACAACTCGCTGCGCTGGTACACGACGCTGGGGCTCGAGGCCCGCCGGCACATCAGCAGTCTGAATCAGGAACTGATCGTTCATCAGCAGGTTTTCAACGAGCTGCTCGGCGGTTTCGAGGTTTTTGTTGATTTCGCCAAGCGCACGGTTGCCGCAGCGATCACGCCCTACATGCGCAGCAAGAACGTGCTGGAACCGGTCGATCCGGCCACCGTGTTGATCGATTACAACCCTGGCGTCGCCGACCGCAGGAAGCAGCAGGTGTCAACGCTGCTCGACCTGGCCATTCACGGCTACGATGACAACTCCGGCATCGAACATCCGAAAAAAGGCGTGCGATCGTCGGTTGGCCAGGATCTGAGCCTGGTGCGCAGCGCCGATCTGGCGCTGTTTCTGCGTCGGGCGGGGCTGGGTGAAAAATACGCCAGCGAGATCCGTGGCAAATATCTCGACCCGCGTGATGCAGCCTACGAACCGCGTCGCTTTGCCTATCGCAACGTACTGCTGTCAAAGATGGACCGTGATTTACGCGTGGCCAGAAGTCAGGCGCGATTGAGCGACGCGGTGTATTCGGCACTGGTCCGTCAGGTCTCTCTGTTGAGCCAGGTGCCAGCACCGGGTGCGCATTTTCCCGGCGCGAGCATGGTCGAAAGTGACGGCGTGTTCAGGTTCACCGTGCGCCACCACGTCGTGCTCGGGGTTTATGTTCTGACCTCGTTCGACCCCGAGCCGTCCTGGTGGCTGTACACGCCTGACGCGCCCGACGGCGTTGTGGTGCGTGCATATCAATCACTGTTCGGCGATATCGCAGGCGCTTTGCATGACTACTTGATGGCGCGTACGCCGGTTGCCGCGCGCAGCATCGTGTCGCGCACCCTGTATGCGATTGCGGCAAAAAAACAACGGGTCGATACGCTGTACGAAGCGCAGCGCCTGATTGACGCGCGCAGCGAGTTCAATGCGTACATCGAGCGCGCGGTTACGGATGTGCAGGACATCACCACCAGCCGCGCGCAAATGATCGAACGCCAAGTGGTCAAGGGGCTGATGTTTGCAGCCGCACCGTTTTGCATGGTGTTCCCTCCGTTTGCCTTGCTGCTTGATGTAGTGTTCATTGCCGTCAGCGCCGGTCGGGCGGTCGCTGCGCATCTGGAGGGTGACGTCGATGGCGCTCTCGGCCACTGGCTGGAGGCGTCGTGGGGAGCATTGTTCGCTATGGTCGGCGCTGGCAGTGCGATCAAGTGGCTGGGCAGCGCGGCCAGAAGTCTGAAGAGCACGATGAGGCCGGTCTCGTTGTTGTCAGAGCGTCTGAATACCGTGGCTCCGCTGCGCAGGGAAGCGCTGCCGGCGACCCGGGAAGTACGCTTCCATGCCAGGCAGGCCGTCAGCAAGAAGCCCGAGGGTTTGCAAAGGGTGAGCGAAGAAGGCGTCTTTTTCGGCACCTGGCGCAGCCCGCCCAGCGCTGCACAGCCGCACCCGGCCTATTACATTCGCAACAAAGGCAAGTATTTCCTGGTCAGGGAAAATCCGCATTTCGGTGGGCTGAGCCTGGTCGATGCCCGTCGCCCGAACGCGATCTATCAGCAACCGATACGTCTTGCTGCGGGCGGCAAGTGGGTACGCGCCAGGGTCGGACTCGCAGGTGGCAACGTGCGCGACCTTGGGCGCGTGAACAATTTGAATGATGCTTTTCCTGGAGGTGTCGAGCCGGTGCTGAACCGCGGCGCGCTGCAGGGCGAGGCCGTGGTGGCGGCTTTCCATCCCGGATCGCAAGATAACTACCTGTTTTCCCTGAATGCGCAGAGTTGCGTCATCGCCTCGCTGTATAACCCGACGACAAGAGCGGGGGCGGTCATTCATTTTGATCACAATATTCGTCCGTTGATCGAGCGAAGTGTCACGCAGGTGCTGGAGCGTCTGGGGGGAACACCGCAGAACATTCGCGCCACGCTGGTGGGTGGCGACTGGCTGTCGGCGGGCGCTGACATCGGCGGTCCGGTCAGGCGCGTGTTGCGCGAACAGGGCCTGCAGCCGACCTGGGATTACTGGTCATACTCGTCATGCCTGGGCAACAGCTATGGCGTGGTGCTGAATCTGAACAATGGAGTCTCGAGAGTGTTCAAGCATTCCTCTGGTCAGATTGGCGGGCTGTACAACCCGCTTATCGCCAGATCGACCTATGCCACGGACGGCCTCTCGATACGCGCCCGAAACTTTACGAGGCGGTTCAAGCGCAGACCGTTACATGAAAACGCAGCAGGAGTGGTGGTCGATGATGCTGGCCAGCGGGCGTCTGACACAATGGTCGAGCAGCACGCGTTCTCCACGGTAATGGTCTGATGGCTTTGTTGCAGGTATAAAAAAACCCGATCCACAGGGATCGGGTTTTTCATGCCGCTTCAGCCTTACGACTGTTTGGCCAGCTTGTGCTCGAGGTAGTGAATATTCACGCCCCCTTTGCAGAAGCCTTCGTCACGGGTCAGATCACGGTGCAGCGGGATGTTGGTCTTGATCCCGTCGACCACGATTTCGTCCAGGGCATTGCGCATGCGGGCCATGGCTTCGTCGCGGGTCGCGCCGTAAGTGATCAGTTTGCCGATCAGCGAGTCGTAGTTCGGCGGAACGGCATAACCGCTGTACAGGTGCGAATCGACGCGAACGCCGTTGCCGCCTGGAGCGTGGAAGTGCTTGACCGTCCCCGGGCTCGGCATGAAGGTGCGTGGGTCTTCGGCGTTGATCCGGCACTCCAGCGCGTGGCCGCGGATGACCACATCTTCCTGGCGGATCGACAGCTTGTTGCCGGCGGCAATGCTGAGCATTTCCTTGACGATGTCGACACCGGTGACCATTTCCGAAACCGGGTGCTCCACCTGAACACGGGTGTTCATTTCGATGAAGTAGAAACGACCGTTCTCGTACAGGAACTCGAAGGTGCCGGCGCCACGGTAGCCGATGTCGATGCACGCCTGGACGCAGCGGGCGAAGACTTCCTGGCGGGCCTTCTCGTCGATGCCCGGTGCCGGCGCTTCTTCGAGAACCTTCTGGTGACGGCGTTGCAGCGAGCAATCGCGGTCGCCCAGATGGATGGCGTTGCCCTGGCCGTCGGACAGAACCTGCACTTCGACGTGACGCGGGTTGGTCAGGAATTTTTCCAGATAGACCATCGGGTTGCCGAACGCCGCGCCCGCTTCGGAGCGGGTCAGTTTCGCCGAGGCGATCAGGTCTTCTTCCTTGTGCACCACGCGCATGCCGCGACCACCACCGCCGCCGGCGGCCTTGATGATCACCGGATAGCCGACTTCACGACCGATGCGCAGCGCCGTTTCCTCGTCTTCCGGCAGCGGGCCGTCGGAACCTGGAACGGTTGGCACGCCCGCTTCGATCATCGCGTGCTTGGCCGATACCTTGTCGCCCATCAGGCGAATGGTTTCGGCTTTCGGGCCGATGAAGGCGAAGCCGGAGTTCTCGACCTGCTCGGCGAAATCAGCGTTTTCCGCGAGGAAGCCGTAGCCTGGGTGAATGGCGGTAGCGCCGGTCACTTCAGCGGCCGCAATGATTGCCGGGATGTGCAGGTAGGATTGCGCGGCAGAAGCCGGGCCGATGCAGACGGATTCGTCTGCCAGACCCAGGTGCATCAGCTCTTTGTCGGCCTTGGAGTAAACGGCGACGGTCTTGATGCCCATCTCTTTGCAGGCACGCAGAATCCGCAGGGCGATCTCACCGCGGTTAGCGATCAGAACTTTTTCCAACTTCGCAGTCATCAAAGGCTCTCCGCAGTTCAAACGATGGTGAACAGCGGTTGGTCGTACTCAACCGGCTGGCCGTCTTCGACGAGGATGGACTCGATCACACCGCTGGTTTCAGCTTCGATGTGGTTCATCATCTTCATGGCTTCGACGATGCACAGGGTGTCGCCTTTCTTCACGGTCTGGCCGACTTCAACGAAGGCTGGCGAGGTTGGCGAAGATTTGCGATAGAAGGTGCCGACCATCGGCGAACGGGCAACGGTGCCGTTCAGCGCTGGAGCAGCAGCGGCAGCTGGAGCAGCGGCTGCAGCAGCAACCGGAGCGGCAGCGGCGGCAGGTGCAGCGACCGGAGCCTGCATCGGAGCCGGTGCATAGTACTGCTGCGCCGGGGTCTTGCTGTGACGGCTGATGCGTACGGACTCTTCGCCTTCCTTGATCTCGAGCTCGTCGATGCCGGACTCTTCCAGCAATTCGATCAGTTTCTTAACTTTACGGATATCCATGAATCATCAACTCCCAAGGGTCGGTCAGGGGCGTATAGCTTGTTGTTCAAGCTGCTCTAGTGCAGCCTCCAGGGCCAGTCGATAACCGCTGGCGCCAAGGCCGCAGATCACTCCTACTGCTACATCGGAGAAGTAGGAGTGATGGCGGAAAGGTTCGCGTTTGTGCACGTTGGACAAATGCACTTCGATGAATGGGATGCTCACTCCCAGCAGCGCGTCACGTAATGCGACACTTGTGTGTGTAAATGCTGCCGGGTTGATCAGAATGAAGTCCACACCCTCGCCACGTGCGGCATGGATGCGGTCGATCAATTCGTACTCGGCGTTGCTTTGCAGATACAGCAGATGATGGCCGGCTTCACGGGCGCGGCGTTCCAGGTCCTGATTGATCTGCGCCAGGGTGGTCGACCCGTAGGTCCCCGGTTCCCGGGTGCCGAGCAGGTTCAGGTTGGGGCCGTGCAGCACCAGTAGCGTTGCCATCTGCGTGTTCCTTGTTATGGGTGAGCCTTCGTCAGAACCCGGCGACTATGCCGCAAAGCCTTTGTGACTGTCCAGTTCTCTGCAATAGCCAGCACGATGACCGATGTTTGCGCAAAATATGTGACTGAGTGATTAAATCCGGTCATTCGCTTTGGCAACACGTTCGGCGAAGTCGCTGGCGTTGATCTCGCCGATCACCCGCACATCGCGACGTTCCACCCCGTCCTTGCCGAAGAACATCAGCGCCGGTGGGCCGAACAGGCTGTAGCGGTCGAGCAGGGTGCGCTGTTCGGCATTGCTCGCGGTGATGTCGAAGCGAATCAGCCGATAGCCCTTGAGCCGATTCACGACCGTGGCGTCATTGAGTACTTCGTGTTCGATGACTTTGCAGCTGATGCACCAGTCGGCGTACCAGTCGAGCAGCAGCGGGGTGCCGGCGGTTTTCGCTTCGAGCAGCACCCGGTCCAGTTCTGCCGGGGTGCTGACGGTCTGCCACGAACCGCCGTCTTGCGCCGACAATCCGCTGTCGGCAAGGCGCGCCGGGGCTATCGGATTCAACGGGTCGGTCTGCCCGCTGAACGCGCCGTACCAGCAGGCCAGCGCATAAAACAGCAGGAACATGCCCAGCAACTGGCCGAGGCGTTTGCGCGGCGGTTTGTAGACGAATTCCAGAGCGCCGAGGAACAGGCCGACGCCACCGGCCAGCAAGCCGATCAGCAGCAGCGTGATCTGGCCCGGCAATACCCGGCTGAGCAAACCGATGGCCAACCCGAGCAGCAACACGCCGATGCCGTTTTTCACGTACATCATCCACGGCCCGCTTTTCGGCAGCCACGCCGCGCCGCCAGTGGCGACCAGCAATAACGGCGCGCCCATCCCCAGGCCGAGCATGAACAGCTTCAGGCCGCCGCCCAGCGCGTCGCCACTGGCGCTTATATAAAGCAGCGCGCCGGCCAGCGGGGCGGAAACACACGGCGATACCAGCAAACTCGACACCACACCCAGCACCGCCGCGCCCCACAACGAGCCGCCTTCGGTGCGCCCGGCGATCCGGTCGAGGCGGCTGCTGATGAAGTGCGGCAGTTTCAGCTCGAACACGCCGAACATCGCCAGCGCGAACACCGCAAAGAACATCGCGAACGGCACCAGCACCCACGCCGATTGCAGCCGTGCCTGCAAATTCAGTTGCGCGCCGAACAGCCCCATCAAGGCCCCGAGCAGCGCAAAACAGGCGGCCATCGGCAGCACATAAGCGAGGGAAAGATTGAAACCACGCAAACCGCCGACCTGCCCTCGCAGCACCACGCCGGACAGGATCGGCAGCATCGGCAATACACAAGGCGTGAAGGTCAGCCCCAGACCCGCGAGGAAAAACAGCGCCAGGTCACGCCAGTCCCAACCCGTCACCGGAGTGGACGCGCCACTTGCCAATGCGTTGCCTTCGATGCTCAGGCGTTCGGTTTCCGGCGGATAGCATAGACCCTTGTCGGCACAGCCCTGATAGGTGACGGCCAGTGTGAACGCCCGGGCGTCATTGCGCGGCAGTTCCACGTCGAGAATGCCGTGGTAGACCTCGACGTCGCCGAAATACTCGTCGTGTTTCTGTTCGCCCTGGGGTAACTGTGCGGCACCGAGTTTCACCTCGGCAGGTTCGGCTCGAAACTGGAAGCGATGGCGGTAGAGGTAATAGCCTTCGCTGGCAACGAAGCGCAGTTTGACCGATTGCGGGGTGCTCTCGACCAGGCTCAGTTGAAAGGCTTCGCGCACCGGCAGGAAGTCGGCACTGTTGTTGACCGAGCCCAGTGTGGCGCTGGGTTTGCTGTCAAACAGACCGGCGGCACCGGCCGGCAGGGCGAAGACGAAAAACAGCAGGCAGAGCAGACGGCGCATGACAATCTCGCGAATCAAAGGTGCGGGAATGATAGCGGACTTGGCCCTGCGCTGTGTGTCACACGCGGAACGCTTGCACGGCGGTGTGCAACTGGCCGCCCAGCAAAAGCAGGTTCTCGCCTTGCTCGCGGCCCTGGCCGATGCGCAGCAGATTGACCCCGCCCAACTGGTGAATCCGCTCGCTGTGATCGCGAATCTCGCTGACCGCGCCGCTCTGTTGTGCGGTGATGTCGGCGATGCGGATCGCGGTGTCGGAAATGGTCTGGATTGCGCCGACAATTTTGTCCAGCGCACCGTCCGCCGATTGCGCCTGATTGGCCGTGGCCTCGGCGTGTTCGACCTGCGCGCGCATGCCCTCGACCGATTGCCTTGCGGCGGTTTGCAGGCCGGCGATCAGGGTCTGGATTTCTGCCGTGGCGCCGGCGGTGCGTTGTGCCAGCGAGCGAACTTCCTCGGCCACTACGGCAAATCCGCGACCCATTTCCCCGGCGCGGGCGGCTTCGATTGCCGCGTTGAGCGCCAGCAGGTTGGTCTGGTCGGCAATCGAGCGGATCACCGTCAGTACGCCGCCGATGGTGGCCGACTCTTCGGCCAGGTGTTCGATCATCTGCGCATTGCCCTGCACCTCGCCGACCAGCGCGTGCAGGCCGGTGAGGCTCTGGCCGATCACTTGTTGCCCGTGTTCGACGGCCAGCCCGGCATGGCGACTGGCGTCGGCAGCCTGGCGTGCATCGCCGGCCACTTGCTGGATGGTCGCTTCCAGTTCGCCGAGGGAATCACGGATCAGCGCGGTATCGCCGGCCTGATGTTCGGCACCGCTGTGCAAGTCATTACTCAGCTCGGCGAGGGTGCGACTGCTGCCCGCCACCTGCTCGGCATTGCCGCGAATGGTCCCGACCAGGTCCACCAAGTAGGCACGCAGGCGATTGAGCGAGGCTTCAATGTCGTGCAGTTCGCGGTTGGTCTTGCCCAGATGAATGTCGCGGCTGAAGTCGCCTTCGGCCCAGGTCGACAGCGCCGGGGCGAGGTTGGTCAGGGTGCGGGCCAGGCGTCGTTGCAGGGTGTCGATCAGCAGCGCGATCAGCAGAATCAGGCCAATCATCACGCCTTGCATCAGGCGCACTTCACCCTGAATCTGCCCATGCTGGGCGCGCACCACCGGTTCAAGACCGGCGATGGCTTGCTGCACGGCGGCGATTTTCTGGTGGGTCGCGGTGCTCAGGTCGGTGCGTTTCTGGATCTGATCGCGGGTGCGCGCCAGCTCCGCCGGATAACGGCCGAGCAAACTGTTGAGTTCGCGTTTGAGGCCGACGCCGGCATCTTCGGCAGCGGCTTTTTCCGTGCTTTCGATGCCCATCATCGCGGCGAAGTCGTCGCTGCCGGACTCACTGCTGGCGACCACGCCGAGCAAGGGCAGGGCCTCGATTGTCTGGGCCTGGGTGCGGATGTTGCTGAGTTCGCGTTCGACATCGGCGGCCAGTTCACTGCGTCCGCTGCTGACCAGCTTGTCCCGGGCCAGCGACAGTTTGCCCAGATGTTGAGAGGCAACCAGCAGGGGCGTTAGATAGGTCGCGTTGCCGCCGGCGTAGGTGCTGAGCTGATCGAGGCTGGCGCTCAATTCGCGTTCGGCCTGCAACAGCAGAGCCTGCGGATCGCCGGCCAGTTTGCCGGCGGCCAGCAGGTCGGTCTTGCTGAATTCATCGAGGCCGGTGAGGCTCGGGCGCAAGGTGTCGGCCAGCGCCGGCGGCAGCTCGCCAAGTTCTTTCTGCAACTGTTCGATGGCCTGGCTGGCGCTGCTCAGGCGAAGGGCGTCGCCGCTGGCAAGGTAGTCCTCGACGTTGCGTGCCACGTCATTCTGAAATTGCTGCGACAGTCCCAGATAACGCTCCATCAACAGATATGGGCGCTCCAGGGCTTTCTGCGACCACCACAGCGTGGCGCCGAGGGCCACGCAGACGGCGACCAGCAAAAGAGTATTGAGATTGGTGAGCAACTTCAGGCGCATGACGGCTACCAACGGCAGAACGGTAAGCGCCTGAATTTATTGCGGTTCTATTACAGGGTTATGACCGATTGGGTCGATTCCGATGAAAAAGTGGCACTTTGCTTTGAGTCGCGCGCGATCTGCACCCGATTGCGTCCTTCGCTCTTGGCGCGGTACAGCGCCTCGTCGGCCTGGCTGGCCATCATCAGGCTGTCGGAGTCGTCGTGCATTTCCACCACGCCAGCGCTGAAGGTGCACCACAGATCCTGCGGCTGGGCCGGATAGTGAATTTCGGCAAAGCGCTGACGGATTTCGTCGAGCACTTTGTGCGCCGCTTCTATATCGGTGTCGGGCATGACGATGGCGAATTCTTCGCCGCCGTAACGGCCGATGAAATCGGTCTTGCGCAGCCGCTGCTTGAGGAACAGCGCCAGGCTCTTGATCACCCGGTCGCCCATGGGATGGCCGTGGCTGTCGTTGACCCGTTTGAAGTGGTCGATGTCGAGCATCGCAAAGCTCAGCGGCTTGTTCTCGCGGCGGGCGCGGAACGAGCAGTCTTCGAGCAATTGCAGAATGTGCGTGTGGTTGTACAGGCCGGTGAGGCTGTCGCGGACCATCCGTGCTTTCAGGTTGCGCGCGCGGGCGGCGCGGTTGCGCACGGTGGTGATCAGGTGGCGCGGCTTGATCGGCTTGGTCAGGAAGTCGTCGCCGCCCTCGCTCATGGCGTCGAGCTGTTTGTCCAGATCGTCCTCGGCCGACAGATAAATGATCGGCACGCTGACATAGCGGTCGTTGTGGCGGATGACTTTCGCCAGCTCGGTACCGGTGCAGGCCGGCATGTACATATCGAGGATGATCAGGTCCGGCTGGAAATCCGCCAGCTCGGCCATCGCCTGGATCGGTTCGATCAGGGTGCGAGTGACGATCCCGGCACTGTTGAGCAGGCGTTCGGTGTGCAAGGCCTGGGCGCGGGAGTCGTCGATGATCAGCACTTTATAGGGTTCGTACTGGGCGACGCAGGTCAGGACCTCGATCTTCTCCAGCAGGCTTGAGGCTTCGAGGGTGCCGGTGAGAAATTCCTGGCCGCCGGCGCGAACCGCTGCGAGGCGGGTCGGGGTGTCGGTTTCGTGCAGGCTGAAAAACAGCAGCGGCAGCGGTTCTTCCAGACCTTGCTGAGCTTCGGCGGCGAGTTTCAGGCCGACGCCGGCGCCGCTGAAGTCCACGTCCATAACAATCGCGGCGGGCAGGCGCTCGACCATCGACGAGCGAAACGCCGCCACACTGTCCAGCGCCTGAGCGCTCAGACCGAAAAACTCCAGCTGCTTGGCCAGACGTTCGGCGCGGTCATGATCCTGCAGCATCACGTAGATCGGTTTGCGCAGGGGCGGCAGGAAAGTCTGGTCAAGCTGATCGCCATGGCGCAGACCGGTGCGCGACAAGCGCTGCATCAAGCGGTTGAGATCGGTGATCAGGCCGCTGCTCAGGCGGCCGCGATTGGCGTCCACCGCTTCCAGCGACTGGCTGATGTGGCGGGCCAGTTGCGTGTGTTCGGGCTGTTCGAAACGCTCGGCAAAACGCAGCAGGCGCAGATTGGCCTCGCTCAGTTCGGCGAGATCGGCAGTGGACCACTCACTGCGTTGCAGGCGCTGCCATATCTCAAGAATCTGACGTGCCTGATGAATTACCCGCTGGGCAAAGTGGTGCTTGAGGCGCTCACGGCTGGGGTCTTCTGGCTCGGTCATATCCTGACTACTAGTTAGGCTGCATGCTGAGATCGACTGGTGGCTCTATGCTAGCACCTCTTTTCCCTTACATGAGTGTCGTACGTCAATAATCTGCGGTGCGGCATCATTCAGTTTCTGACTGGTTGGTTTTGTCCGCGACTTGCTCGTCGACCAAGGGCCCGTAATCCGGGCCTTAAAGGATATTTCCCAGGGCTTTTGAGGACGCTTCCCCTGCGCTGGATGGTCATCGTTTGTCAGGGCTTTCTGATTTTTCCAAGGTCAGCTTCACAAGGGTTTTGCGCTGGAAGGGTCAGGGAAACCCCTACGAGACATTTGTCTGAACATGACCCTGTGTCACCGGAACGCCGCGCATTTGTGCCTGCGACTATCCTTTCGTTCACTGACGAACACCGCCTGTTTTTTTCCGCGACCCTGATCGCGGGTGCCGGGGCGAGGCACGTTGTTGTATGGTTGTGGTCGAACCGTTGAACCCAAGATTGAAAGGATATCGCCATGCTGGACTGGAAGAACCGCGCGGGCAGCGCGCCTGAACGTGCCGCCGAGCCCAAGTCGGCCGCCCGCAGCTATGTCGGCGGGCTGTTGTTCAGCCGGGCGCTGGCTACGCTGGTTGCCATTTATCTGTTGGTGACCATTGGCCTGGGCTGGTACTGGAGCCAGGAACCGGCGCTGTTTCCCGTGGCGCAGAACGCCCAGGTTGCCGCCGAGAAGGAAGGCAAGCAGATGGTGGTCGGTTACACCACCGTAGAAACCCTGAAAACCGTTGCCGGCACTTTGCTCGACAAGCCGGGTGGCTATATTTCCAACGACCGTTTCCCGCCGGGCTTGTGGATGGACAACATGCCGAGCTGGGAATACGGCGTGCTGGTGCAGGTCCGCGACCTGACCCGCGCCCTGCGCAAGGACTTCGCCCGCTCGCAATCGCAATCGGCTGAAGACGCCGATCTGGCCAAGGCCGAGCCGCGCTTCAACTTCGACAACAAGAGCTGGATCCTGCCGTCCAGCGAGTCGGAATATCAGGAAGGCATCAATTCCCTGAGCCGTTATCAGGCGCGCCTGTCCGACCCGACCCAGAAAAACGCGCTGTTCTATGCCCGCGCCGACAACCTGAACAACTGGCTGGGCGATGTCGGCACCCGTCTCGGTTCGCTGTCGCAACGCCTGTCGGCCAGTGTTGGCCGGGTCAAGCTCAACACCGCGCTGAAAACCGAAGTTCCGGCGGTGGGGGAAGTGCCGCAGGTCGACGAGGAAGTCGTCGAGACTCCGTGGATGCAGATCGACAACGTGTTCTACGAAGCCCGTGGTCAGGCCTGGGCACTGTCGCACTTGCTGCGCGCGATCGAGGTCGATTTCGCCGACGTGCTGGCGAAGAAGAATGCGACTGTCAGCGTGCGTCAGATCATTCGCGAGCTGGAGGCGTCTCAGGAGCCGGTCTGGAGCCCGATGATCCTCAACGGCAGCGGTTTCGGTGTGCTGGCCAACCACTCGCTGGTCATGGCCAACTATATTTCCCGGGCCAACGCCGCCGTGATCGATTTGCGTCAACTGCTCAATCAGGGCTGAGTCATGGATGAGCACGCCAGAGAGGCGGCCCACCGCGCCGCCTCGGATGCCGAACAGATCGCCTGGGTCGACGAGCAGGACAACCTGCTCGGCGCCCTGGTGCGTTCCGACCTGCGCGAGCGCGGGCTGATCGGTCGTGGCACCTACATCATGTTGTTCAACTCCGCCGGTGAACTCTGCGTGCATCGGCGCACGTTGAGCAAAGCCATCTATCCCGGTTACTGGGATGTGGCGGCAGGCGGCATGGTGCAGGCGGACGAGACCTACGCCGAGTCGGCAGCCCGTGAGCTGGAAGAAGAATTGGGCGTGAGTGGCGTCGAGCTGACGGCCCACGACCATTTCTACTTCGAAGACACCGGTAATCGTCTGTGGTGTTCGGCGTTTTCGGCGGTGTGGGACGGGCCGTTGATCCTGCAGCCTGAAGAAGTGCTCGAAGCGCGCTTCATTCCGGTCGAACAGGTCATGCTGGAAATCCAGCAAAAGCCTTATTGCCCGGACTCTCTGGCCGCATTGAAACGCTATCTGAAGGCGCAACAGAGCGACGTCGCAAAGAACACATAAATTGGCGCCGATTGGCACTTAGCAATCGGCGTTTTTGCCGTTACACTGCGCGACCTTTTCAAGCTGTGCCGACCCGCTTTCAGGAGCTCATGGCACAGTAGCGCTGCCCCTGCCTGAGTGGGGCTTCGCGGTCGATAGCCTTGCCCAAGGCTGCGATCAGTCTTTGTCCTCCCGAGAGGATTGCCGGTGGCCAAAAAAGCCGCATCCTTCGCCGCCCTGGGCGGCCTGGTATTTTCCACCGACGCAGGTCGTCATTGCCCGGAATGCAGCAAGCCGGTGGACGCCTGTATCTGCAAGCAAACCGTGATCCCGGCCGGCGACGGCATTGCCCGCGTGCGCCGCGAGAGCAAGGGCCGTGGCGGCAAGACGGTGACCACCATCACCGGCGTGCCTCTGGCCGAAGACGCACTCAAAGAGCTGGCGACAACGTTGAAGAAACGTTGCGGCACCGGCGGTGCGTTGAAAGACGGGGTCATCGAGATTCAGGGCGACCATGTCGAGCTGCTTCTGGCCGAGTTGGTCAAGCACGGTTTCAAGGCGAAGAAGTCCGGCGGCTAGCAGCCTCTGTGAAACCCACCGGCGGCTTGATTCAGCTCCAGAGCGCCTGGGCCTGACGTCGTTTCCATGGTTTTCACAGAGCCTGTTCATGACCGGTTTCTAAACTCAACGCTGTCAGCGCGGTCTACCGCCCCGCTGACGAACCGTCATTTTCATTCTTTAGACTGCGCCGGCCTGAGATCAGGCGACGCACTATGACTTCTTTATAGGGGACTTCGATGTCCGTACGACGCACACGCAAAGACGATGGCAGCCAATGGACAGTTGCGGACAGCCGCAGTGTTTACGGGATTCGCCATTGGGGGGCCGGGTATTTCGCGATCAATGACGCCGGTCGCGTCGAGGTTCGTCCGAACGGCCCGAACAGCTCGCCTATCGATCTGTTCGAACAAGTCGACCAGTTGCGCAAGAGTGGCTTGTCCCTGCCGCTGCTGGTGCGTTTCCCCGACATCCTGCAAGACCGCGTCCGTCAGCTGACCGGTGCGTTCGATGCGAACATCGAGCGTCTGGAATACCAGAGCAAATACACCGCGCTGTACCCGATCAAGGTCAACCAGCAGGAAGCGGTGATCGAAAACATCATCGCCACCCAGAACGTCTCCATCGGTCTGGAAGCCGGCTCCAAGCCTGAGCTGCTGGCGGTGCTGGCACTGGCGCCGAAGGGCGGCACCATCGTCTGCAACGGTTACAAGGACCGCGAGTTCATCCGTCTGGCGCTGATGGGTCAGAAGCTCGGCCACAACGTGTTCATCGTGATCGAGAAAGAATCCGAAGTCGGTCTGGTGATCGAAGAAGCCGCCTCGCTCAAGGTCAAGCCGCAGGTCGGCCTGCGCGTGCGTCTGTCGTCGCTGGCGTCGTCGAAGTGGGCGGACACCGGTGGCGAGAAATCCAAGTTCGGCCTGTCGGCGGCGCAACTGCTGTCGGTGGTGGAGCGTTTCCGCGCGGCCGGCCTGGATCAGGGCATCCGTCTGCTGCACTTCCATATGGGTTCGCAGATCGCCAATCTGGCCGACTACCAGCACGGCTTCAAAGAAGCGATTCGATACTACGGCGAGTTGCGCAATCTGGGTCTGCCGGTCGATCACATCGACGTCGGTGGCGGTCTGGGTGTCGACTACGACGGTACCCACTCGCGCAACGCCAGTTCGATCAACTACGACATGGACGACTACGCCGGTGTCGTGGTCGGCATGCTCAAGGAATTCTGCGATGCGCAGAGCCTGCCGCATCCGCACATCTTCTCCGAAAGCGGTCGTTCGCTGACCGCGCACCACGCCATGCTGGTGGTGCAGGTGACCGACGTCGAGAAACACAACGACGACGTGCCGCAGATCGAGAACAAGGAGGCGCTGCCGGAAACCGTGCAGTGGCTGGTGGACCTGCTCGGCCCGACCGACATCGAAATGGTCACCGAAACCTACTGGCGCGCCACCCACTACATGAGCGACGTGGCTGCCCAATACGCCGACGGCAAGCTGACCCTGGCTGAAAAGGCCTTGGCCGAGCAGTGCTACTTCGCCGTGTGCCGGCGTCTGCACAACTCGCTGAAGGCGCGTCAGCGTTCGCACCGCCAGGTGCTGGACGAACTCAACGACAAGCTGGCCGACAAGTACATCTGCAACTTCTCGGTGTTCCAGAGCCTGCCGGATACCTGGGCGATCGATCAGGTCCTGCCGATCATCCCGCTGCACCGTCTCGACGAAGAGCCGCTGCGTCGTGCCGTTCTGCAAGACCTCACCTGCGACTCCGACGGCAAGATCAACCAGTACGTCGACGAGCAGAGCATCGAGACCAGCCTGCCGGTGCACGCGCTGAACGAAGGTGAAGACTACCTGTTGGGCGTGTTCCTGGTCGGCGCCTATCAGGAGATCCTCGGCGACATGCACAACCTGTTCGGTGACACCGACTCGGTGAACATCTACCAGAACGCCGACGGCAGCGTGTACCACGCCGGCATTGAAACCCACGACACCATCGAAGACATGCTGCGCTACGTGCACCTGTCGCCGGAAGAGCTGATGACCCACTACCGCGACAAGTGCGCCAGTGCCCGCATCAGCGCCAACGAGCGCACTCAGTTCCTCGATGCATTGCGCCTGGGTCTGACCCGCTCCTCTTACCTGTCTTCCTGAGGTCAGGTTCCGCTTTCATCTGGTTGTCTGAAATTTTTCCGCTCAGTGCGGACGTTTCAGACAACCGGGTGAGACGCTTCTTTTTCTCTTTGCGAAACGGCTTGCTTCCAGGCTGGCAAAGTGACGTCGTCTGCTTTTCGCGTAGGTCATTTCCGAATTTGTAGTTCGGCCCTCTACTCGGCCATGGGTCTCGGCGAGAATCCCCGCCCGCCCCCCTGTAGAGAATCCCCCCATGTTCGATCCAGCCGACGAGCCGTCGTTTCGTCTCGATGTAGCGGGCCTGTCCGACTCACTCGAAGTCCTCGCATTCACGGGTTGCGAAGCCATCAGCGAGCCTTTTTCATTCGAAATCGATGTGCTGGTCGATGACCCTCACCTTGACCTTGCAGGCCTGATGTATCGTTCCGCGCGCTTGTGCTTCGGGCCTTGCGGCAATGGTATTCACGGCCAGTTGCACAGCCTTGTCCAGCATGAACAGCGGCGCGGTGCCCGGTTGTTTCAGGCGCGGCTCGGGCCGCGTCTTAGCTGCCTGGGCCTGCGTAACAGCCAGCGCATCTTCACTGATCTCTCGATACCGCAGATTCTTGATCAGGTGCTCAGGGAGCACGGAATCAGTGGCGCCCGACGCCGATTCGATCTGCAAGGCGCGTATCCGCCCCTGACATTCTGCACCCAGTACGGCGAGTCGGATCTGCAACTGTTGCAGCGGTTGTGCGGCCAGGCACGCATTCACTACCACTTCGAACACGGGATCCGGGGACATTGCCTGGTGTTCGGCGACGATCCGGCCCGGCTGCCCCGCGCCGGGAGCCCGCAATTCGAGGGCGAGGAAGGGGAGCCGATTCCGACATTGAGCTGCTGGCAAGTGAGCGAGCACGCGCGCCTGCACACAGAAGGCTCGCGGCGGGCGCGTTCGGCGCAGGGGCATTCCGCTTCGCCGACCCTGCGCAGTGGGCACTGGCTGACGATTTCCGGCCAGCCCCTGGATGACTCGAATACGCACTGGCTGGTAAGCCGAATCGAACATCGGGCCGATCAGTCCCTCGAGCCGCCCTACAGCAACCGGATTTTCGCCACTGACCAGTTATCGCTACCCCGGTCATCTATTGCAGACCGGGGGGCGCGCATGTGTAGCCCGCAACGTGCATGGGTGGTGTCGGTCGAGGAGGCGCAACCGGATCCCGTGCGGCCGGTGGCCGTTCAGTTCGACTGGCTCTATCAGGGGGAAGGGGCCCGCCCCAGCCACTGCTGGCTGCCGGTGGCGCCGGCGTTGGCCGAAATGCAGATGGCGTCATTGAAGGACGGGGTAGAGGTGGTGGTGAGTTTTCTGGAAGGTGACCCTGAGCAGCCCGTGATCAGCGGCGTCCTGCAGGTCCCGGCACTGACCGAAGTCATCGAGGATGATGCACCGTCACCGCTGCCCTCGCGTATGGCGAGCGTGGGCCTGCCTCAATGGTTGAAAGCGGCCGAGCCATTATTGCTGTTGTGCCTGATACCCGGAGGCGGCAGTTATCACCATTGCGCGGCGTCACTGTGCAGCTGTCGATTGGTCGCCGGGCTCAAATCGAGCAACGGAAGATGAGCCTCGCGACTCCCGGACGGCACGCTCAGTGGTTATTGCTGGACATCGCACAGGCGCCGCAGGCCGTGCAGACGTTACGCCATGGATTTGCCGGTGTGCACAGCCTGAAGCTGTTTGACGGTACGGAGTTTCAGCCTGTCAGTGAACAGGGCCCGTGGTTGATCGATTTGCGCGACAGCCCGGCGCTGTCGGCGCTCTGCCACACCGATCCGTTGACCTGGCAAGGTCTGCTGCTGGGCAGCGAGGCCTCGGAGCCGTCATTGCGCGAACACTTGCAGCGGATGCTGACCGTGTCTGTCGGCCTGAACCATCGGGCACTGCTCAATTTCTACAATCGGCAGACCGCCAGCTACTTTTTCGATGCCTGCGACGCCCGACAATTGAGCTGCTGGCTCGGCCCGATCGGATGGCTGCGCTGGTTCGGCGGGACCTGGGCCGATCTGGCCGGCGGCAGCCAGGGCTGGCAGCAACTGCGCAATCCGGGACTGGCCGTGGAGCCGCTGCGGATCGAACAAAGCCTGACCCGCCGACAGCGCGAGCGTCTGCACCGTTGTCTGCTGGATCAGCAGGTCTGGCGCTGGAGTCAGGCGATGGGAAACGACTATCGGCTGATCTCATCCTTTCAGGAGCAAGGCCTGGAACTGGGGTTCAGCGAGCAGGCGTTGCTGGACGACTGGTTGTGGCTGCGTTTGCAGCATCCGCATGCCGAGCTGACACCGCTGCCACATGGATTGACCCCACGGGAACGGCTCGAGCTGTTGCGTCGGCGCTGGCTTGACGACCCGTCGTGAGGCGCCGCTTCAGTGAGCGGCACCGTTGAACCAGCCATCGGTGCGCCGCAGCCACCACGCCAGGCCCCCGAGCGTCAGGCTGCGCAGCACCATGAACAACAGGAATGAAATCCACAGGCCGTGATTGCCCAGACCTTGCAGCGCCCAGGCGACAGGCAGCAACAGGATCACGGTCGCCAGCATGCCGTTGCGCATTTCCCGGGCGCGGGTGGCACCGATGAACAGGCCGTCGAGCAAGTAGCTCCAGACCGCGATCAACGGCAGGACGGCGAGGTAGGGCAGGTAGATGAACGCGGTCTCGCGCACGCTCTGGATGTCGGTCTGCATTTCGATGAACAAGTGGCCGGCCAACAGAAACAGTGCCGCGAAGCCCAGGCTCGCCAGCAACGACCAGCCACCTGCAACCACCAGCGACCGGCGCAGGGCCAGACGATCGTGGGCGCCGATGGCGTGGCCGCACAGGGCTTCGACGGCGTGAGCCAGACCGTCCAGCGCGTGGGCGGTCAGCAGCAGGCCGTTGAGCAGCAGCGCGTTGGCCGCGACCGTGGCATCGCCCAGTCGCGCGCCCTGTACGGTGATCAGGAAAAACACCGATTGTAGCGCCAGGCTGCGGATGAAAATGTCGCGATTGACCGCCAGCAGCGGGCGCCAGCTCTGCCAGATTTTCAGGGCGGCCCAGGCGATGTGTCCGGGATAGGCGCGCAGTGCCTTGCGAGTCATCCACAGGCCGAGCAGGGCGCCGCTCCATTCGGCGATCACCGAGGCTCGGGCCGAACCGACCACGCCCCAGTCCAGACCCATCACGAACCACAGGTTGAGCACGATGTTGATCAGGTTGGTGCTCAGCAGAATCGCCAGCGGTGCCCGGGCGTTCTGCGTGCCGAGGAACCAGCCGACCAGCGCATAACTGGCCAGCGCCGCCGGCAACCCGAACAGCCGGGTGTGGAAGAAGTCGCGGGTCAGTTGATCCAGTTCCGCCGACGGTTGCATGAAGTGCAGCGCGACTCCGCTCAGCGGTACGCCCAGGGTTCCGAGCAACAGCGCCAACCCCATCGCCAGCAACAGGCCCTGAAGCAGAATCTGCCGCAAGGCCGCGCCGTCGCTGCGCCCGGCGGCCTGCGCGGCGAAACCGGTGGTGCCCATGCGCAGAAAACCCATGGCCCAGGCCAGAAAGGTGTACAGGCTGGCGCCGACGGCCACTGCGCCCAATTGATGGGCATGAGGCAGATGCCCGATGACGGTGCTGTCGACCAGCGCCACCAGTGGCACGGAAATGTTGGAGAGGATCATGGGGGCGGCGAGGGCCCAGACCCGGCGATGGGTCGGGCGGTCGCGCCAGTCGGTGATCAGGTTGGACATGCGGGCTCCTTGGGGAGCGGCATTGTAGCGGCAGGTGTCAGTGAATGATCCAGCTCAACAGCCATAATCCCAGCAGCAACCAGATGATCCCGGCAATGATCGAGGCATTCATGAACGCGCGGATCGCCGACCACAACAGCATCAGGCCAACGATCAGCGCGATGATGCTGATGATCGACGTGTCCATGCCCAACGCCCTCGACAGCCCGTCGACGAAGTTGCCGCCGGCGTTGCCCAGCAGATTGAACAGGCCGCTGAGGCCATCGACGATGAAGCGGATGATCGAGCCGAGCGCCTGGCCCAGCCATTCGAAAAAGCTTTCTACCTGCATGTCTGTTTCCCGATGAAAGAGCTGAGCCTTGGGCCGCAGCGGAGGCGGTCGAGTTCCCTGCAAGCATAGAGGGTTTTAACGGGCGACTGGCGCTTGCCTTCGATACGCATCCCCCCGAAGCTATACGCCTTCAGGAGAGCCCGATGAACCTTGTTGAACTGACCGAACGCCTGCACGCCATTCGCGACCGCAATAACTGGCGGCAATTTCACAGCCCGAAAAACCTGGCCATGGCCGCCAGCGTGGAAATGTCCGAACTGGTGGAAATCTTCCAGTGGCTGACCGAAGACCAGTCCCGCCAACTGCCGGCGGACAAACTCGCCCACGCCGGGCAGGAAGTCGGCGACATCGTTCTGTATCTGTTGCTGCTGTGCAGCGAATTGGGGCTGGACATGAATGAAGTGGTGCGCAGCAAACTCGCCGACAGCGAACGGCGTTTCAGCTGATGAGCGACCGTCATTTCGATCAGCTGGCGACCCGCTTCGCCGAAAAAATCTACGGTGGCGCCAAAGGCGCGATCCGCCTCGCGGTGCTGCAGGCCGACCTCGCCGAAGCCCTGCCGGATCGTCCGTTGCGGGTGCTGGACATTGGCGGCGGCCTGGGCCACATGTCGCTATGGCTGGCCGAGCGCGGGCACCAGGTGACCTTCACCGAGCCAGCCGAACCGATGCTTGAAGGCGCACGCCAGCGCTTTGCCGACGCCGGGCAAACCGCGACGTTCATTCAGGCGCCCTGGCAGGAACTGCTCGGCCAGCTCACCGAACCCTACGATCTGGTGCTGTGCCATGCGGTGCTGGAATGGCTGGCCGAACCCCACGCAATCCTGCCGGTGTTGCATCAGTTGACCAAGCCCGGCGGCTGGCTGTCGCTGGCGTTCTACAACCGTGATGCGCTGATTTACCGGAACCTGCTCAAAGGCCATTTCAAGAAAATGCGCAAGAACGACATGGCCGGTGAAAAGCAGAGCCTGACCCCGCAACAGCCACTCGATCCACGGGAACTGGCGACGCAACTCGCCGGGTTGTGGCAGGTCGAAACCCAGAGCGGGGTGCGGGTTTTTCACGATTACATGCCGGTGGAATTCCAGGCCCGCGCCGAATTGATTGATTTGCTCGAGATGGAGCTCGCCCACCGTCGTCACCCAAGCTTCGCCGGGCTTGGGCGCTACTTGCACTGGATCTGCCGGCCGATCTGATCGGAGCGAGATATGAAAGGTCATTCAGGGTTATTGCTGATCTGTCTGGGGCTGGCCGCCTGCCAGGGCAGCAACCCTTACGTGGCGCAGTCGCGGCCGTTGCCACCGGCGCCACCGCAAGCGGCGACCACCTTCGACCGCAGCGCCTATCCCGCGCCGCCTCGGGATTACGGGCGCTATCGTAGCTGGGCGTGGCTCAACGGTCAGCTGCCGCCGGGCACGGCCTGGGCGGATTCGGCGCAAGTGGCCGAAGCCGTGAGCAGTGCACTGGACCAGCGTGGTTTGCGCCCGCTGCATGACAATCGCCCGGCCGACCTGCTGGTCAGTGCCCGCCTGAGCCTGGAAACCCGCCTGCGTCAGGTGCAGGACGATTACGGTTACTACGGCGGCTATGGCGGTTATGACCGTTACGGCCGGGGTTACGGGATGTACAACACGGTGCCGATCGTGCGGACCTATCAGGAACAGGTCGTGGTGGTGCGAGTCGATCTGTTCGACGCCGGCAGTGGTCAGCCGGTCTGGAGCGCCAGCGCCGAAACCGGTACCCAGGGCAAGCAAGGTGATCGCACCGACGCGATTCGGGAGGCTGTCGAAAAGGCCATGTCGGCGTATCCTCCCGGTTAGCTTCCCGCCAATGAGAAGCTCAGGTTCATGTCTTCCACCGGAGAAAAACCATGTTCCGCCGTCTCGCTTTACTGGCCGTGGCCGCACTGCTCAGTGCCTGTGCCGCCAACCAGGTCAATCATGACTTCGACGCCAGCCGCGACTTTGCCGCCTATCGCAGCTGGAGCTGGAAAGACCCCGCCTTGCAATACCGCCCCGACGATCCACGGATCAAGAGCGATCTGACCGAACAACGCATCCGGCAGGCCGTCGCCGATCAACTGGATCAGCGTGGCCTGCGCCCGGCCGCTTCGGGCGCCCGAGGTGATCTGAATGTGCAGACCTACCTGATCGTCGAGGACCGTCAGCAACAGGTGACCACCAACTACGGCGGCGGTTGGGGTGGCCCATGGAACGGGTATTGGGGTGCCCCGATGTACAACGAAACCCGCAACATCACCTACAAAGTGGCGACCATCCAGATCGATCTGCTCGACGGCAAGGACGGCAAACTGGTGTGGCGCGGCAGCGACGAGCAAATGCTCAGCAGCACGCCGAACCCGGCAGATCGCAGCAACGCCATCCGCGAAACCGTGGCGCGGATCCTGTCCAACTATCCACCGCGCTGAATCTGCTGAAAAACGACGGGAGCCCATGGCTCCCGTTTTTTTATGGGCAAGTGAAACTGGCGCGTTGCCAGCAGTGTCGATGCAGCGCGTCTACACTCAAACCCACCAATGGAGGTTGCGCCCGGCCGTGCGCCGGCAAAGGAGTGCGCCATGTCGCGTCATCCGCCGTTCATCGATCCTGCCCGGCAGCGGGGGGCCATCGGCCTGATGGCGGCCGCCACGCTCAGCCTGGCGCTGGTGTTGATGCTGCTGGTGGTGGACAGCGGCCGCTTGTACCTTGAGCGTCGTCACCTGCAACAGATAGCCGATGTCGCTGCCCTGGAAGCCGCGACCCGTGGCGGCAATTGCGGCACCGGGGCCACGGCCAACGCCTATGCGCAGGCCAGCGTCGTGCGTAACAATTTCCCGATTCCCAGTGCAGGTCGCGCCTTGGCGGTCGCCTGCGGCACCCTGAACCTGGACGCCAGCAATCTGCGGGTGTTTGCCGCCAACGCCGCCAGCACGGATGCAATCCGCGTTGTCGTCAGTCACACCGTGCCTCAGAGTTTTGCCGGTGCCATCGGCGGGATGTTCGGCGGCGCGGGGCGCAATGCAACCATCAACCTCAGCGCCACGGCGGTTGCAGCATTGCCGCCACCATTGGCTTCACTGACCATCCGCAGCACCACATTGAGTGTCGATACAGGCCGGTCGGCCGTGCTCAATGCGCTGTTCGGCGGATTGCTGGGTGGCAACCTCACGCTCAGCGCCGCGAGCTGGAATGGTCTGGTCAACACCAACATCAACCTGCTCGGCTATCTGGACCGGTTGAAAGTCGATATAGGCCTCAGTGCCGGTGGTTACGAGCAGGTACTCGGCAACACCATCGCGGTCAGTCAGCTCGTCCAGACCGCGATCAACGTCCTTGACCCCAACGGCACCCTGAGTGCCACGGCGACCATCCTCGGGTTGCAGGCAATCAAGGCGGCGGCCGGCGCGACACAAGTAGTACTGGGCAATCTGCTGAACGTTCAGGCCGGTACTCAGGCCACGGCGCTGGCGGTGGACTTGCGGGCATTCGATCTGATTCAGGGCTTCGTGCAACTGGCCAACAAGCAGAACGGCCTGGTGGCCAGCCAGACGATCAACCTCGGTGTGGCACAAGTCACCGCCCGGGTGCAGGTGCTGGAGCCGTCGCAGTTGTCGGCCATCGGCAATCCTCGGTTGGCGGCCGCCAACCCCCTGGGACCGAACCGGATTTATGTGAAGACCGCGCAGGTGCGAACGCTGTTGTCGGTCAATCTGCCGTTGCTGGATACGATCCTGTCGCTGGTCAACGGCGTGGCCGATCTCGCCGGCCCGTTGACCAATACGTTGAATGCCTTGCTCAACCTGAACCTGGTGGGCGTGATCGATTCGCTGACGTGCGCACTCGGTGCGGCCTGCCAGACACCGTCGATCGAAGTGCTGCCCGGGCCGATTCGTCTCGATGTTGCGCTGGATGTGGCGGCGGCCAACAGCTACGTCACCGCGTTCAGCTGCCTGACGCCGACCAACAAGACCCTGACCACCAACACCACCACTTCGGTCGCTAACCTGAAAATCGGCCACATGGATCCGGCAGCGGTATTCGGCAATAACATCACACCGCCGGCCGTGGTGGTGCAGCCGTTGAAGGTGATCGATATCGGCGTGAAGACCTGCCGACGCTTCCTGGTGTTGCCGGTCAGTTGCGATCCACGCATCCCGTCTGTCGGTGGCGGGCTCGACATCTCGGCCGATACCACCATTGGCCAGAACGCCAATATCCCCCACGTTTATTCCGCGCCGCCGGCCGCCAGCCTGCCGGAGATCAACCAGCCGCCGTTCTATTACAGCTACGCTACCAGCAACATGGTCAGCAGCCTGAGCGACACCTTGACCAACATCAATCTCAATATGTACGGCCCGACGGGCAGTCTGGTCAGCGGGCTGGGGGCAATTCTGAGTTCAGTGAAGACCTTGCTGGTCACCACCATCAACACCGTGCTCAGCCCGCTGCTCGACACCCTGATCAATACCCTGTTGATGGCCCTGGGGATCAACCTCAACCAGGTCGATGTCGGCGCCAATCTGAGTTGTCAGTCGGGGCGGGCGACGCTGGTGATCTGATCGCCCAAGTCAATCGGCAATTCGATGCAGAATCGTGCGCCGTCGTCGCCGTTGCGCACGCTCAGGCGCCCGCCCATGTTCTCGACGATGCCGTAGCTCACTGACAAGCCCAGCCCGGTGCCGACGCCTACCGGTTTGGTGGTGAAGAACGGCTCGAAAATCCGCTCCAGCAAACGCGGGTCGATGCCGCCGCCATTGTCCTCGACCCACAGCCGCACCATCTGTTCGTCAAGTTCGGCACGCACACCGATCCATGGCTGGAAGTCGCGATTGGATTCGCGCTTGCTCAGCAGAGCATCCCGGGCATTTACCAGCAGGTTGATCAGCACTTGTTCCAGTTGATCGACGTACCCGCGCACCTGCACCTGAAAATTCGCTTCGCCGATCCGCAGCTCGACCCCCTTGCCGCGCAGGCCTTCGGACAGCAGCGAAAGGGTGCCTTCGATGGCGTCGAGCGGATTGAACGGGTGCTGTTCGATTTCCGAGCGCCGGCCGAACACCCGCATGTGATCGACCACCCGCGCCGCCCGCTGGACCTGTGCGTCGATACGGTTGAGTTTGTCGGTCAGGTAATCGATCTGTACATCGCCGTTGCCCAGGCGTTTGAGCACGTTGACGATGGCCATGCGCATCACGTTCAGCGGCTGATTGATCTCATGTGCAAGCCCCGTGGCCATCTCGCCGAGGGTGGCCATTTTCGCACTTTGGGTCAGTTGTTGCTGCGAACGCCGGACCTCGGTGTTGTCGCGGCCCACCGCTTGCACCTCAAGCAGAAGGCCCTGTTCATCGAATACTGCGCGATCCGACCAGATCCACCACGCATGCTCGCGGCCCGGCAGGCGCAGGTTGATTTCGGCGCTGCTCACTGGCGCATCGGGGGTCAGTTGCGCCAGGCGCTGGACGAACGCCTCGCGTTGTTCGTCGGACATCCAGCTGCCCAGATTCACCCCCGGCAGTTGCTCCGGGGCACATTCCAGGTACATCGCCAGTGGCCGGTTGCCGAAGGTCAGGGTCAGGTCCGGGCGATAGCGGCAGATCATCGCCGGCGAATCTTCGACGAGGATGCGGTAGCGTTCTTCGCTGGTCTTGATCCGCTCGGCAGCGAGGGTCGCGTCGGTGACATCCAGCCACAGTCCGACAGCTTCCACCGGCAGACCGAGGTCGTCGCGCAACAGTTTGGCTTCGTCGAGCAGCCAGTGGACGTTGCCTTGAGTATCGAGCATCCGGTAGCGGGTGCTCACCGAACCCTCGCGCAGCAACTGCCGGGTACGTTCGAAGTACGCCGCACGATCCTCGGGATGCACATGATTCACCAGCCCGCCATCGGCGCAATCGGCGAGGCCCCAGCCCAGCAGCGGTTGCAGGCTGGCGCTGAAAAATGTCGGCTGCAACGCACCTTCGACATAACGCTGCACATAGATCACAGCTGGCGCGCTGGCGATCAGGTTGTCCAGTCGCGCATGGGCGGCGGCGGCCTGTTGCTGCTGGTTCTTGATGTCGCTGATGTCGAGCATGAAGCCCACGAGACGCCGCTCGGCACCGATGCCCAGCGATTGGCCCTGCAAACGGAACCACTGCGGTTGCGCCTGATCGTCGGATTGCAGGCGCACGCAGAGTTCCAGCGGCTGACCTTCATCCTGCAACGCTTGCAGTCGGCTGCGCAGTTCTTCGCGGTCGGCCGGGTGTACACGGGCGAACCAGTCCTGGATCGGCAGGCGCCCGGCGCTCAATCCGAGGCAGGTGGCCAGTGCATCGGCCAGCAGCACTTCGGCGCTGTCGCTGAACACCTCCCACCAACCGGTTCCGAGCAGACTTTGCAGGATTTCCAGACGTTCCAGCTGCAAGTGGTGACGATGTTCACGCAGCCGTTCCAGCAGCGGCGCGGCCACGGCGGCGGCCAGTTGCAGCCAGTCGTGATCGTTCAAGTCCGCGGTGTGTGGCTGCACGCTGAAGCAGCCGAAGAGCAGCCACGCCGCCACGCCATGAGCATCGCGATAGGGCACCGCAAACCCTTCGGCGGGGCCGAACACACTGCTCAGGCGAGGATGCTCGGCGGGCAGCACACGTTGCGGTGCAGCGCCGTTGAGGCTGTCGAGGCCGGTGCCCAGGCGCTGATCGGTGTCCCATAACTGCGGAGCATCGGGCGCGCTGTAATGGTGACGGATCTGCCAGCTCCCGGTCTCTTCATCCAGCAGCGCCACGGCCAGGCTAGGCACCTGAAAACGCTGGCTCAGGCACTGCAACTGTTCGCCCAGCACTTGTGGCAGACGCGCCAGGCCGCAGAGCCGCAAGTGGTCGCGGATGTGTGCGGCGAGCCACTGGCACTGCTCGCGGCTGCGCGCCTGACGCCTTTCCCCCAACAGGTCGCCGATGTCCAGCAGTTGCAGAACCCAGCCATCCCCCTGCGGTTGCACCCAGCCGCGCAAATGCAGTGGCGGGCCGGCGAGGCTGAAAAAATCCAGATCGAGCATTTGTCCCTGCCAGTCCGCGGGCACGCCTTCGATCGAAAGCGCGCTGTGCGGCAGCAGGTAATCGAGCAAATGCAGCGTGTGGGTGGCGGACAGTTGTTGCGCCAGCAGATGGCGCAGCGGCCCGGTCAGGTGGGTGACCTGACCTTCGCCATCCAGATGCAGCTGCAAGCCGACGCCGGGCACCATGGGGTTGTCCACGGATGGTGTGGGCGTTTGACGATTGAGCAGGCGGTCGAACAGCTTGTCTCCGGAACTCAAAATTGCAGGCTCGAGCTGGCGGTCAGGTTGGCAGGCAGATTGGGCACCGCGCCGATACCGGGCAAGACCAGAAACGGTAACGCTTGGTTGAGCTTGTTGGTCGGGTAGTTGATGGTGACGGTCAGCAGGCCTCCCGCGTAGGTAACCGTGGCGTCGGTGGTTGCGTTGAAGTTCAGCGCCGGTGGCAGCCAGGTCAGGCGCCGGGCCAGTTCAGCGCGAGCGACGTTCTGGATCGCGGTGGCGTAGTTGGCGGTCGACGGATCCAGGGCCACGCCACGCCGCACGGCTTCGGACGTCGACTGGGTGAAGGCCTGCATCAGCAACATCGGCAGGCTGTAGCTCACGATCCCGTAAAACACTGCAAAGAAAATGACAAAGACCAAGGCAAATTCGATGGCGGCAGCGCCTTTTTGCTTGCGGGGGAGGCCGGTTTTCATGAGCGCGTCTACCCTGACAGTCACTACGTAGTATCAGCATAGAATCATTCAGCCAAAACGGACGATTTTTACCGGATGCACAGCTTTGCCCTACTGATCTGGCTGTCACTCTGCGCTGTGCAGGATGCCCGCGAACGCCATATCGGCAACGTCCTGACCCTCGGCGTCGGCGCGCTGGCGCTGGTCTGGTTGCTGGTCACCGGCAGCACCTGGCTCGGTGCCGATGCGGCGCAGGGCGGCTGGGCAGTGTTGCTGGCGCTGGCGCTTACGCTGCCGGGTTATCTGTTGGGGCGAATGGGCGGCGGCGATGTGAAACTAATGACAGCCCTAGCCCTTGCGACAGACGGTCAGCACCTGCTCGGCGCGTTTATCGGCGCCGCACTTTGCAGTGCGATCTGGATGCTTCTGGTGCCAAAAGTCTGGCTGCTTGCAAGTCAAGAGGTTAGGGGCCGCCTTCGATATTTGAGCCCAGAACCGTCAAAAAAGCTGCCATTTGCGCCTTTCGTGCTGGTTGGAACAATCCTGACTTTCTGTTGGATCCATTAGTCGCCATTCGCCACTACTGCGATGTACATAGTCGGAAAGTGCGTCTACTTTCAAATAAGGGTTTGTACAGCCACTGGCTGGCAGTACAGGAATGGTCAGCTTTGGCCCGGGCATGGAGTGGCACGTGAACAAGCTTACGTCGGCGGTAAAGGTTCTTGTGGTCGATGATCAGGCGCTGATTGTTGAAGAACTTTGCGAGTTTCTCGAGAGCAGCGGTTATCGCTGCGTTCCTTGTGGGTCCAGTCAGGAGGCGATTGCGCGGTTCAGTGACGATCTGGCGATCGGCCTGGTGCTGTGCGACCTGCACATGCCGGACATGGACGGCATCGAGCTGGTGCAGGCGCTGCAGCGCTTGGCCGGTAAGAGTCGCGCGTTCGAAGCGATCATGCTCACCGGTCGCGCCGACAAGCAGGATGTGATCAAGGCGTTGCGCGCGGGGATTGCCGATTACTACCAGAAGCCGGTGGATCTGAATGAATTGCTGGACGGCCTGCGGCGTCAGGAAGCAGTGCTGCAGGAGCGGCATAAAACGCTGCAACTGGGGCACCTGAATCAGAAGCTGCAGGATCTTTCTTCGTCGATCGATGATTTGTATCAGGATCTGGACAAGGCGCGGCGCGGGCCTGGGCCGGCAGCCCAGTCGTTGCCTGAGGGTGACAGTGTGGAGATGCCGGCGATTTTCGAGCAGTTGTCGCCACGACAGCTCGATGTGGCCCGGCTGGTAGGCAAGGGGCAGACCAATTATCAGATTGCCTGTGAGTTGGGGATTACCGAGAACACGGTGAAGTTGTATGTGTCGCAGGTTTTGCGGTTGACGCATATGCATAATCGGACGCAGCTTGCGTTGGCTTTGGCACCGGGGAGTTCTTTATCTGTTCGGCGGGGGGTTACGGCGCATTGACCTTGGCGGCCTTTGGGCCGGCCAGGCTTTGGGTTGGTTTGGGTGAATATCCGTTTTTGCGGGTGCCTCTGCTGGCGGTTTCGCCCTTACGGCGGGTCCCTTTTTCAAACGCCAAAAAGGAACCAAAAGGCTTGGCCCCTGCGTTCGGCACCTCGCCTGGGCTCGGTGTTCCTTCATTCCGGGATTGATCCGGGGGCATCGCCTACGGTTTGCTTCGCTGCACCTCCTCTCGATGTGTTTGGCTTCGCCAAACGGTCGCTTCGCTCCCACCCCCCGGATCAATCCCTCCACTCAGCCTTCCGATGGGGCCGGCAAGTCAAAAGCGGTACTCGAGCTAACGCTCATCGTGGTGAGTGGTGAGTGGTGAGTGGTGAGATGTGGAGGGTGGAGGGCGAAAGGCGAACTGTTTTTGCTTGATCGTTCCCACGCTCCGCGTGGGAATGCAGCCCGGGACGCTCTGCGTCCCAATCGATCTGCCAGCGAATGCAGCCGGCGCTGGCAGGTCGGTTTTGTCGGAACGGCTTAGCAGGGGGTCGGGTAACGCTGTACTTCGACGTTATCCAGCACGCGGTTCACCGCCAGTTCGGCGAGCATGATGACTTGTTGTATCCCCAGGATCCGGTGCCGTTGCGGTGAGTCGACATAGGCCGCCACGTCACTGGCCATGACGCTGGCCGAGGCCAGGGATTCGCAGGCGTGGGCCAGCAGGCTTTCATCGTCCATGTCCGGTGAAATCTGGAACATTTCGCTCGTTTTACGGCCGGGGCATTTTTTCGGGAGGGGGTTCAGGTAGTGATCGAGGGCGCGCTCGGCGGCGTCGTGGAGTTTCTTTGAATCGGTAGATTCGTAGGGCGAGGTGTTGTCGGTTTCGGGTGGATTCGGCGTTGGTTTTTTCATGGTGAAGCTCCATTCGGAATATGGAGTTCGCCGCGCTCTGCGACCAAGCAGTCGGGTGGCGAACCGTACGCGGGTTGGTCGACCAGGGAATGGAAACCCGGCAGGGCCGGAGCCCTCCCACGCACAGTTCGCCATTAAGCATGCTGAAAAGTGCGCCATTCTAAACCCGGACGACCAAGCCCGTTCGCTGAATTTGCAGCGACCCCCAAAGCCTATCCACCCCGTTTCCGAGGGACAACCGACGCGAGGTGTCGGAAACATCCTCCAGAATCACGCCATCTGTAGGAACAAACAAGTTTAGAAGTGTGTGCTTGCGCCCCGATTAACCTCCCGACCCACTGTCAACAGTTCCTCCCTGCTTCTGATCAAAGAACTCCGGAATTTCGTGTGTGTAACTCTTCAACCAGCGCTGCATGCTCAGTTCGCGCTCGGTCGGGGTGCTGGTTTGCGGTTTGGCGGAGGCGGCTTTGTTGCGGCTTTGCAGGAGCAGCCAGCCTTCGGTTTCCTGTTGTTGCGCCGAGGAGGGGCCGGGGTCGATGGCGTGGGTGGTCAGAGGCAAGGCGAGGAGGGTGAGGCAGAGCGCGGTGGCTTTCATGGCGGGGCTCCTTATTTGAGCATCGCGGTGGTGGCTGCGGTGACGGGGCTTGGGGTCTTGAGTTTCTGGGCGCGGGCCTGGGCTTCGCTGAATTGTTCGGGGCTGAGGTTCAGGCGGCTGACGAGTTCAGCGGCCCGGGTCCAGTCGTCCTGGTAGAGCAGCAGCGTGACCAGGTTCAGGGCGGCCAGCGAGTCGCTTTGCTTGAGTTCCATGGCGGTGAGGAATTCGAAGCGAGCGTCTTCGACGCGCAGTTGGTTGAGGTACACCACGCCCAGGTCGTTGCGGATTTTTTCATCAGTGGGGGCCAGGCGCGCGGCGCGTTGCAGGTGGGCCTGGGCCTGGCCGTAGTCGGCGCGGGCGGCGGCGAGTTGGCCGAGGCCGTGTTCGGCTTCGGCGGCCAGGCAACTGCCGAGCAGGCCGCGATACAACGGCTCGGCTTCGTTGCGCCCCAGCAGGCGATAGACCTTGGCCTTGCGCAGGCGGACCTCGGCGAGGTTGTCCGGCAGGCTTTGCAGGTTGGCCAGGCTGGCATGCAGTTTGCCGTCTTTGGCCATGTCGTCGGCCAGGGTCATCGACAGTTGTTGTTCCTGGCTCAATGGGCCGCAACCGGCGTTTTGTGTCAGGGCGTTCCAGGACGCCTGGCCATTGCTGGCGCAGCCGCCGAGCATCAATAGGGTCAAACAGGCAATCATTGCTTTCATGGCGATTCCTTTATGAGCCCAGCGCCCGTGCCAGGGCACTGAAGCCCGGGCCGGCGAGGACGATCAACAGCGCCGGGAAGAGAAACATCATCATCACGACGGACATTTTGGCGGACATTTTCGAGATGTATTCCTGCAGCCTTGTCAGGCGCCGGTCATCGAGCAGTTGCTTGAGCGCCAGCAGCGATTTCATCGCGCCGCCGCCCTGTTGCAGCAGTTGCTGAAGGATCACGCAGGTGTCGGTGAATTCGTCCACCGCCAGCAGGCGCGTGGCCTTGTTCAGTTCTTCGCCCAGTTCCAGGCCCGAATCGACCCGGGCCAGCACCAGGCGCAATTCCTGGGTCAGCACCGGCAGCAGCGTCTGACCTTCGTGGCTGAGCACGCGCAACGCCTGCTCGACGGCCATGCCGGCTTCGAACAGGATGCGCAGCAAAGGGATGAAGGTGGAGATTTCCGTGGCCAGTTGTTTTTGCCGGCGGGCGGCGGCCATCGCCAGCAGGCGTTTGGGCAACAGGTAGCCGATGCCGAGGGCGAACATCGGGGCGATCCATGGCCTTTCGATATGAGGAAACAACACGCCTTGCAGCAATACCGCAATAGTCAGCAAGAGCAGCGGCGAGGCGATCTGGCAGGCGGCGAACAGCGAGCGCTGGCGGGCGCTGCGCCAGCCGAGGCGGTTGAGCAGGGTCTGGGTTTCGTTGTCGAGTTTGACCGCGCGCTGGCCGAGGGCACTGCCGCCGAGCACTTGCAGCAGGTTGTCGAAACGATTGTCGCGCAGCAGCGCACCTTCCAGCCGCCGCGTGACCTGACGGGCGCGACGACGGCGCTCAAGCAGGGCGCTGATCAGTAACAGTGCGGCGCCCAGCATTAACAGGGCGCTAATCATCAGGGGCATTGTCATAGGCTGCGCAACATCCGCCAGAGCAACAGGCTGCCTATCACCTGCAGGCCGAAGGCGCTGGCGAGCATCATCTGGCCGGAATGGTCGTTCCACATGGCGATCAGGTACTTGGGATTGGACAGCAGAAAGTACCCGGCCAGCCCCACCGGCAGCAGGCCGAGCACCCAGGCGGTGATGCGGGTTTCGCCGGTCATGGCGCGCAACTGGCGGGACGCCTGGTCGCGTTCGCGGATCATCCGGATCAGGTTTTCCAGCAGTTCGCTGGCGTTGCCGCCGTAGCGGTGATTGACCTTGAGGCCGACGGCGAACAGGCGCAGTTCGTCCTTTTCATACAGCTCGGCCACATCGCCCACAGCCTCCGGCAGGCTTACCCCCAATTGCACGTTGCGCTGCACCCGGCCCATGGCGTTTTTCAACGGGTCTTCGCTGGCGTCAATGGCGCCCAGTACCGCGTCGGCCAAAGTGCGTCCGGATTTCAGGCTGCGCACCGTGTGATCGAGCAGTTGCGGCAGTTGTTCGATCATTCGCCGCAGGCGTCGCTGATAGCGCCAGCTGACGTAGAGACGCAACGCCAGCAATGGCAATACCAGCAGCAACAGAAAGCCGATCCAGCCACCGATTGCCAGGCCGATTACGCTGCCGAAGGCCCACAGCAGCAACCACAATTCGAGGCGATCCGGGCGGCCAAGACCGGCGCGCAAAAAGGTTCGTTCCAGTCCGGCCCAGCGCGGTTTCTCAGCCAATAGCTGTGGTTGTCCCTGATTCAAGCGATCCAGCACCCGTTCCGTGCCACCCTGGCGCCAGCCGTTATAGAACAGGCGCAGCGACAGCCCGAGCAGCGCCAGACAGATGAGGATCAGCACCAGGGGTTTGAGCATGCCGTGATCCTCACTGTGGCAGCGCCGGTTCACGGCGCAATTTGTCACCGGCCGGGTTGACCGCTTCGCGCAGAAAACCGAAACCGGTGCGGCGGTCGAGACGGAACAGAGTGTTGGTGACGTAAACGTCGTCGCGTACCCCGACCACTTCCACCACTTCGCTGACGCAGCGGCGGCCGTCGGGCATGCGCGTCAGTTGAATGATCACGTCGAGTGCCGCGCAGATCATCTGGCGCAGGGTGCGTTCAGCAATGGTACGGCCGGTCAGGCCAACCAGGGTTTCCAGGCGCAGCAGCGCGTCCTGGGCATTGTTGGCGTGGACCGTGCTCATCGAACCGTCGTGGCCGGTGTTCATTGCAGTCAGCACGTCGACCACTTCGACCCCGCGAATCTCGCCGAGGATGATCCGGTCAGGACGCATCCGCAGGGCGTTGCGGATCAGGTCGCTGGCCTTCACTTCGCCGTGACCCTCGGCATTCGGCGGGCGGGTTTCCAGGCGCACCACGTGAGGATGGCCGAGTTGCAGTTCGGCGACATCTTCGATGGTCACCAGACGTTCATGGGGGTTGATCAGCTGGCTGAGGATGTTCAGCAGGGTGGTCTTGCCGGTGCCGGTGCCGCCGCTGATGAGGATGTTGCAGCGCTTGCCGACGGCCTCGGCGATGAAGTCGAAAATCGCCTGATCGATGGTCTGCATCGCCATCAGATCGGTGCTTTTGAGCATGTCCTTGCGGAATTTGCGGATCGACAGGCACGGGCCGTCGAGGGCGATCGGCGGGATGATCGCGTTGACCCGGCTGCCATCGGGCAGGCGCGCATCGACCATCGGCGACGACTCGTCGAGGCGCCGGCCGAGCGGGGCGAGGATGCGTTGCATCACCCGTTCGACGTGGTGCGCGTCGATGAAACGCAAGTCGCTCAAATGCAGCATGCCATCGCGTTCGATGAACACCCGGTGCGGGCCGTTGACCAGAATCTCGGTCACCGCGCTGTCGCGCAGCAGCACTTCCAGCGGGCCGAAGCCGGTCAGTTCATCGACGATTTCTTCAGCCAGACGCTCCATTTCATAGCGGGAAATCGCCAGGTGCAGGCGGGCGATGTACTCAGCGACCTTGTCGATGACGAACTGCGACAGCACTTGCCGCGAGCCTTCCAGCAGGTTTTTCCCCGATTCTTCGATGGCGTCGATGATGTAGCGATGCAGCACCAGCTTCAGGCCGTCGTGGTCGGTGTTGCCGGTGGCGTTGCGCTGTGGCCCGCCGAACAATTGCTCGCTGCTCATGAGCTGCCTCGCAAGCGATCGAACCAGGTGACTTTGGGTTTGGCCAGGCCTTCGGAGCGCTTGGCCAGCCGTTCGCCGAGGGTGCGCAGGCTCTGGCTGATGGCTTCGCGCGGTGCCAGTTCGAACAGGGTTACGCCCTGGTTTTTGGCGTTGAGGCGCAGTTCCGGGCTGTACGCGAGCACCGCAATGACTTCCAGGCCGAAGGTCCGGCCGAGGGTGTCGGAGTCCGGCGCGACATTGCGCAGGTAGCGATCCACCAGCAGCCGGCCGTGGTCGAGCTTCATGCCTTTTTCGCGCCACAGATTGAGTATTGCGAGGTTGCGCCGGCAGTCGAGGACGTTCTGGTCGGTGTACCACAGCAGCTTGTCGCAATGGCTGACGAAGGTGCGCAGCGCTTCGCTGTCGGGCTGGCCAGTGAGGTTTACCACGATGTGCTGGAAGTGCTGGCGCAGGGCGCTGAGCAACATGTACAGCTCGGCAGCGCTGGTGCGTTCCAGCGGTTCGTCGCCGGGGGCGTAGGCGAGGATGCGCAACCCGGCCTCGGCGCTGGTGAAGGCGCTGTCGATCAGGGTCGCGTCGAGGCGGCGCAAGTGGCGCAAGGCGTCGCCGAAATGAAAAGAACTCTCCAGCCCCAGCAGGGCGAGGCTGTCGCCGCGCGGCAGGCCGAGGTCGAGCAGCAAGGTCTGCTGACCGCTCTTCTGCACCACCAGCGCCATGTGATTGGCCAGCAGCGCACCGTCAGCGTTGCTCTGGACTCCGTACAGTACGGTCAAACCGCCGAGTTGGGCGTTCGGCGTTACCGCCGGCAGGCGTTTGCTCAGCCGTCGCACCAGACCGGCGACTTCGCTGGAACGCGACCCATAGGCCACGAAATCCCTTGCGCCGGCACGCATAGCATTGAGCACCAACTGATTGTCCATGCCGTCGCCGAGAGCGACGATCGCCAGCATCGGTTTGGCTTCGAGCACGCCTTCGATCAACGCACTCTGGGCCACCAGATGTTCACGGTCGAGGCCGACGAACACCAGGCTGGCGAAGGTCACGTCGACCAGCGCCAGCAGTTCGTCGAGACTGCCGCCTCCGGCGCTGACCACCTGGCCCAAGGGCGCCAGCGCGCCTTGCAGCCACTCGAGATCAGTGGTGTTGCGGGTGATGGCGAGGAACGTCTGGCTCAGGCTCTGGCTCATTGCGATAACCCGCTGCGTTTATCGAAGTTGCCGTTTTCCAGGAAGTACAGGCGATACCAGTTCGGATCGTAGTTGCGCAGTTTCTCGCCGGGCAACGACGGCAATGGCGCGTTGACGGCCAGCGGTTGCACCAGGTGCGGGGTGACGATCATCAGCAGTTCGCGTTCCTCGCGGTTGATTGACGAGTTGCGGAAAAACGCGCCAAGCACCGGGATGTCGCCCAGCCCCGGAAACTTGTTCACCTCCGAGGCATTGCGGGTGCTGATCAAGCCGCTGATGACGAAGCTTTCGCCGTCGGCCAGGGAGATGCTGGTGTCGGTACGTCGAATGGTGAACGCCGGTACTTTGGTACCGCCGATGGTCACGCCGTTGTTGTAGTCCAGCTCGCTGACTTCCGGGGCGACCTTGATGGCGATCCGGTCGTTGCTGACCACGGTCGGGGTCAGGGTCAGGCGGATGCCGAACTCCTTGTACTCGATGGAATAGCTGTTGCTGTTGGCGCTGGGTACCGGGATCGGAACCTCGCCACCGGCCAGGAAACTTGCACTCTGACCGCTCAGCGCAACCAGACTCGGCCGCGCCAGAGTGTAGGCAAAACCGCTGCCTTCCAGTGCGTTGACGATGCCGAGGAACTTGCTGCTGCCACCGCCCCAGACGATGTTGAACATGTCGTTGGCCAACGGGATGCTTGGCGAGGCAATACGAGGATCAATGTTCAGCAGCGGCACCACACCCGGCGTGACCCCGGTGTTCGGCACGGTGCCCGGCGCACCGAACAGAAAGTTGTTGGAGCCCTTGCCGTAGATCGACGTACCGGCCTCCTTGAGTTTGGTGCGGCTGACTTCGACGAAACGGATGTCGGTCTGCACCTGCGAGGGCAGGTTCGGTTCGCTGCTGGACGGCAGCGCCGCCGCGCTCATCGCCGCGCTGGCCTTGCCCTGCACGAACACCATGCTCTGACGCGGTGTGCTGGCGCAGGCCGTCCAGATCATCAACGTGGTGGCGCCGGGGCCGACGCCGGTGAGCAGCACGCCCTGATCGCCGGTCACGCGCACGTCGGCGATCTTCGGATCGCCCACTGCCACCCGGGTGATCGCCACCGGTGATTGCACGGCCTGTTGCAGGCCTTCGCCGATTTCCAGCACGGCCGGCAGCGGCGCGAGCGCGGCGCAATTGCCGGTGGCGGCGGCCGCGCTGCCGATCGAAGCCACGCTCAGCAAGATAAACCGCAGCCAGTGGAACAGGGGCGTAAAGCGTTTGCGCATGAATGTGCGTCCTTGCTCGATTCAGGGGTTGGGTTCGGCGGATTCGGTGCCGCGAATCACTTCCACGGCCGGCTTTCTAGGGGCCGTCTGACTGGCGATCGCCAGGGGTTTGGGTGGTGGCGTCAATGACAGTTGGCTGAACTCGATCAATTCGCGCCGAGGGCTGTCGAGGCCGGCGGCAACGTTGTTGTCGCCGGCCCAATAGCGGGCCAGTTGCTGCTCGTCGGCACTGCGCACGGCCAGCCGCAAGACGCCGGCGCTGGAGGCCAGCATCAGGCGGTTGAGCAACGGTTCAGGCACCGCGAGCACCACGCTGCGGGCGGCGGCGCGCAGTTGTTCCTGTTTGAGTTTTTCTTCTTCGCTGTGAGCTGGACTCGCGGGCTGGCCGCTGTTGGTCAGGCCCATCTGATTACCCACGCCCAGCACCCGCACGGCAGGCACCACCAGTTGGGCGGTCGGCTGCGGGTTGTTTTCATCCTTGCGCAAGAACAGCAGCACATCGACGTAATCCCCCGGCGCCAGTTGGCCGCCGGCATTGATCACTTCATCCACGGCCACTGCGAGTGCACGTTCGCCGGGACGGATCATCCGCGCCAGCGGGCTGCCGGCCTCAAAGCTTTCCTGGGTCAGCCAGGTTCCGGCGGACAGGGCACGCCATGGCGTGCGGCCGACCACCTGATCGACGCTGGCCAGGCTGCCGGCGGGGGCGGTGCGCAGTTTTTCCACGGCGACATCGGCGGCGGTGATGGTTACGAACGGAGCGATGTCGCGCACTAGCACCACCACCGGTTGGCGAGTCGGATCTTCCACCGGTACCGGGGTGGCGGCGGGGGTATCAGGGGCGGCAACCACGGGTTCGGAGGCCGGGGTCTGACGACTCAATGTGAGCCCCCAGTAACCGGCGATGATGGCACCTAGCAGCAAGATGCTGGCCAAGCCCAGGGTGACGCGACTGTTCATGACGGCTCTCCCTTTCCCGCTGCGCTATGTCTCTTGCAACAACCCGTGACTTTCGACGAGATAAATTCGCAAACAGGCAGCTATGAACCAGTAACTATTTCGCTATTTGACGGTAGCGCAGCCAAAACAAAACGCCATTACGCGGGCCGAAATATCTACCGAAAGTAGGGGTCTAAAGCGCCAAAAATGGTTTTTTGCCGTTATTCGGGCCGTTACTACTTTGGTGTTAATTCGTTCTTACAGTTGTAGGTCCGGGCATTGCCGACAATGCTGATGCTGGCACGGGGGAATCATGTTGCGAACGCCGCAACACCCCATGCCTTCAAGGAGAATCAGTCATGTCCTTTGCAAAAAAAGCGGTGCAGACAATCAAATCCCAGGTCGCCTTCTACAAAGGCTTGGCCAGGGACACCGAAGGGGCATCCGGTATCGAATATGCGATCATCGCCGGGATGGTGGCGGTGGCGCTGGCGGCATTCGTGACTCCCATTTCCGGTGCTATTACCACGATGTTCAACACCATTCAGGCTGCACTCTGAGAGAAGGTTGAAGATCCGTGGACGGCAACTTGCGAATGCGCCCAAGGGGTTCTAACGTCAGCGCTCAGTCCATCGCAAGGTAATGCCTTATGTCTTCCTCCCCGACTCCCCGCCAACAATTGCTTCTGGTCGATGACGAGGAGGACGCGTTGTTGGAGCTGGCGGAGTTGCTGGAGGGAGAGGGCTTTGTCTGTCATACCGCGACGTCGGTGAAGCTGGCCCTGCATCATCTGACCCGGCATCCGGACATTGCGCTGGTGATTACCGATCTGCGCATGCCGGAGGAAAGTGGCATGTCGTTGATCAAGCGGCTACGGGAACATACTTCGCGTCAGCATTTGCCGGTGATTGTGACTTCCGGGCATGCGGACATGGAGGATGTGAGTGACATGTTGCGGTTGCAGGTGCTGGATTTGTTTCGCAAGCCGATTTATCACGTTCGGTTGCTTGAGACTTTGGATAATCTGTTTCCCAAACCTCGGGTGAATGTTTCCTGATTTTTTTGGTGGAGCGCCGCTGCACCTCCTCTCGATGTGTTTGGCTTCGCCAAACGGTCGCTGCGCTCCCACCCCCGGATGAATCCCTCTACTCAGCCTGCCGACGTCTCCCGAAGATCCAAAGCGTTACTCGAGCTAACGCTCATTATTTGATTTGAGGTGGTGGGAGTGCGTGTTTTTATTTGGCGTCAGTGGTTTGACTTTTGGGTGGTGTCGAAATGATGGCTCGTGTAAATTCCGCGCGCCCGGTCAGTTGCTGACGGGTCGGTAGGGAGGCCTGTTTCGAGTGTAGAGCCCTGCTGGAACAATTTTGTGTTTTGGAAGGGACTCTGGTTTGAACATTTCCTGCGTGCGCCGCTCGTTGCTGGCGCTGTCTGTTGCTGCCGCCTCTTTGCAGGCGTCTTCTGTCTTTGCTGCCAATCTGAATTACGACCTGAGTGGCGGGCCGTTGAGCAGTAATCTGCAAACCTGGAATCTGGTCGATTTGAGTGGCAACGGGACATTTGCGCCAGTTACGCCGTCGACGGTGACTTATGGCGTTCAGTTCATGGGGCTGACAGCGGATCAGTTGCGCAACAACGGCACGATCAGGATTGATGGAGCCAGTTCGGGCGTGGGCCTTATGCTCGGTTCCTCAGGTGTGACGCCCAGCAAGATTGCCTATAGCCTGATCAACAAGGGCTCGATCACAGTCAACGGTCTGGCCGGTTCGGGCAGTTCCAGCGGTATTGCCGATATCGGCAGCACGCTGGGCGGTTCGTTGATCAACGAAGGCCTTATTGAGGTCAGCGGGGCGCGGGCTGCCGGCGTGTCGCTGGTGCATACCACGCTGAACGGGGTATCCAACGATGGCACGATCAGTGTCAGTGGGACCGACGCGTTGGGGTTGTTTCTGGATGGTACGACGCTCAAGGGAGTACTGAACAACAACGGCACGATTCGCGTAACCGGGGCAAATGCCGAGGCTTTGACGCTGGAGGGTGTGAAATACAGTGCCTCGGCAGGAGCGGGTACTTTCGCGCTGTTCAACCAGGGTACGATTTCCGGTGAATCCATCGGCGTGCATGTCAGCGATCAGCCGGCCGGTGGCCTGCCGTTTGTGATCTATCAGCAGCAAGGTCTGATCGAGGGTGGTCAGGCGGCGATTCAGGTGGATGACGGAGTCAGCTACTTTCATTTCTATGGCGGCGAGGTCAAAGGTGATCTGCTCGGGTTGTCCGGCGTGATCATCGACGGTGACGCAATCTTCGACGGTTCGACCATCAAGTCCGGTTACGTGACCATCGAGGACGGGACGCTGACGCTGGTGAAACCGCACACCACGATCATCGGTGACTTCGACATGGAAGAGTCCGATTCGGTGCTGGAAATGTACCTGGGCAATGACACCAATCCGGCGTTGCCGGTGTTGAAAGTCACGGGCACTGCCGATATCGCGCCGGGTGCGACGTTGCGGCTGCTGGCGCGCTCCAGTGATTTCCGGGTTACGCCGGGTGGTACGAAATACACCCTGATCAGCTCGGGCAGTCTCGTCGGTGGCAATAACCTCAACGTGACGTCTTCGTCTGCGTTGCTGGATGTGAAGAGCTTCGGGGTCGTGGGCAACGACATTACGTCGGTGGTGACCAACAAATCCGATGAGGTGTTGGCGCAGAACACCCTTGTGGCGGGCGGCAGTCGCAATGCGGCAACGGCGGTGGGCCGTGTGTCGAGTCTGTTGTCGCGGCTCGATGAGCAGGATCCGGTGTTCCAGGCGTTCGCTAACGCCAGCACCGATGCACAACTGGCCAGGTTGTCCGAAACACTCAGTCCGGATGTTAGCCGTGGCGTGATTCACGCGGCCATCAACAGTCAGACGTTGGTGTCGGATGTCATCAATGAGCGCTCCAGTCGCGTCCGTACCGGAGGCGTTGGCGCGGGCAAAGGTGTCTGGCTGCAAGCCTTGAGCAGCGATGCCAGCCAGGATGAGCGTCACGGTGTCAGTGGTTATGACGCCGACAGTCACGGTATCGCGGTAGGTGCCGATGGTCAGTTTAATGCCGATACCGCAATCGGGCTGGCGTACAGCTACCTCGACACCAATGTGAAGTCTGATCGCGGCAGCAAGACTCAGGTCACCGTCCATGCGCTGACCTTTTACGGCAACTGGACCCATGAAAACTGGTTCGTCGATTCGTCGCTGATGTATGGCTGGAACGACAACGAGTCCCGCCGTTACATCGCCGGCACTCGGGCCAAGGGGGATTACGACAGCAACGTGTTCGGCGTCAGCGCGCTGGCTGGTTACACCGCGCACCTGATGACGGATGTGGTGCTTGAGCCGCAGGTCGGGGCGCGTTACGCCAACGTAGGCATGGACAGCTATCGCGAGAAGGGCAGTTCGGCCTCGTTGAATGTCGGCAGCCAACGCTACGAGGTCGGCGAAGTAGGTGTGGGGGCACGTCTGGCCGCCGCGTTCGATGTGGGCACCGGGAGCCTGGAACCTGAAGCGAAGTTGATGGCCTGGCATGACGCCATTGGCGATAAGACCGGTACCACGTCGTCGTTTGTGCTGGGGGGCGATTCGTTCACCAGCCGTGGTACCACACCCGTTCGCGACAGCTATGAGCTGCGCCTGGGTGCCAACTACCGGTTCGGCGCGTGGAGTGTTGGCGGGTCGTACAACTACGTGACCGCCAGCGGTTTTGACGCTGACGGGTTCACGGCAAAAGTCCGCTACGCCTTCTGATTCATCGGCCGGTCGAGCTACAACTGATAGCTGAAACTGATGCTGTAGCGCGGCCGGCGATTGAAGGTGTCCAGCGCTTCATCCGACATCGCCTTGGCCGCTTCCAGGGCAATGTTGTAGTACTTCGCATCGCCGAATCGCAGGCCGACCGCCGCCGATGACAGGTTGTTGGCCTGCACCGGCAATTCGTTGAACCAGCTGCGCGAGCGGTCGAGCACGAAGTACGGTTGCAGGATGCGCACCCAGTTGCCGTCGCGGTTGAAGCTGTAGTTGATCTCGTAAGCCACGCCCCAGCCCTTGTCGCCCGACGCCTGATCGTCGGGATAACCGCGGCCGAAATTCTGCCCGCCGAACACCGCACGTTCGCTGTCGGGCAGGGTGTCGCGGCTCCAGTACAACGCAGCCGACAGCACCCCTTGCCAATTGTCGAAGAACTTGTCGCTCTGCACCCCCGACAGACGCACCCGAAAGAAGTCGAGGTCGATGGCGTTGTTGTTGGTGTGTGCTCCCATGCTGTCGAAGCCCTGGTACACGCCACCACTGAGAATGCGCAGTTGTCGGGCATCGACCTTGCGCCAGTCGCTTTCGAAGGCGAGGGCGCGGATGTCGGTGCGTTCTTCGACGCTCAGGGGGTAGCCGATCACCTTGTAGCGGGTCTTGTCGTTGACGGCGTACAAGCGCGATCCGGCAGTCAGCAGTTCATCCGAAGCGGCAATCAGCGGCAGGGTGAAACCGAGCGAATAACGGTCGTTTTCACGGTGCGGCTTGAGCTCCAGTCCATTGCTCAACTGCACATTGGTGCCGGGATCGGCCCGGTAGCGCGAGGCCGAAAGGTTCAATTGCGCACCTTCGTCATTGATGAACTGGTTGTAGTCCAGCCGGTAGTAATGCTCGTGATCATCTCCCGGCGGAAACAACCCGCTGAGGCTCAGCTGTTCGCCCATCGACGTTTGTGAATTGCTGCTGACGCCGAGCAATGCCTGGGTGCCGTTGCGGTTGTCTTCGGTGGTGCTCAGGGTGCTGGTGAACGGTTTGCGGCTGGCCTGGGCCACCAGCGTCGTTGCACCGTCGGTGGTGCCGGGTGGTGGCACCTGGGCCTGGATCGTCACGCCGGGAATGCGGGTCATCAGCGTGGTGTAGCGCTCGAACGTCTTGCGCGTCAGCGGGCGTTCGGCCTGGAGCTTGGCGGCCAGTCGCTCGAGCAGGGCTTTGACCCGTCCGACGTCGCCCGCGATCTGCACGTCGCGGACGTAGCCTTCCACCAGCACCACGCGCGCCACACCGTCATCGAAAGTCTGCTGTGGCAGGAACGCGTAGGACAGCAGATAACCGTCCTGTTGATAACGACGGGTGATGTTGCGAGTGGCCTCGATCAGGTCGGCGAGACTGCTCTGGCGGCCGATCAGGGGTTTGTAGATTTCGGCCAGTTCGTTCAGCGGATAAAGCGTGCCGCCTTCGATCTGCACGGTCCTGAGGTTGATCCTGGTACTCATCAGCAACGGCTGGGCGGCCGTGGCGCCGGGCTCCGGCACTTGCAGCGGCGCGGCGTTCGGCCGGTAGGCGTCGGCGGGCAGGTTCGGCACCGGCAGATTGCGTATGGTTTCGTTGCTGTTGAGAAAGCTGGGCAGGGTATCGGCGAGGGCTGTGGAACTGAGACTGACAAACAGCAGGGATGCCATAACGCGCATAGGACACTCCATGTTCAACCCCCAGCACCGGGCGGGTTTCTCCTAAGAAAAAAGCGGAAGACTCGTGGGAATCTTCCGCCCTCAACCAAGCGTAGGCGCTGTAGGTTCGGCCGTCGAATCGGCCAGGTGCAAATCAGCGTTTGTTGCCGCCCAGGGCACCGGTCAGGCCGCCGAGGACGCCACCCAGTCCGCCGCCGGTTCCGGTGGTGGTGCCGCCGTTGACCAGCCCGCCCACCGCAGTGACGGTGTTGCCCACTGTGGTGACGGTGTTGCCGACCGCCGCCACTACCGGGTTGCTGTTGGTGCCGGCAATCGTGTTGCCGAGGTTGCCGACGGCACCGCCGACCTGGCCGGTGAGGCCGGCGACCGGGGTACCCAGCCCGGTGGCGGCGCCGACATTCTGGGTCAGGCTGGTGACCGCCGTGGTGACCGGAGCAAGTCCGGCACCCACGTTGTTGCCCAGAGTGGCCAGGGGAGTGGTCGGGCTGGTGATCGGCGTGCCCGAACCGCCGAGCACGGTGTTGAGCGAGGCCACGGTATTACCCGCCGCCGCCAGTACACCACCCGGTGCGGCGAGGCTGCCGTTGCCGCTGCTCAACCCGGCGCCGACATTCACGACCGCGCCACCAACGGTTTGCAGCAAGCCATTGTTGCCCAGACCGCCACCGACGCCGGTTCCCGAACCGGTTCCGTTGTCCACCAGTCCGCCGGCCTTGCCTACAGCGGTGCCGACGTTGCTCAAGGCCCCGCCGACCGTGTTGGTCAGTGCATTGCCGTTGCCGGCGCCAGTGACTTTGTCGCCCACGCCATCGACCGTGGTGCCGACTTTCTGCAGCAGGCCGTTCACGGGAGCACCCAGCCCCGTGGCACTGCCGAGTTTGTCCGTGGTGCTTTCGACCATGGCGATCACCGGCACCAGTTTGCTGCCGACCTCTTTGGTCACCGAGCCGAGTGGGCCGGTGGTGGTGGCGGTGCTGAGGGTGTCGCCGAGCATGGTGACTTTTTCGCCGACGCCATTGAGCACCGGCGCCACACGGGTGACGACGCCGCCGACCACCGGAACGCTGCCCGTGGCCGTCGCCAGTTTGCCGCTCAGGTCGGACACGCCGTTGCCCACATCCTGCACCACGCCGCCGACTGCCGAAGCGGTGACGCCCAGGCCGTTGTCGGTGGTCGCCAGTTTGCCGATGCCGTTGGCTACGCCGTCACCCAGCGTGGTCACTACGTTGCCGGCAGTCCGGGCCGCGCTTTGCACCACGCCGCCAACCACCGGCACGCCGCTCAGGGAATCACCGACCTGACCGACACCATCACCCACTCCGCTGACGGTATTGCCGACGTCCTGCACCAGCGTGGTGGTGACCAAAGGCGTCGGTGTACTCGGATTGGTGGGGTTGGTCGGGTCCGTCGGGTCGGTTGGATTGGTCGGATTGGTAGGATCGGTCGGCGTCGTCGTGCCGCCAGTTCCGCCGGTACCGCCAGTGCCCGCCGTGCCTCCAGAGCCTGCGGTACCGCCCGTGCCGCCGGTGCCCGCCGTCGAACTGTCGGGGGACGAACTGCCGGAGCTGCTGTGATGACCGCCGCCGCCACTGCTGCAACCGGCCAGACCGAGGGAGAGAATGAGGGCGAGTGCTGTTGCCGATTTGCACCAAGACGCTTGAACTTTCATCTGAGTTTTCATGAGCGTTATTCCTTGCACCTGTCACAACGTTCGTTGTCTTCGACGGCTTGCCGGTTCTGTTGCCGGCAATGCCTTCGTCCGTTGTGCTCATATCAGTCGCAAGGCTGGATCGACGCCATTCTCCAGTTGGTATTAACGCCTTTATGCAGGCGGCCGCGAATGCCGCCTAACGACTAATACCGAGGATATAGGCGCGCAAAAAAAAGCCTTGAAAATCAAGGCTGGAAATTCGGCGACGTCGCGTGTGCGGCGCGGGAAAACTTAAGTGATATATACACAATTAATCAGGTTTTCCCGCCCTCGATGTCAGGCAACCGGCTGCCAATTGCCCACCATGTGCTCCAGATCCGTGGCGCCGATCAGACGCAACTCACCGCTGGAACCGGCAGCGCTGGCGAACAGGCTCACCTCGCTCGGCAGGCGCACCGGTTTGCGAAAGTGCACGGTGACTTCAAGGTTGGCCTTGGGCAGATGATCCGCCAGCGCTGCCAGGGTGCGGGCCTTGTTCCACAAACCGTGAGCGATGGCTGTCGGGAACCCGAACAGTTTGGCGCTGGCGGCACTCAGGTGAATCGGGTTGTAGTCGCCGGATACTTTCGCATACTGCCGGCCGATGTCCGCCGGCGCCTTCCACTGCGCCACTTGAGCGAGGGGCAGTGCCGGCTCCCAGCTTTTCTCCACCGGTTCGCCTTCCAGCTTCACGCCGCGACAGAGCATCCGGCTTTCGGCTTCCCACAACGGGCCGAGTTGATCGTCCAGGGTGGTCAGCAGATCGAAGGTCGCGCCTTTGGGATGCGGTTGCAGGTTATGCCCCCGGACACTGACTTGCGCGCGACTGATCCCGCCCATTGGCCGCAATACGCGGATGCGGTTGCTCAGATGAATCAGCCCCAGCAAAGGGAACGGAAACTCTTTGGCCGTCAGCAGTTGCATCTGCAAGGCGAACGCCAGGATATGCGGATAGGTCGGCGGCAGCAGGCCGTCATCGGCGAACCCGCAGACTTTGCGATAGTCTGCCAGACGTTTGCCATCCACCTCGACGGCGCAACGCAAACCTTTGTCAGGCAGGGTGGTGCCGGTGATTTTGCGTCGGGTCGCCGCCCGGGCGTACAGCCCCGGCAGGCTCGGTTCGTGGTGCAGCGTTTGCCATTCGATGGTCATGTTCAGGCCCCCAGAACGCTTTGGCCGCAGACCCGCAACGCTTGCCCGGTGAACGCGCCGGTGCCCGGTTGTGCCAGCCACGCCACGGCTTCGGCGACGTCTTGCGGCAGGCCGCCCTGGCCCAGCGAACTCATGCGCCGCCCGGCTTCGCGCAAGCCGAACGGAATGTGCGCGGTCATCTGGGTCTCGATGAAACCCGGCGCCACGGCATTGATGCTGATGCCGCGTTCCAGCAGGGTCGGCGCCCAGGCCTGAGCCAGCCCGATCAACCCGGCCTTGCTCGCCGCGTAATTGGTCTGCCCGCGATTGCCGGCAATGCCGCTGATCGACGCCAGCAGAATCACCCGCGCGTTGTCGTGCAGGGTGCCGCTGTCGAGCAGGGCCTTGGTCAGCACTTGCGGCGCGTTGAGATTGACGGCCAGCACTGCGTCCCAGAACTCGGGTGTCATGTTGGCCAGGGTCTTGTCGCGGGTGATGCCGGCGTTGTGCACCAGAATGTCGAGGCCGTCCGGCAGCTGTTTGGTCAGTTGCGCGGCGGCGTCTTCGGCGCAGATGTCGAGGGTGATGGCGCGCCCGCCGAGGCGGGCGGCCAGGGCTTCGAGATCGGTTTTTGCGGGCGGCACGTCGAGCAGGATCACCTCGGCACCGTCACGGGCCAGGGTTTCGGCGATGGAGGCACCGATGCCGCGCGCTGCCCCGGTGACCAGCGCCTTGCGCCCGGCCAATGGGCGCGTCCAGTCGGTGACTTGAGTGGCGCAGGCCGTCAGCCGGATCACTTGTCCGGAGACGAACGCGCTTTTCGGCGAGAGGAAAAAACGCAGCGGCCCTTCGAGCTGATCCTCGGCACCTTCGCCGACGTAGATCAGTTGCAAGGTGCCGCCGCTGCGCAGTTCCTTGGCCAGCGAGCGCGAGAAGCCTTCAAGTGCTCGCTGCGCGCTGGCGGCAAACGGTTCACGCAGGGTTTCCGGGGCGCGGCCGAGGATCACCAGGTGCGCGCTGCTGTCGAGGTTCTTCATCAGCGGCTGGAAGAACTCGCGCAGTTGCTTGAGCTGGTCGGTGTGCTGCAAATCGCTGGCGTCGAACACCACGGCCTTGAGTTTCGGGCCATGGCCGGGAATCCATTGGGTGGCGGCCGCAGGCTGGTCGCCGTAGCGGTAGATCGCGTCGGTCAGGCGGTTGGCAAATACACTGACCCGCTCGGCCAGTGGCCCGCCGCCGATCAGCAGTGCACCGTCCACCGGCCGCAGGCGCCCGGCCTGCCAGCGTTCCAGCCGCACCGGCGACGGCAGGCCCAGGGCCCCGACCAGACGGTGGCCGATGGACGAGTTGGCGAAGTCGATATAGCGGTCAGACATGGAACGCTCTCCAGAAGATGGGGTTCAAAGTGTGGACTGCGAAGGGCAATCAATCGTTCGATCCACGCAATAAGGCCTACGCTAGAACAGCAGAGTAGTTTGCCCTCGGCGCTTTTGTGGCCCGACGGGATTTTCAGTGCCCGATTTTCAGACTGGATATTTCACAAGGAGCATTTCATGAGTCAGCTGCGCCGCGTCGCGATCATTGGTGGCAACCGCATTCCGTTCGCCCGCTCCAACGGGCCCTATGCCACCGCGAGCAATCAGGTGATGCTCACCGCCGCCCTCGAAGGCCTGATCGAACGCTACAACCTGCACGGCCAGCGCATCGGCGAAGTGGTCGCAGGCGCGGTGCTGAAATTGTCACGGGATATGAATCTGACCCGCGAATGCGTGCTCGGCTCGCGCCTGTCACCGGCCACCCCGGCCTATGACATCCAGCAGGCCTGCGGCACCGGTCTGGAAGCCGCGCTGCTGGTGGCGAACAAGATCGCCCTCGGCCAGATCGACTGCGGCATTGCCGGCGGCGTCGACACCACGTCGGACGCGCCGATCAGCGTCAGCGAAGGCCTGCGCAAAATCCTTCTGCAAGCCAACCGCGCCAAGACCACCGGCGACAAGCTCAAGACCTTTCTGCAACTGCGTCCGAAACACCTGATCCCCGAATTCCCGCGCAACGGCGAACCGCGCACCGGCCTGTCGATGGGCGAGCACTGCGAGTTGATGGCGCAGACCTGGAACATCCCCCGCGAAGAACAGGATCAACTGGCCTTCGAAAGCCACCACAAACTGGCGGCGTCCTACAGCGAAGGCTGGCATAACGACCTGATGACCCCGTTCCTCGGCCTGACCCGCGACAACAACCTGCGTCCGGACCTGACCCTGGAAAAACTTGCGACCCTGAAACCGGCGTTCGAGAAAAGCGCCAAGGGCACCCTGACCGCCGGCAACTCCACGCCGCTGACCGATGGCGCCTCGGTGGTGTTGCTGGGCAGCGAAGAATGGGCGAAGGAGCGCGGCTTGCCGATCCTTGCGTATCTGCGCGACGGCGAGGCGGCGGCGGTGGATTTCGTCAACGGTGCCGAAGGACTTTTGATGGCGCCGGTGTACGCGGTGCCGCGGCTGTTGGCGCGCAACGGCCTGACCTTGCAGGACTTCGACTACTACGAAATCCACGAAGCATTTGCCGCACAAGTCTTGTGCACGTTGAAGGCCTGGGAAGATCCGGAGTACTGCAAGACGCGGCTGGGGCTGGACGCTCCGCTGGGATCGATTGATCGCAGCCGCTTGAACGTCAAGGGCAGCTCCCTGGCGGCGGGGCATCCGTTTGCCGCGACAGGCGGGCGGATCGTGGCGAACCTGGCGAAGTTGCTGGATGCGGCGGGGCAGGGGCGGGGGTTGATTTCGATTTGTGCGGCCGGGGGGCAAGGTGTGACGGCGATCATCGAACGCTGACAAAACAACAATCCCCTCTCCTGAAGAGAGGGGATTGCAAAGGTTACTCAGGTACGGAACCTGCGCACCAACCCATCCAGCTCATTCGACAACCCCGCCAGACTCTGCGAATCCAGCCGCGCCGAATTCGCCAGCTCCGCCACCAACTGCGCATCACCATGAATCTGGCTGATGTGCCGATTGATGTCCTCCGCCACCTGATGCTGCTCTTCCGCCGCAGTCGCGATCTGAGTGTTCATGTCACGAATCACATCCACCGACTCACGAATCTGCCCAAAGCTCTCCCGCGCCTCACCAATCCGTGCCACCGATTGCTGCGACACATCAAGACTGGCGCGCATCTGCTGGGTCACCGCGCTGGTGCGCTTCGCCAGATTGCCCAGCAGCCCGTCGATCTCAGCCGTCGAATCCGCCGTGCGTTTGGCCAATGCGCGAACCTCATCGGCGACCACCGCAAATCCGCGCCCCTGCTCACCGGCCCGCGCTGCTTCGATAGCCGCGTTGAGCGCCAGCAGGTTGGTCTGTTCGGCGATGGAGCGGATGGTGCCGAGGATCGACTGGATGTCGTTGCTGTCGCGTTCCAGTTGCTGCATCGACTGCGCCGATTGCTCCAGTTCCTGGCTCAGTTGGTCGACGCTGTGCACCGCCGCATCGATCTGCTGCTGACCTTCGCGGGCCTGGCGCTGGCCGCTGTCGGCCGACTCGGCTGCCTGGCTGCACGAGCGGGCGACTTCGTTGGCGGTGGCGACCATTTCATGGAACGCGGTCGAGACCATGTCCACCGCTTCGCGCTGGCGTCCGGCGGCTTCGGCCATATCGCCGGAGACCCGGGTCGAGCTCTGCGAAGTGGCGAGGATTTTTCCGGCCGCGCCGCCGATGTGCTGGATCAGGCTGCGGATTGCGGTGAGGAACTGGTTGAACCAGTTGGCCAGTTGCGCGGTTTCGTCGCTGCCACGGATGTCGAGGCTCTTGGTCAGGTCGCCTTCGCCCTGGGCGATACCTTCCAGACCGCTGGCCACGCTGCGGATCGGCCGCACGATAAGGCTGGCGAAACTGGCGCCGACGACCGCGAAAAATGCTGCCAGCACCGCCGCGATGATCGCGATCAGCCAGGTCAGTTGAGTGGCGGAACTCATCACTTCGTTCTGTTTGATCAGGCCGATGAAGGTCCAGCCCAATTGCTCCGACGGCCAGACGTTGGCCATGTAGCGTTCGCCGTTGAGCTCGACCTCCACCAGGCCTTTGCCGGCCTTGGCCAGTTGCGCGTAACCGTTGCCGAGGCTGTCGAGCTTCTTGAAGTTATGCTCCGGTTGCTTCGGATCGACCAGCACCGTGCCGGTGTTTTCCATCAGCATCAGGTAACCGCTTTCACCGAGCTTGATCTGTTTGACGATCTCGGTCAGTTGCTTGAGCGACACGTCAATGTTGACCACGCCACCCTGGGCGCCCAACTGGTTGGCCACTGCGCGCACGGTGCTGACCAGTACCGCGTCATCGCCGGCCCAGTAATAGGCTTCGGTGCGCAGGGTCTTGCCCGGGTTGGCCATGGCGGTCTTGTACCACGGGCGGGTACGCGGGTCGTAGTTGGCCATTTTCGGGTCGCCCGGCCAGAACGCGTAGCCGCCGCTGCTCAGTCCATAGGAAACGTAGGAGTAGGCCGGGTGGGATTTCGCCAGCCCTTCGAACAGGGCAAACAGCTGCTTGTCGATCTCGCCATCCGAGGTATCGGAGGCATTGGCGCTCATGCGACTGCGCACACTGCCGTCGGCGTTCTTGACCAAAGGCTGCGCCGCCAGGTAATCGACGTTCTGGCTGATGCCGTCGAAAAACAGCTGCATGGCGTTGCTGACCTGACGGATCTCGCGCCCGCTGCTGTCGACAAAATCGTCCCGGGCATCGCTGCGCAGGTTCAGTACCACCAGGGTGGCGACCAGCACCACGGGCAAGCAGGCGATGATTGCAAACGCCCAGGTCAACTTCTGTTTGATGTTCATCCGCGCTCCAGATTTTCTTGTAGGCCCACGCAGTGCAGATGACTCGCGGTTATTGGCAGCCGAAAAACGTATTTCTCACCCGTTTCCTTGAGTGCGACATCGAAGATTTTTTTTGAAACGATTGTCGGACAAATTCCTCTGCCTCAAAGGAATTCGGCCGCGCGCGAGGGAAATTGAGGCTGCAAAAGAAAATTAATGTGAGCGGTGTTCGGCGGGATGTCAGATTCTGTCGCAAATGCCCTCAAGGCCTGTCGCCAACAACTCCGACAGCCTCGGCTATGATTCGCAGCGGTCGATAAAGAGGCGGATCGGCCCGGTTTATCCGGCACAGTGTGTGCATCCACAGGTTCACAGGTCGGCAACCCCTCCCCGTGATGCGAGTATTGCCGTATAACGAGTGACATTCGCGTGTTTGGTAATGAAAGGACCCACAATAAAAGCTGATGAAGACTCCAAAACGCATTGAACCCCTGATCGAGGACGGTCTGGTCGACGAAGTGCTGCGTCCACTCATGAGTGGCAAAGAAGCAGCTGTTTATGTGGTGCGCTGCGGCAATCAGTTACGTTGCGCAAAGGTCTACAAGGAGGCGAACAAACGCAGTTTCCGCCAGGCGGCCGAGTATCAGGAAGGCCGCAAGGTGCGCAACAGCCGACAGGCCAGGGCGATGGCCAAGGGTTCCAAATTCGGGCGCAAGGAAGCCGAGGACGCCTGGCAGAATGCCGAAGTCGCGGCGCTGTTCCGCCTGGCCAACGCCGGGGTGCGAGTGCCCAAGCCGTACGACTTCCTCGAAGGCGTGCTGCTGATGGAGCTGGTGGCCGACGAATACGGCGACGCCGCACCGCGTCTGAATGATGTGGTGCTGGAGCCGGATCAGGCTCGCGAATATCACGCGTTCCTGATTTCGCAGATCGTGCTGATGTTGTGTACCGGTCTGGTGCACGGTGACCTCTCGGAGTTCAACGTGCTGCTGACCCCGACCGGGCCGGTCATCATCGACCTGCCGCAAGCGGTGGACGCCGCCGGCAACAACCACGCGTTCAGCATGCTCGAACGTGACGTCGGCAACATGGCGGCGTACTTCGGCCGCTTCGCTCCGGAGTTGAAGAAGACCCGATACGCCAAGGAAATGTGGGCGTTGTACGAAGCCGGTACGTTGCACCCGGCCAGCGTGCTGACCGGCGAGTTCGACGATCCCGAGGACCTGGCCGATGTCGGCGGGGTGCTGCGCGAGATCGAAGCGGCGCGTCTGGATGAGGAGCGCAAGCGAGCCATCCGCGCGGCGGACGACGAGCCCAAGGGCAAGTCCGACGAACCGCCTCCGCCACCGTGGATGCAGTGAGCATCTGAAATGGGAAACCCGGCTTCGGCCGGGTTTTACACATTCAAGGATTGATTGTGAGCACCACTTCGCGCAATGCCCGGCTGATCATCACCGCGCGGCTGATTTCCGATTTCGGCGCGTTCCTCAACATGGTCGCGCTGGCCACGTATGTCTACCTGCTGAGCAACAGCGCGGTGAGCGTGGGGATCTTTCTCGCCAGTCGGGTGGGCGGGGGAATTTTCGCCAGCCTGATCGGCACCGCGTTTTATCGTCGATGCAGCGGTCGCCGGCCGTTGATTGCCTTCGATCTGCTGCGCGCCGCTGTGCTCGGTTTATTGCTGATCGTGCCGGTCAGTCAACAGGCGTTGTTGCTGCCGCTGATTGCGTTCGGTCTGGGTTTTGGCAATTCGATGTTCGCCATCGGCCTCAACAGCCAGCTTGCGCGATTGATCGAGCCTGCGCAGTTGCTCAAGACCAATGCCTGGATCACGTCCGCCTCCTCCATGGCGATGGTCGTCGGCAGTCTGGTGTCCGGGTTGCTGGTTGCAGGGTTTGGCTTTGAAACGGTGTTTGCGCTGAACGCGCTGACCTATCTGTTGGCGGCGCTGTTGATTGCGCCATTGCGGTTCAGCGCACCGGAGCCGGTGGCCGAATCCAGCGCCAGACAGGGTGAGTGGTCGGCGTTGTTGCAAGGCCTGCGCAGTGCCCCGGTGGTGGCCGCGATGCTGGCGGTGACCATGGCCGACACCCTTGGCAGCGCTGCGCACAACGTCGGTTTTCCGATCATTTCCAGACTGCTGACACCGGACGCGGCGAGCACCACGCTGGGCCTGATGCTCGCGGTGTGGGCCGCCGGCAAACTGCTCGGTGCGCGGATTGCCAGTCGCCTGAACGGCTCGGAAAACATCCATCTGGAGCGTCGCTATTTCGGCGGCGTGTTGTTGATGTCCTGCGGCTTCATCCTGATGTTCCAGCAGCACAGCGTCATCGGTCTGTTGCTGTTTTCGCTGCCGGCCGGATTGGGTGACGGGTTCTCGGAAGTCTGCCTGATGTCACGGCTGCAACGGGAGCCGGAGCCTTTGCGCCTGCCGATCTTCAGTTTCCTGACACTGTTGCAGATGACCGGGTTCGGCGTCGGCATGCTGATCGCCGCACCGTTCTATGAGTGGTGGGCGCCGGGGGCCGTGGTGTTGCTGTTCCACGGCATTCCCCTCGCCACGGTGCTGTCGATGAAAGCCCTGATGCTCAGGCGCGAGCGGGTTGCGCGCAGCAGCCCGACGCGAGTTCCTTGAGGATCGGGCAGTCCGGGCGGTGGTCGCCGTGGCAGTGTTCGACCAGATCCTGCAGGGTGTCGCGCAGTTCGCCGAGTTCGCGGATCTTTTGATTCAGCTCGTCGATGTGCTGGCGGGCCAGAGCCTTCACATCGGCGCTGGCGCGCTGGCGGTCCTGCCAGAGCATCAGCAACTTGCCGACTTCCTCCAGCGAAAATCCCAGGTCCCGCGAGCGCTTGATGAACGCCAGCGTGTGCAGGTCATCGTCGCCGTAGATGCGATAGCCACTGTCGGTGCGATGGGCAGCCTTGAGCAGACCGATCGACTCGTAATACCGGATCATTTTCGCGCTCAGGCCACTGTGGCGGGCCGCTTGGCCGATGTTCATCGGTTGTCCTCCAGATCCTCGGGTTTCCAGGTTTTCAACAGTAGCGCATTGCTCACCACGCTGACGCTCGACAGGGCCATCGCCGCACCGGCCAGCACCGGATTGAGAAAGCCGAACGCCGCCAGCGGAATGCCGATCAGGTTGTAGACAAAGGCCCAGAACAGGTTCTGGCGGATCTTCGCGTAAGTCTTGCGGCTGATTTCCAGCGCCGCCGGCACCAGTCGCGGATCGCCGCGCATCAGGGTGATGCCGGCGGCGTGCATGGCCACGTCGGTGCCGCCGCCCATGGCGATGCCGATATCGGCAGCGGCCAGCGCGGGGGCGTCGTTGATGCCGTCGCCGACCATGGCCACGACCCCGTTTTTTTTCAGCTCGGCGACGGTGGCGGCTTTTTCCGCCGGCAGCACTTCGGCGTGGACGTTTTCGATGCCCAGCGCTTCGGCAACGACGCGAGCGCTGCCACGGTTGTCGCCGGTCAGCAGGTGACTGTGGATGTGCTGGGCCGCCAGTTGTTGCACCGCGTGCAGCGCGCCGGGCTTGAGGGTGTCGCCGAAGGCGAACAGACCGAGCACGCGGGGCTCGGGGCTTTGCTCGATCAGCCAGGACAGTGTGCGGCCTTCGGTTTCCCAGGCCTTCGCGGACTCGCTCAGGTTTCCGGCGTTCAGACCGCTTTCCTCCAGCAAGCGACGGTTGCCCAGCGCCAGGCGTCGGCCGTCGAGGCTGCCGGCGATGCCGCGCCCGGTCAGGGACTGGCTGTCGCTCACGTCCGGTACGTTCAGGCTGCGTTCGGCGCAGGCATCCAGCACCGCTTTGGCCAGCGGATGTTCGCTGCCGCGTTGCAGTGCGCCGGCCGCTGTCAGCAGGGCGTTTTCGTTACCGTCGATTGCACTGAAATGCGCAATGCGCGGCGTGCCGGAGGTCAGAGTTCCAGTCTTGTCGAACACCACGGCGCTGACTTCATGGGCGCGCTCCAGAGCTTCGGCGTCCTTGATCAAAATCCCGTGCCGCGCGGCCACGCCAGTGCCGGCCATGATGGCGGTCGGTGTCGCCAGGCCGAGGGCGCAGGGACAGGCGATAACCAGTACCGCGACGGCGTTGATCAGCGCGGTTTCCAGTGGTGCGCCATACAACCACCAGCCGATCAGCGTGGCCAGGGCCAGCAACAGAACCGTCGGCACAAACACCTGGCTGACTTTATCCACCAGTTTCTGGATCGGTGCTTTCGCGGCCTGGGCGTCCTCCACCAGACGGATGATCCGCGCCAGTACGCTTTCCGCGCCGAGCGCCGTGGTGCTCACCAGCAGGCGGCCTTCGCCGTTGATCGCACCGCCGGTAACCTTGTCGCCCGGTTGCTTGGGCACCGGCAGGCTTTCGCCGCTGATCAGCGCTTCGTCGGCGTGGCTCTGGCCTTCCAGCACTTCGCCGTCCACCGGGAAACGTTTGCCGGGTTTGACCAATACCCGATCGCCAAGGCGTAGAGCGCTGATGGCAACGTCCTGTTCGCGGCCATCGATGATTTGAATCGCCCGTTCTGGCCGCAACGCTTCCAGTGCGCGGATGGCGCTGGCGGTCTGGCGTTTGGCGCGGCTTTCCAGGTATTTGCCGAGCAGTACCAGCGCGATGACCACTGCCGAGGCCTCGAAATACAGATGCGGCATGCGCCCGGCAGCGTTTGCCCATTCATAGAGACTCAGGCCATAACCGGCGCTGGTGCCCAGCGCTACCAGCAAGTCCATGTTGCCGGCTCCGGCGCGCACGGCTTTCCAAGCGGCCACATAGAACCGCGCACCGAAGATGAACTGCACCGGGGTCGCGAGGGCGAACTGCGCCCAGGCCGGCAGCATCCAGTGAATGCCGAACGGTTGCAGCAGCATCGGCAGCACCAGCGGCAAGGCGAGGGCGATGGCGCAGATCAGCGCCCGGCGCTCATGATTCAGGCGTTGCTGGCGATTATCAGATTGAGGGTGTTCAAGTTCGAAGAGGCTGGCCGAATAACCGGCCTTGGTCACGGCGGCGATCAGGGTTTGCGGGTCGACCGCGCCGAACAATTCAAGATGAGCGCGCTCATTGGCGAGGTTGACGCTGACGCTTTTCACCCCCGCAACCTTGTTCAGGGCGCGTTCGACACGACCCACGCAGGACGCGCAGGTCATGCCGTCGATGTTCAATTCCACGGTGTGCTGCGGCACGCTGTAACCGGCGCGTTCGACTGCCTCGACCAGCGCCGGCAGACTGTCGCCGGGGGCCTGCACCCTGGCCTGCTCGGTGGCGAGGTTGACGCTGACGGCACTGGCGCCGCTGACTTTGCTCAGCGCCCGCTCGACACGGCCGGCGCAACTGGCGCAGGTCATGCCGCTGATGGGCAGATCAAACGTGATGGAATCGGACATCGGTCGTACTCCCTGTAGTGGATGCCTACAGGATCAACCTTGCCATGCTGGCAAGGTCAAGCACCAGTTTCCGCTACCGGCTGCTCGCTTGTTCGCCTGATCGTTCCCACGCTCCGCGTGGGAATGCAGCCGGGGACGCTCTGCGTCCCAAAGCGTGACGCAGAGCGTCACAAGAGGCATTCCCACGCAGAGCGTGGGAACGAGCGGCAGGCCTTAGTAGCCGAGGCCGGTCGGCTTGAGGTACATGCCTTCCGCATTCATCGCGATGCGGAATTTCAGGATGTCGCCGGCATGCAGTTTGATCTCCTGCGAACCTGGCGCGAGCATGCCCGGGTTGCAACCCGGCATTTGCCCCGGCAGCAGTTTCAGGCGCAGCGAGACATTGCCCGGCGGCAGGTTGAACGAAGTGCTTTGCTCCTGGAACAGGCGCGCCGACAGTTGATCCTGGATGTACACGCCGATTTCGCACGAGGTCGCGACTTCCAGGCGCTCGCGGGAAATGATCAGCACCCCGTAATCTTCCCCGGCGGCATGCACCGAAGGGATCGCGGCAAAGAGGCTGAGTAAGCCAAACAGGCTGAAAGCTGACCAGCGCATGGCTGAATCTCCTGAATTCATGTCATTGATGCACGCAGCTTGGCCGAGCGCGGCGCCGATTGCCAGCCCGGCAGTTTTTTGCAGAACTTGACCTTGCCATTGTGGCAAGCCCGAGACTGCCGGCAACCTCACTCAAAGGAGTCATTCCATGCAAGTGTTCACTGTTGAAGGCATGTCCTGCGGTCACTGTGTCAAAGCTGTCACCCAGGCGGTGCAGAGCAAGGATCCGGCCGCCAGCGTGCGGGTCGATCTGGCGGCGAAGGAAGTCGGCGTCGAAAGTGCGCTGAGCGCCGAGCAAGTGATCGAGGCGATCAGCGAAGAAGGTTATGCGATCAAACTCGCCTGATCTTTTTAATAGTTAGCGAGCTACCGGAATGTTCAAGGCGTCCTCGCGCGGCTAGACTGTCGGGCTGCATAGTCAGTCCGACTGCCCAACCCAACCGCCGCCCGAACTGGACGCCTGATGAACTTCCGTACCCTTCTGATTCTCGGTGCCCTGACCGCTTTCGGTCCGTTGGCGATCGACTTCTATCTACCCGCCTTTCCAACCATGGCGCTGGCGTTCGGCACGGATGAGAAACACGTCCAGCTGACGCTGTCGGCTTACTTTTTCGGCCTGTCCATCGGCCAACTGGCTTACGGGCCGTTGGCGGATCGCTTCGGTCGGCGGATTCCGCTGCTCATTGGTCTGACGCTGTTCACGCTGGCGTCAGTGGCCTGCGCCTACGCACCGAATCTGGAATGGCTGATCGGCGCGCGGCTCTTGCAGGCGCTGGGCGGCTGTGCGGGGATGGTGATTGCCCGAGCGGTGGTCAGCGACAAATGCGATGCGGTGGGCTCGGCGAAAGTCTTCTCGCAACTGATGCTGGTGATGGGGCTGGCACCGATTCTGGCGCCGATGCTCGGCGGCCTGCTGGTGAACACGTCGGGATGGCAGTCGATCTTCCTGGTGCTGACCGGTTTCAGTGCCTTGGCCGGACTGGCGGTAGCCCTCGGCCTGCCGGAAAGTCTGCCGGCGCATGTTCCGCGTCAGCCGTTGTCTGGCGCCCTGCGTCAGTACGGCCGGTTGCTGACCGATCCGGTCTACATGGGCCATGCCCTGACCGGCGGCATCGCCATCGCCGGGATGTTTGCCTACATCGCCGGTTCCCCGTTCATTTTCATCAAATTGTATGGCGTACCCGCCGAGCACTTCGGCTGGCTGTTCGGTACCAACGCGGCCGGGTTCATTCTGGTGGCGCAGGTCAATGCGCGGCTGCTGGCCAAACGTGGCCCGGCCTTCCTGCTGTCGCGAGCGGTCTGGGTTTACCTGTGTGCCGGGCTGACGCTGCTTGCGGTCGGCGCCTTGCACACCGAAGCGCTGTGGCCATTGCTGATTCCGTTGTTCATCTGCGTGGCCAGCCTTGGTTGCATCAGCCCCAACGCGGCAGCGTGTGCAATGAACGGGCAGGGTGGTCGCGCCGGCAGTGCTTCAGCCTTGCTCGGCAGCCTGCAATTCAGTGTCGCCGCCGGGGCTTCGGCGCTGGTGGGGATCCTGCACGATGGCACCGCCGTGCCGATGGCCACTGTCATCAGCCTGTGTGGTCTGCTGGTGGTGTGTGCAGCGATGCTTACCCGGCGCATACAGAATGCCCGGGCGCTGGCAAAGGCGCAGGCTGAAATCTGAAGTCGAAAGCCTCAGCCGACAGCGCGCTGCTGGTCGGGATCGGGAATCTGATGGGGCGCGCGCAGACGCGCTTCGAGGGTGCGAGTGAAGGCGCGAGCTTCGGCCTCACTGCGGAAGGTCACGGCGTGCTGGTCGAGACGAACTTGCCACTGGGACTTTGCCACTTCTTTTATCAGGATCTTCATTGCTGACCTCCCGTACGTAAAAGATTGCATCGCAGAGGACTCGAGTGTAGTCCTGAATACGATCGCAATTGTGACAAGGGTCAAGCATCTGACTGACGGCAAAAAAACACCGCAGCCCCCGAGCCAGCCACATCAGAGGCTGAAGAAGGCTGCGGTCTTCCGAGTTTTAGAAACCTTCTAAAACAATTTTCCCCTTGGCCTTGCCGCTTTCCAGCAACTCATGGGCGCGGCGCAGGTTGCTCGCGTTGATCGTGCCGAAGTGCTCGCCGACCGTGGTTTTCAAGGTCCCGCTGTCGATCAGCCCGGCCACCCGGTTGAGCAGTTTGTGCTGCTCGATCATGTCCGCGGTTTCGAACAGCGAGCGGGTGTACATGAACTCCCAGTGCAGCGACAGGCTCTTGCGCTTGAGCTTGGTCGCGTCCAGCGCCTTCGGATCATCGATCAGCGCCAGCTTGCCTTGCGGTGCCAGGGCTTCGACCAGTTGGTCCAGGTGCTGGTCGGTCTGGGTGAGGCTGGCGACGTGGGTCACGTGGGCGACACCGGCGCGTTTCAGCTCTTCGCTCAACGGCTGGCTGTGATCGATCACCCGATCAGCGCCCAGTTCGGTCACCCAGTCGCGGGTCTCCGGGCGGGAGGCGGTGCCGATCACCTTGAGCCCGGTCAACTGGCTGGCGAGTTGGGTGAGGATCGAACCGACGCCGCCGGCCGCGCCGACGATCAGCAGGCTCTGGCCTTCATCGGTATTGCCTTCGCGAATCTGCAGGCGTTCAAACAACAACTCCCAAGCCGTGATCGCCGTCAGCGGCAGGGCGGCAGCTTCGGCGAAACCGAGGGTTTTCGGCATATGGCCGACGATCCGCTCATCCACCACGTGCAGTTCGCTGTTGCCACCGGCCCGGGCGATGGAACCGGCGTAGAACACCTTGTCGCCGGCCTTGAACAGGGTCACTTCACTGCCGACGGCCTTGACCACACCGGCCACGTCCCAGCCCAGTACCTTGGCGGCGCCGCCTTCGGGCGCGACGTTCTGGCGAACCTTGGTGTCGACCGGGTTGACCGAAATCGCTTTGACTTCTACCAGCAGGTCGCGGGGGCCCGCTACCGGTTCCGGCAATTCGATGTCTTGCAGGGATTTTTCGTCGCTGATCGGGAGCGAGGCGTAATAGGCGATGGCTTTCATGGAAATCTCCAACAGTGAATATAAGGAAGGCTTCAGGCAATGACGCGCAGGCGCTTGAGTTCGAAGTGTTCGAGGAACGCCTCGGCCTGGCTGCGGAAGTGCTGGATATGGGCGCTGGCATCGTGAGCCTGCAGGGCTTCGTCGCTGGCCCACTGCTCGATCATGTAGAAGGCCAGCGGATTGGCCAGGTCCTGGTGCAGTTCGTATTGACCGCAACCGGCTTCGGCGTGGGTCGGCTCGATCAGAGCGCGCAGGTGCTGTTCGAGGGCCTCCTGCTGGCCAGGTCGGGCGATCAGGGTGGCGATGGCGGTGAAAGGCTGGGACATGTTCGACTCCGGGACGGGATGAATTCGATGGATGGCATGATTGGCTATTTCTGCGGGAGATAAAACCGGCTAAAAGAGCAGTCTCTTTCAATATTTTTTTGATAATCGGGGCTGAGGATGCTGCGTTTCGATGACTTGCAGTTGTTTGTTCGGGCGGCGGATCTGGGCAGCCTGTCGGCGGCGGCGCGGGTGATGGACATGTCCGCCGCCGTGGCTAGTGCTGCGCTCAAACGGATCGAGCAGCAATTGGGCGCGCGGCTGTTGGCGCGCTCCACTCGTAGCCTGCGGCTGACGGCCGAAGGTGAAGGGTTTCTCGAATACGCCCGGGCGGCGCTGAGCAATCTCGATGAAGGCCGCCGCCTGCTGGCCAGCGGGCAGGATCAGGTCAGCGGGATTCTGCAGCTGTCGGCGCCCTCCGACTTCGGGCGCAACCTGCTGTTGCCGTGGCTCGATGATTTTCAGCGTGAACACCCGAAGCTGACGGTGCGCCTGCTGCTGGGCGACCGCATCGCTGACCTGTTTCGCCAGCCGGTGGACATCGCCTTGCGCTATGGCGAGCCGGAGGATTCGAGCCTGGTGGCGTTGCCGATTGCCCCGCACAACCGACGGGTGCTGTGCGCATCGCCCGCCTACCTGGCCCGGCACGGCGAGCCGCTGCATCTGGAACAGCTCGCTCAGCACAACTGCCTGCTTTATATGCTCGGTGGCCGGGTGCACGACCATTGGAGTTTCCACGACGGCAAGCGTGAAGTCGGCCTGACGGTCAGTGGCGACCGCTTCAGTGACGACGCCGATGTGGTACGCCTGTGGGCGGTGGCGGGAGCCGGCATCGCCTACAAGTCGTGGCTCGATGTGGCCGGTGATGTGCTGGCGGGGCGGCTGAAAGTGCTGCTGCCGGAGCTGCTCTGCGAACGCGCTCCGCTGAATCTGCTGTGCGCCCATCGCGCACAATTGAGTAAGCCAGTGAACCTTCTGAGGGAAATGCTCGCCAGCCGTTGCGCCGAATTGGGTAGCCGTTTTCCCGTTTTCCAGAAGTCTGACCATTAGTCGCAGGTAAATAGCGAAATTTCTCTCAGGAACAATCACCAGCCACGGGCACTCCGGCGCAGGACGCCGCGAGCAACCCGCTTATACTAACGGCCGCCTGTTGCCCGCACCAAAAGGCCGATGCGAGAACGATCAGACCGCAACCGGCCGGGTAGGGTCGAGGGTCGCGACAGTGCTGCGGTTTCCTTGCTGCGGCGCGCTGCCTCGCTTCGGCTCAAGGTATTTTGCGCGCCTTGGCCGACGACTGATTACTGGTCAAGATGTCTATGAGCTGTAGACGATACGATTCAACAGGGAGTGAATAGATGGAACATGCACCTTGCATCAGCCAGATCGCCACGTTGCTGGCCGATCCCAAACGCAGCGCAATGATGTGGGCGCTCATGGATGGCTCGGCGCGGCAGACCGAGGAACTGGCGTTGCTGGCGGGGCTTTCGCCGTCATCGGCCAGTGCGCATCTGGGGCGCTTGTCCGCTGGCGGTCTGTTGAAGGTCGAGGCGCGCGGTCGCAAACGCTTCTTCCGCCTGGCGGCTCCCGAAATCGGCGCAGCCATCGAAGCGCTCGCCAGCGCCACGTTGGCCAGCGCTCCGCGAGAAATCCCCGAAGTGTTCAAGCGTGCCTCGCCGGTCGTCAGACCCCAGGCGGCTCCTTCATCACTGCTGCGCGCAAGGTTTTGTGACGACCATCTGGGCGGAACGCTGGCCGCCGACCTGTACCAGCGCCTGCTTGATGCCGGATGGATCGAACAGCTTGAGCATCGAGTGGTAGTCACGCATAAAGGCTCGACACAATTGGCCGGGCGCGGCGTTTATATCCAGGCGCTGGCCCACCGCAATGCCCAGGTGGCGTGCGCCTGTCCGGACTGGAGCGAACGTCGCCCGCACATGGGTGGCTCGCTGGGAGCGGCGTTGCTGCAGTTGTTCATGCAGTCGGGCTGGCTGGTGCTGCCCAACGATTCCCGCGCCTTGCAACTGACGGCGGCGGGCCAGCGGGAAATTCATCGATTTGCCTGTGAAACCGAGCTGGAAATGGCGTTGTAGAGCGCTTTCCTCCACTGATTTGCTAGCAAGCGTCGCCAGCGGCTGCGAGCACGTCGCAACTGGCACAGGCGCGTCACCGCTATCGCGCACACTCGATCCGGGGACTTTTCGGATTGAGGAGGTGGCATGGACACGGGAAACTTCAGCGCGGCAGATCGACTGGAGCGTCTGCCAGTCAGCGGTTATCACCGGATCATCTTCATCATCATCGCCCTGGCGTTTTTCTTCGACTCCATGGATCTGGCGATGATGACCTTCCTGCTCGGCTCGATCAAAGCCGAGTTCGGCCTGAGCAGTGCGCAGGCTGGCCTACTGGCCAGTTCGAGTTTTTTCGGCATGGTGCTGGGGGCGTCGCTGTCCGGACTGCTGGCTGATCGGTTCGGTCGCAAACCGGTGTTCCAATGGAGCATCGTCTTGTGGGGGCTGGCCAGTTACCTGTGTTCCACGGCGCAGACGGTCGAGAGCCTGACGCTGTTTCGCATTCTGCTGGGGATAGGCATGGGCATGGAGTTTCCGATTGCCCAGTCCATGTTGTCGGAGTTGATCCCCGCGCAGCGTCGGGGTCGTTACATTGCCTTGATGGACGGTTTCTGGCCGCTCGGTTTCGTGGCTGCCGGGATACTGTCGTATTTCCTGCTGCCGTTGATTGGCTGGCGCGACATCTTCCTGGTGTTGGCGGTGCCGGCGGTGTTCGTGCTGGCGATCCGCTTTTTCATTCCCGAGTCGCCGCGCTGGCTGGAACAGGCCGGCAAGCATGACGCGGCGGACAAGGTTTTGCGCGGGATCGAAGCGCGGGTACAGGCCTCGCTCGGCGGTGCTGCATTGCCGGAGCCGGTTCGTCTGCCACGAAGCATGACCCCTCCGGGCCATTTCCTTTCGGCGCTCAAGCAGATCTGGTCACCGTTGTATCGCCAGCGCACGACGATGATCTGGAGCCTGTGGTTCTTCGCGTTGCTCGGTTTCTACGGCCTGACCTCGTGGCTCAGTGCGTTGTTGCAACAATCGGGTTTTGCCGTGACCCAGTCGGTGTATTACACGGTGCTGATTTCCCTCGGCGGGATTCCTGGCTTCCTGATGGCCGCCTGGCTGGTGGAGCGTTGGGGTCGCAAGCCGGTGTGCATCGTCACGTTGCTCGGCGGCGGGGTGATGGCGTTTCTGTACGGACAAAGCGCGGTGTTTGGCGGCAACGTGGCGCTGCTGATCGGCACGGGTCTGTTGATGCAGTTTTTCCTGTTCGGCATGTGGGCGGTGCTCTACACCTACACGCCGGAACTCTATCCGACCTCGGCGCGGGCAACGGGCTCGGGGTTTGCTTCGGCCATCGGACGCGTCGGCTCGCTGCTCGGGCCGTTGGTCACCGGGCTGGTGTTCCCGATCACCGGGCAGGGCGGGGTGTTTGCGCTGGGTGCGTTGTGCTTTGCGATCGCGGCGGCAGTGGTGTGGCTGTTCGGGATGGAGACCCGCGGCAAGACGCTGGAAGAGCTGACCGAAGCGGTCGTGCGCTGAGAACTGAAAAGCCGTTCGAACACGGGCATGTTCGAACGGCTTTGTGCCTTTACGGTTTTACCAATCGCGCATCCAGACTGTTCTGCGCCAGGCGTTTGGCCTGATCCTGGGTCATGCCCAGATGGGTGTGCAGCGCATGGAAGTTCTCGGTCACGTAACCACCGAAGTACGCCGGGTCATCGGAATTCACCGTGACCTTCACGCCGCGCTCGAGCATGTCGAGGATGTTGTGCTGCGACATGTGATCGAACACGCAGAGCTTGGTGTTCGACAGCGGGCACACGGTCAGCGGGATCTGCTCGTCGATGATCCGCTGCATCAGGCGCTCGTCTTCGATGGCGCGTACGCCGTGGTCGATGCGCTGGATTTTCAGCAGGTCGATGGCTTCCCAGATGTACTCCGGCGGGCCTTCCTCACCGGCATGGGCGACGGTGAGGAAGCCTTCGTGACGGGCACGGTCGAACACGCGCTGGAACTTGCTCGGCGGGTGACCCATCTCGGAACTGTCCAGACCCACCGCAACGAATGCATCGCGGAACGGCAGCGCCTGGTCGAGGGTTTTCTGTGCTTCGTCTTCGCTCAGGTGGCGCAGGAAACTCAGGATCAAGCCGCTGGTGATGCCCAGTTGCTGCTCGCCATCCTTCAGCGCGGCGGCGATGCCGTTGAGCACCACTTCGAACGGGATGCCACGGTCGGTGTGGGTCTGCGGATCGAAGAACGGCTCGGTGTGAATCACGTTCTGTTCTTTGCAGCGCAGCAGGTAGGCCCAGGTCAGGTCGTAGAAATCCTGGGAGGTGCGCAACACGTCGGCGCCCTGGTAATACAGGTCGAGAAATTCCTGCAGGTTGTTGAAGGCGTAAGCCTTGCGCAGGGTTTCAACGTCGCTCCACGGCAGGGCGATCTTGTTGCGTTCGGCCAGGGCGAACAGCAGCTCGGGCTCCAGCGAGCCTTCGAGGTGCAGGTGCAGTTCGGCTTTGGGCAGGGCGTTGAGCCAGTCGTACATATTCTTTTCTCATCAGGTGCAATGACGGCATTCTACAGATGCGCGCCGAAACAATTGGCAAAACCTGACCAACCGATCCATCACACCGCTTCCTGCTCCCGTCGATAGGCGTAGGTATCGGCGAAGCGCGACAGCAGGAACTCGGCGCAGGTGGTGGTCGGATATTTCGCCGGATGCTGTGCGTCCTGGCAACCGGGCAGGCACTCGATGCGGGTATCCGGATGCGGCTCGGCGAAGAACGGCATCGAGTAGCGATCCACGCCGAGCGGGCTGATGACCCGGTGCGGGGTCGAGCGATAACGGTCGTTGCTCCAGCGCGCCATCATGTCGCCGAGGTTGACCACAAAGGTACCTTCGATGGGCGGTGCGTCGATCCACTGGCCTTGGACGTTTTTCACCTGCAAGCCACCGGCCGCGTCCTGATACAACAAAGTGATGCAGCCGTAATCGGTGTGCGCGCCGGCACCTTGCTGCTCGGCGGAACTGGCGGTGTGGCGCGGCGGGTAGTGGATCATTCGCAGCACGCTGACCGGTTCATTGAAGCGAGTGTCGAAGAAGTCGCGCTCGATGCCCAGCGCCAGAGTCATGGCCCGCAACAGGGTTTGCGCGAGGGCCTGCATGTCGAGATAGTGTTGCTCCATCAGCGCTTCCCAGCCGGGCATCGCTGGATGACGGTTGGGGCCGCGCAAGGGTTTTTCCGCCAGCACCTCGGGATGATCGGCCGGCAGGTGCAGGCCCATGTCGAAGGTTTCCTTGAGGTCGCTGGGTTTGTCCGGGTCGAGTTGTTCGGTGGCAATGGCGCCGTAGCCGCGATGATGGACGGTCCGGGTGATGTCGATCTTGAGTTTTTCTTCTGCCGGTTGCGCAAAGAAGCGCTGCGCGTAATCAAGCAGGGCGGCGATGCGCTGCGCAGAAATCGGATGACCCTTGATGTAGAAAAAGCCCCATTCGCGGCAGGCGTGGTCGATCTGTTCGGCGACGGCGGGCCAGGCGTTCTGGTCGTTGGAGTAAAGCGGCGAGATATCGATGATCGGGAGTTGGTTCATTTCGAATGCTCTTTATTGATCGTTCCGACGCAGAGCGTGGGAACGATCAGGGTCAGGTCGGCGTCAGGTTGGTTACTTCGGCATCTCGGCCTTCATGCCTTCGACGTAGTAATTCATCGACGCCAGTTCGGCGTTGGTCGCGCTCACGCCCGCCGGGATTTTCTCGACCCCGGCCTGATCCTTGATCGGCCCGGTGAATGGTTGCAGGGCACCGCTCTTGATGTCGGCGATGATCTGCTCGGCTTCGGCCTTCACCGGTGCCGGCACCAGATCACTGATCGGCAGTTCGACCGTGCCTTCCTTCAACCCGCCCCAGTAGTCCTGGGATTTCCAGGTGTGGTCGATCACGCTCTGGGTCGCCTGAATGTAGTGCGGCGCCCAGTCGTTGACGATCGAGGTCAGCACCGCTTTCGGCCCGAAGTGCGCCATGTCCGAAGCGTAGCCCACGGCATACACACCGCGCCGTTCGGCGGCCTGGATCGGCGCCGGACTGTCGGTGTGCTGGAACACCACGTCCACGCCCTGATCGATCAGCGCGTTGGCGGCGTCAGCCTCTTTGCCCGGATCGAACCAGGAGTTGACCCACACCACTTTGATCTCCGTGCCGGGGTTGTATTTGTTCAGGGCCAGCTGGATGGCGTTGATGTCGCGGATCACTTCCGGGATCGGGAACGAGGCTACGTAGCCGATCTTTTTGGTCTTGGTCATTTTCGCGGCCAGGAAACCGCCGACATAACGGCCCTCGTAGGTACGAGCGAGGTAGGTGCCGAGGTTTTTGTCCTGCTTGTAGCCGGTGGCGTGTTCGAAGGTCACCTTGGGAAACTGTTTGGCCACTTTCACCGTCGGGTTCATGTAGCCGAAAGAGGTGGTGAAGATCAGGTCGTAGTTGTCCTTGGCCATGTTGCGGATCACCCGCTCGGCATCGGCGCCTTCGGCGACGTTTTCCACGTAGTTGGTGGTGATCTGTGTGCCGAGTTTTTCCGCCAGCGCCTTGCGCCCCTGTTCATGCTGATACGTCCAGCCGTGGTCGCCGATGGGGCCGATGTAGACGAAGCCGACTTTCAGTGGATCGGCGGCACTGGCGCTCAGGCTGAGGCCAAGGCCCATGGCGATGCACAGCAGTGTTTGCAGTGGACGTTTTTGCATGAACGCGAACTCCCTTTTGTTGTGTGTGGGGAGGGCAATGCAAAAGGCTGACCAAGCGGACAACAAATCGATTCGAAATCGCGGCGAGGCCTTTGCGGGCAAGCCCGCTCCCACAAAAAAACGCGATCCCTGTGGGAGCGAGCTTGCTCGCGATGAGGCCGGCCGGGCCGAAAAAAGTGCATGGCCGTACAGGGACGCCATCCACTGGTGCGCTAAGGTGTAACGAAACGTTAGCGCCGCCCCGCAGTCAGTAGCTCATTCGCACTCTTCGGCAAAAAAGGCCCGTCATGTTCACCATCCTCAAGCAAGAAAGCTTTCTGCTGTTGGCCGTCATCGCCGCCTGTGTTGCCTATCCGCTGGAGCACTGGTTGCTGCACAGCGGCCAGATCGTTGCCCTGACGGCCGGGCTGGTGCTGATCGCGTTCATCGTCGCCGCCTCGATGCGCGTCGCCCATCAGGCTGAACTGCTCGCGGAAAAAGTCGGCGACCCGTACGGCACGATGATCCTGACGCTCGCCGCCGTGCTGGTGGAAGTGGTGATCCTGGCGATCATGATGAGCAACGAAGCCTCGCCGACCCTGGTGCGCGACACGATCTATTCGGCGGTGATGCTCGACATCAACGGCATCCTCGGTCTCGCCGCGCTGATGGGCGGGATCAAGCATGGCGAACAGTCCTACAACGATGATTCGGCCCGCAGTTACAGCGTGATGATCCTCACCGCCATGGGCGTGTCGATGGTGGTGCCGGAGTTCATTCCCAAGGCCAACTGGAAACTCTATTCGGCGTTCACCATCGGCGCGATGGTGTTGCTTTATGCGTTGTTCCTGCGCATGCAGGTCGGGCCGCACAGCTACTTTTTCAGCTACAGCTACCCGGACAAACGCCGCAAGAAAGAGCCGGTGGAGCAGGAGCCGAAACCGGTCAGCCTGGCGCTGTCGATAGGCATTCTGGTGTTCGGTGTGGTGGTGATTGGCGCACTGGCGGAAGTGATGTCCAAGACCCTCGATCTGGGCCTGGAAGGGACGGGCGCACCGCCGGTGATCACGGCGATTCTGGTGGCGGCGATTTCGGCAGCGCCGGAGATTCTGACCGCATTGCGCGCAGCGTTGGCCAACCGTATGCAGTCGGTTGTCAACATCGCGATGGGGGCTTCGTTGTCGACGGTGATCCTGACGGTGCCGGTGATGGAAGCAATGGCGCTTTACACGGGGCAGCCGTTTCAGATGGCGATGACGCCGGTGCAGACGGTGATGATCTTCATCACGCTGATCGTCAGCGCGATCAACCTTAATGACGGTGAGACCAATGCCATCGAAGGCATGACCCACTTTGTGCTGTTTGCGACGTTCATCATGTTGTCGCTGCTCGGCCTCTGAGAGCGACCAGCACCGACAGATCGTTCCCACGCTCTGCGTGGGAATGCCGCAAAGGACGCTCCGCGTCCTACGCTGGGACGCAGAGCGTCCCTGTATGCATTCCCACGCGGAGCGTGGGAACGATCAGAGGGGGGGAGATCAGGTGCCGGCGATCAACTGCCGGGCCGCCTGGCTGTGATCGGCAATCAGGCCTTTGAGATCCAGGCCTTCAACCTGCCCGTCAACCACACGCCACTTGCCGCCGACCATCACCCGATCCGCACGATCCGCGCCGCACAACAACAGCGCCGAGATCGGGTCATGGCTGCCGGAGAAGCGCAGTTCATCCAGCTTGAACAACGCCAGATCCGCCTGCTTGCCCACCGCCAGTTCACCGATATCGGTGCGGCCCAGCAGGCTCGCCGAACCCTTGGTTGCCCAGCCCAGCACACGTTCCGGGGTGATCTTCTCGGCGCCATAACGCAGGCGCTGGATGTACAGCGCCTGACGCGCTTCGAGGATCATGTTCGACGCATCGTTGGACGCCGAACCATCCACACCGATACCGAACAACGCGCCGGCATCGGTCAGTTCGATGCTCGGGCAAATGCCGGACGCCAGGCGCATGTTCGAGCTCGGGCAGTGGCAGATACCGGTGCCGGCCGCGCCGAGACGGGCGATTTCGTCGGGGTTGAAATGGATGCCGTGGGCCAGCCAGGTGCGCGGGCCTAGCCAGCCGACGCTGTCCAGATAATCCACGGTGCGCAGGCCGAAGCGTTGCAGGCAGAAATCTTCTTCGTCGAGGGTTTCGGCGAGGTGAGTGTGCAGGCGTACATCAAGCTTGTTCGCCAGTTCGGCGCTGGCGGACATGATTTCCGGGGTCACCGAAAACGGCGAGCACGGCGCCAGAGCGATCTGGATTTGCGCACCGTCGCCACGTTCGTGGTACTCGTGAATCAGCCGCTGACTGTCGTCGAGAATCACCTGGCCTTCCTGCACGGTCTGCTGCGGCGGCAGGCCGCCGTCCTTCTCGCCGAGGCTCATCGAGCCACGGGTGAGCATGGCGCGCATGCCCAGTTCGCGCACGGTTTCGACTTGCACGTCGATGGCGTTTTCCAGGCCATCCGGGAACAGGTAATGGTGGTCGGCAGCGGTGGTGCAACCCGACAACAACAACTCGGCCAGCGCGACTTTGGTGGCGAGCGCGAGTTTTTCAGGCGTCAGGCGCGCCCACACCGGGTAGAGGGTTTTCAGCCACGGGAACAACGGCTGATTGACCACCGGCGCCCAGGCGCGGGTGAGGGTCTGATAGAAGTGGTGGTGGGTGTTGATCAGGCCCGGCAGGATCACGTGTTCACGGGCGTCGAACACTTCATTGCAGGGGGCGGAGGGTTGCTGGCCAGCGCCGAGCACTTCGGTGATCACACCGTCTTGCAGCACCAGGCCGCCACGGGCATCGAGACCGTTGGCCGTGAAAATGGCGAGGGGATTTTTTAACCAGATACGGGTCGCAGGCATTGTGGCCGGCTCCTCTGAAAGTTGGGTTCAGGGTTGCCAGCTCAGTGTTGCCCTGTCTGCTGATCCAGGGTCGCCGCGAAGGACGAGGTGCGGAGTTTCGAACAAAATGTTGCGACGGGCAAGCCCGACCCGACCAGACACCGGGATAACCCTGCGGGAGCAAACCCCCACAGGGTCCAGCGGTTACCAGGGAATGGTTTCACCCTTGTAGTTCACGAAGTGATGGCCGCCCTTTCCGGCAAACGCGCCCACTTGATCCACCAGGCCACGGGTGCTGGTCTCCACGTCGATGTCGGCGCCTTCGCCGCCCATGTCGGTTTTCACCCAGCCCGGATGCAGCGACAACACCGTGAGTTTCTGCTCGCCCAACTGAGTGACGAAGCTGTTGGTCATCGAGTTCAGCGCCGCCTTGCTGGCCTTGTACAGCGCCAGTTCCGGCGCGTCGGGCATGGTCACGCTGCCCAGCACCGAACTCATGAACGCCAGCACGCCGCTGCCGTCGCGAATCTGCCCGACGAAGCGCTGGGCCAGATTGATCGGCGCCACGGCGTTGGTGAAGAACAGCTGACCGACTTCCGCCAGCGTCGCGCCGCCCGGAGTCTGGACTTCAGGCCCCTTGACCCCGGCGTTGACGAACAGCAGGTCGAAGGTCTCGCCCTTGAGCTTCTGGCTCAGGGCGATTACCGCTTGCTGGTCATCCATGTCGAGTTTTTCGATCTGTACGTTACCCAGTGCTTTGAGCGCCTCGGCGTTGGAAGGATTGCGAACCGTGGCGGTGACTTGCCAGCCGTCGGCCAGCAGGGTTTTCACCAGTCCCAGGCCCAGGCCCCGGGAGGCGCCGATGATCAGTGCGTGCTTGGCAGAATTCAATGCGGACATGATGGGCTTTCCTCGAAAGTTGAAAGATCACGGGTTCAATGGACAGCGTTGACCGAGCCGATGCTGCAATTCGTGGCGCAGCTCGCCGAGTTCGGCGATGCGGGTTTCGACCAGCTTGAGTTTGTCTTGCAGCAGTTGCGTGACGGTGGTGTCGGGATTTGGCGATTGCCACAACGCGCCAACGCTGCTGCCGATCTCGCCGAGGGTAAAGCCCAGACGCTGTGCCGTTTTGATGTAGAGCACCAATTGCACCATCTCCGGCGGATAGTCGCGATAACCGTTGGCGCTGCGTTGCGCCGCGATCAATCCGCGCTCCTCGTAAAAACGCAGCGTGTCACGGCTGACATCGCAGGCCTGGGCCAATTCACCGATGCGCATCTTGCAGGTCTCGAAAGTGTTTGACCCTGGAGCATACTCCAGGCTTTACCGTGGTTGCTCCCTGAATTTTCGGAGCAAGGATGATGTGGACTTCAACGCAGTATCGGCAGTTGGTGCGCGGCAGCGCCTGGTATGACTTGATCGTGACGGCGGCGTTTGTCACACCGTGGAGTTTTGCTGTGTTGCATGGGTTGCTGACGGCACTGAGTCAGGCGCTGGAGCTGCCCGGCGAGCTGCCGCCGTTCGAACCGGCGCATCTGCTGATAGCCAATCTGTTTGGTTCGGTAGTGTGCTTGTGGGCGGTGCTGCGGATTCGTGATCCGCAGCCGGTTTATGGGCGCTATGACGCGGTGGCCCGGTTTCTGTTCGCCGCGTGGATGACGTATGCCCTGGCCCACGGCGCCAGTTCTTTGGTGGTGGGTTTCCTGGTGCTCGAACTGGCGTGGGGCATCGCTCAGGCGTTGCCGGTTCGGCCGCTGTCGCGAGCCGTCACGGTTTAATGCCCGGCCTGCCACGGCTGCCCCAGTGACACCGGCGCATACAGCCGCGTACGCACTGCATCCCGCGACAACAACACCAGCACCAGAATGGTCGCGACATACGGCAGCATCGCCAGCAAGCTCGAAGGAATCGCCAGCCCCAACCCCTGCGCCACCAGGTGCAGGATGCTGGCGAGTCCGAACAGATACGCGCCGAGCAACAGTCGCCACACCCGCCAACTGGCGAACACCACCAGCGCCAGCGCAATCCAGCCGCGTCCAGCGGTCATGTTCTCGGCCCACATCGGCGTGTACGCCAGCGACAGATAAGCCCCGGCCAGTCCGGCCATCGCCCCGCCGAACAATACGGCCAGGGTACGCACGGTCAGTACCGGCAAACCCATGGCACTCGCTGCGTCGGGATTCTCGCCGACCGCTTGAATGATCAGCCCGACACGGCTCTTCACGATCACCCAGGCTACCAGCGCAAACAGCGCGAACGACAGGTACACCAGCAGATCCTGGGCAAACAGCATGCGGCCGATCAGCGGGATTTCGCTCAAGTAAGGAATGGCCAGCGGCTCGAAACCGGCCAGCGGTTTGCCGACCCACGCTGCGCCGACAAAGGTCGACAGACCCACGCCAAAAATTGTCAGTGCCAGCCCGGTCGCCACCTGATTGGCGTTGAACACCAGCGCCACCAGGGCAAACAGCGACGACAGCAACATCCCGGCAAGCATCGCCAACACAACGCCCAACCAGAGGTTGCCGCTGTTGAACGCGACGATGAAACCGATCACCGCGCCAAACAGCATCATGCCTTCCTGACCAAGGTTGAGTACGCCGCTCTTCTCGCAGATCAATTCGCCCAATGCCACCAGCAGCAGTGGCGTACCGCAGCGCACCATGGCGTAGAAAATATTGCTCAACAGATCGATATCCATCACAACGCTCCGGCAGTTACGGCGGTGGTAGAAGTGCGCCGCACCCAGCGCAGGTTCAGGCGTGGCCGATAGAGGATCAGCACGTCACAGGCCAGCAGGAAAAACAGCATCATTCCCTGGAACAGCTGGGTGATCGCCTGTGGCAGATTCAACGTCATCTGCGCGCTCTCGCCACCGATGTACAGCAGCGCCATCAACAGGCTGGAAAACAGAATCCCGACCGGATTCAGCCTGCCGAGAAACGCCACAGTGATCGCTGCATAGCCGTAACCCGGCGAGACCTGCGGCACCAGTTGGCCGATCGGTCCGGTGACTTCGCAGACACCGGCAAGCCCCGCCAACCCACCACTGATCAGCAGTGCGAGCCAGATCAGACGTTTCTCGCGAAACCCGACAAATCCTGCTGCACGCTTGTCCAGCCCCAACACCTTGATCTGGAAACCGACGAAACTTTTCTGCAGCAACACCCACACCGTGACCAGCGCGAGCAAGGCGAAATACACGCCGATATGCGCGCGACCGTCCTCCATCAACAGCGGCAGGCGGCTGGCGTCGCTGAACATTGCCGACTCGGGAAAATTGAATCCGGCCGGGTCTTTCAGCGGCCCGTGCACGCAGAACAGCAACAGGTTCAGCGCGATGTAATTGAGCATGATGCTGGTAAGAATTTCGTTGGCGTTGAAGCGAGTGCGCAACCAGGCGGTGAGCCCGGCCCACGCGGCGCCGGCGAGGGTGCCTGTGAGAAGGATCAGCACCAGCGCCCAGCGGCTTTGCATATCAATGATGTTCACCGCCAGCGCACTGCCGGCCAGAGCGCCGAGCAGCAACTGGCCTTCGGCGCCGATGTTCCAGATCCGCGCCTGATAGGCCACTGCGAGGCCGAGTGCGCACAACAGGATCGGCAGGGTTTTGACCAAGAGTTCGGAAACGCCATACAGGTCACTGACCGGAGCGATCAGCAACGTGTGCAGAGTCTTCATTGGATCATGGCCAAGGGCGACGAACAGCAACGACCCGCAGACCAGCGTCAGCGCTGCCGCCAGTACTGGCGAGCACCACAGCATCAGGCGCGATTGCCGGCCACGGGGTTCAAGGGAAAGCAACATGGGAAAGCTCCGTTAAACCGTGGCCGGTTGTGATTGAGGGGTGTCGAATTGGCCGGCCATCCAGCCGCCGACGTCGCTGAGTCGGGTCAGCGCGGTGTCCTGCAACGCCGACAGACGCCCGCCGCACAGCGCGCCGAGGCGATCGCTGATCTGGAACAGTTCGTCGAGGTCTTCGGAAATCACCAGAATCGCCGCCCCGGCATCGCGCAGGGCAATCAGAGCGCGGTGGATGGTGGCCGCCGCGCCGACATCCACGCCCCAGGTCGGATGCGCGGTGATCAGCAGTTTCGGTTGCTGGAGGATTTCCCGGCCAAGGATGAATTTCTGCAGATTGCCGCCGGACAGGCTGCGGGCAGCGGTTTGAGTGTCCGGGGTTTTCACGCCGAAGCGCTGGATGATCGTTTCGGCGAGGGCTTCGACCTTGCCGCGCTCGATCAAGCCGTGGCTGACCAGGCCTTGTTGGAAGGCGGTAAGCAGGGCGTTGTCCGCCAGGCTCATGTCCGGCACCGCGCCATGCCCGAGGCGTTCGGCGGGGACGAACGCCAGACCGAGTTTGCGTCGCGCATCCGGGCGCAGATCGGCGACAGCGTGTTCTCGGAAGCGGATGGTTGACGCTGCGTTGTTGGGCAATGTCTGTTCGCCGCTGAGCAAGGCCAGTAACTCGTCCTGACCGTTGCCTGCCACGCCAGCGATGCCGACGATTTCACCGCTGCGCACCTGCAGGTCGATGTCGCTCAGTGAACAGCCAAACGGATCCGGGTTGTGCCAGTTCAATCCGCTGAGTTGCAAAAACGCCGCGCCGCCGGTGGCTTTCGTGAACTCGCCGATCAATGTCGCGGCGTCGCCCACCATCAATTGCGCCAGTTGCCGATCGCTGCAATCGGCCGGCACGCAATGCCCGGCAACCCGCCCGCCACGCAGCACCGTGGCGCTGTGGCACAAGGCGCGCACCTCACCGAGTTTGTGGCTGATGAACAGAATGCTGCAGCCCTCGGCCGCCAGCCGGCGCAGGGTGATGAACAACTCGTCGGCTTCCTGCGGCGTGAGCACCGAGGTCGGTTCATCGAGAATCAGCAGGCGAATGTCCTGCATCAGGCAGCGAACGATCTCGACCCGTTGCCGCTCGCCGATCGACAGGCTGTGGACAAGTCGCTGGGGCTCCAGCGCCATGCCGTATCGGCGCGACACTTCACGGATTTTCGCTTCAAGCTGTTTCGGCGAACCAGCCGCCGGGCCCATCGCCAGTGCGATGTTTTGCGCAACGCTCAAAGTCTCGAACAGCGAGAAATGCTGAAACACCATGCCGATTCCCAACTGCCGCGCCTGGGCGGGGTTGCGCATGGTCACCGGTTGACCCTGCCACAGCATCTCACCCGAATCGGCGTGGGTGACGCCGTAGATGATTTTCATCAACGTACTTTTACCGGCACCGTTTTCACCGAGCAGCGCGTGGATTTCACCGGGGGCGATGCTCAGGTCGATGGCGTCATTGGCGAGGCAACCGGGATAACGTTTGCTGATGTGGCGCAGTTGCAGGCGCGGTGTGGACGTGGGGTTTGGCATGGCAGGCTCGGGTCGCTTGGAGTTGTGCCTGTGGATAAAGCAATTTCCTGGCCATTGAGTCAGGAACGCAGGCGGCCGCTGTTTGCCAGCCTTTGGCGCAGAGCCTGTGAAGTAAGTTCGACGTCTTGTGCGGCACCACATGAGGGCAAAGCCGTTGATCAGGCTCCAGTTTTGCCCGCGCCTGGCTGATCAAAAAACGAGCAACCCCGTCCAAGCCATACAGAACCGGCGACTGCGCCAGCCATGAACGGCTTATCCACAGGTTGCTCCACAGTATTTGTGCGCAAGACAGAATCCCGGGCATAAGCACTGCCGGGCTTTCTTCTAAAGGCGATAAACAACGCTAAGCGATTGTTTTTACGTGAAATTGTTCGCCGGGTCAGCCGTTTGGACGAAAAGTGAGCAAATCCCGCAAAGCCACGTGACAGAAGGGTTACAGCAGCCTGTGCTCAGGTTATCCACAGCCGGGTGCACAGCGGATGTGGGCAAGTCACGGGCATAAGCAAACGGCTTGTGCCCCAAAACAGGACGAGGGCTCAACGCTGCAGCAGGATTCGTCCACGGCTCAGATCGGCCAACTGTTTCTGCAGCAGCTCGATGTGCGCTTCGCCCATGGCCAGTTGCAACTCGACACCATTGGCGGTGAAGTTTTCTTCCACCACCAATCCGCCCAGATCCGCAATCCGCAGCTTCACCATCGCCAGTTCGCCAAAGGCGCAGGCGCAACGCACGGGCACACGACTGATCAATTCGATCTTCGGCGCTGCTTGCAGGCATTTGTTGGCGCCGCCGCCATAGGCCCGGGCCAGACCGCCGGTGCCCAGTTGAATGCCGCCGTACCAGCGGATCACCAGCACCGCGACCTGATCGCAGTCCTGCGCTTCGATGGCCGCGAGAATCGGTCGACCTGCTGTGCCACCGGGTTCGCCGTCGTCGTTGCTGCGGTACTGATCGCCAAGTTTCCACGCCCAGCAATTGTGCGAGGCATTCAAGTCGCTGTGTTGCTCGATGAAGGCTTGCGCCTCAGTGGGGCTTGCGATCGGCGCGGCGAAGGTGATGAAACGGCTTTTGCGAATCTCTTCGCGAAATTCGCAGAAGCCGCTGAGGGTGAATGGCATAAAACGACTTATATGGAAGAAGTGAGGCCGCAGCCTTTGAGGATGATGCGGATCAGATTGTTGCCGGCGTCTTCCATGTCTTGCTTGGTCAACTTGCTGCGACCGGTCACCCGGCAGATCTGGGTGGCGAAGTCGGCGTAATGCTGGGTGCTGCCCCACAACAGGAAGATCAGGTGCACCGGGTCGACCGGGTCCATTTTGCCCGCGTCGATCCAGGCCTGAAATACACTGGCGCGGCCCTGAAACCAGGCGCGGTAATCCTGGTTGAAGTATTCGGTCAGGCATTCGCCGCCGCTGATCACTTCCATCGCAAAGATTCGCGACGCTTGCGGCTGGCGCCGGGAAAATTCCATTTTCGCGCGGATGTAGCGGGTCAGCGCTTCGGCCGGATCGTCTTCGGCCGTCAGGGTGTTGAAGGTGCTGTCCCACAATTGAAGGATGTTGCTCAGCACCGCCACGTACAGACCCAGCTTGTTGGTGAAGTAGTAATGCAGGTTCGCCTTGGGCAGCCCGGCCTTGGTGGCGATGGTGTTCATGCTCGTGCCTTTGTAACCGTGACGGGCAAACTCGTCTTCGGCGGCTTTGATGATGGTCTCTTCGTTCTTCTGACGAATGCGGCTGGCGGGTTTGCCGCCGTGAGCGGGGACTTCAAAGGTCATAGGCACTTCCGGGTTTGTCTGTGGGGTGCAACCAGTTGCGTTGATAGCGCAACCGTCGGCGCGGAACAAGCCCCGGTCGAATAAAACCCCGGTCATCAGCGGGTGGCGGCCAGGCTTTCGAGAAAGCTTTCCAGTACCAGATGCGGGCGACGGCCCTTGCGGGTGACCGAGGCCAGGCTCAAGTCGTAGAACCGCGTACTGGCCTTGAGCGCGCGCAAGCGACCTTGTTGCACCCAGAGGCTGGCGTAGTGATCCGGCAGGTAGCCGATGTAGCGCCCGGTCAGAATCAGGAACGCCATGCCTTCACGGTCGGAAGCGCTGGCGGTGCAATTGAGGGCCTGATAGTGCGCCTGGATCTCCGCCGGCAAACGGAAGGTCGGGGCAATGGCGTCCTGACTGTTGAGGCGCTTGTCATCCAGCTGTTTATCGTCGACATAAAACAGCGGATGACCCACTGCGCAGTAGAGAAGTGAACGTTCGCTGTACAGCGGCTGATATTCCAGTCCCGACAACGCACTGGCCTGCGGCACCACGCCGACATGCAGGCGTCCGTCGAGCACGCCTTGCTCGACTTCGTTGGGGGCGATCATGCGAATCTGGATCTGCACGTCCGGCCCGCGCTCTTTCAACTGCGCGAGCGCGTGGGTGATGCGCATGTGGGGCAGGGTGACGAGGTTGTCGGTCAGGCCGATGATCAATTCGCCGCGCAAATGCTGGTGCAGGCCGTTGACCTCGGTGCGGAAACTTTCCAGCGCACTTAAAAGCTGCAGCGCCGATTGATAGACCTCGCGACCCTCCTCGGTCAGCGAGAAACCCGCGCGCCCGCGTTGGCACAGACGCAGTCCGAGACGCTGCTCCAGATCGCTCATCTGCTGGCTGATCGCCGAGCGACCGATGCCGAGCACGGTTTCCGCCGCCGAGAAGCCGCCGCACTCCACCACGCTGCGAAAAATCCGCAGCAGACGAATGTCGAAGTCACTGACCTGGGCCAGTGGATCGGGGCGGCGGCTGCTCATGCTGTTGTTCTCATTGTTTAGCAGAGTTCTAACTGAAGGTTAGAAGAGTTGAATTTCACCGACTTTATCCGCGTGGCAATTTAGCTGCAACAACGCTTTTTATCTCTCTGAAGCTTATTGCCCTGCGAGGTTTTGCCCGATGAACATGCCTGAAAACGCGTCGTCGCCACTGGCCAGCCAACTGAAGCTGGACGCGCACTGGATGCCGTACACCGCCAACCGCAACTTCCAGCGCGACCCGCGTTTGATCGTCGGAGCTGAAGGCAGCTGGCTGATCGACGACAAGGGCCGCAAGGTGTACGACTCGCTGTCCGGTCTGTGGACCTGCGGTGCAGGGCATACCCGCAAGGAAATCCAGGAAGCGGTGGCCAAGCAGTTGGGCACTCTCGATTACTCGCCGGGCTTCCAGTACGGCCACCCGCTGTCGTTCCAGTTGGCGGAAAAAATCACCGACCTGACGCCGGGCAACCTGAATCACGTGTTCTTCACCGACTCCGGTTCCGAGTGCGCCGATACCGCGGTGAAAATGGTCCGTGCCTACTGGCGCCTGAAAGGCCAGTCGACCAAAACCAAGATGATCGGCCGTGCCCGTGGCTATCACGGCGTGAACATCGCCGGCACCAGCCTCGGCGGCGTCAACGGCAACCGCAAACTGTTCGGTCAGGCAATGATGGATGTCGATCACCTGCCGCACACTTTGCTGGCGAGCAATGCGTTCTCCCGTGGCATGCCGGAGCAGGGCGGTATCGCGTTGGCCGATGAACTGCTGAAGCTGATCGAACTGCACGATGCGTCTAACATCGCAGCGGTGTTCGTCGAGCCTATGGCCGGTTCCGCTGGCGTACTGGTTCCGCCACAGGGCTACCTCAAGCGTCTGCGTGAAATTTGCGATCAGCACAACATCCTGCTGGTGTTCGACGAAGTGATCACCGGTTTCGGCCGTACCGGCACCATGTTCGGTGCAACGACTTTCGGTGTGACTCCGGACCTGATGTGCATCGCCAAGCAAGTCACCAACGGCGCGATCCCGATGGGCGCGGTGATTGCCAGCTCCGAGATCTACCAGACTTTCATGAACCAGCCGACCCCGGAATACGCTGTGGAATTCCCGCACGGCTACACCTACTCGGCGCACCCGGTGGCTTGCGCCGCGGGCCTGGCGGCACTCGACCTGCTGCAAAAGGAAAACCTGGTGCAGAGCGTGGCCGAAATCGCACCGCATTTCGAAAACGCCCTGCATGGTCTGAAAGGCGCGAAGAACGTCATCGACATTCGTAACTTTGGTCTGGCCGGTGCGATCCAGATCGCGGGTCGTGACGGCGACGCCATCGTGCGTCCGTTCGAAGCCGGTATGGCGTTGTGGAAAGCCGGGTTCTATGTGCGCTTCGGCGGCGACACGCTGCAGTTCGGCCCAACTTTCAACAGCAAGCCGCAAGACCTTGATCGTCTGTTCGACGCGGTCGGCGAAGTGCTGAACAAGCTCGACTGATTTTCCTTCTATATAGCTACGCCAATGGCAGGCGCCTCTTGCGGGCGTCTGTGCACAAGAATTCAGGAGTTCCCCGATGAGCGTTATCCCGCATTTGATCAATGGCGAACTGGTGACCGAGAACGGTCGCGCGGTCGATGTATTCAACCCGTCCACCGGTCAGGCAATCCACAAGCTGCCGCTGGCCAGCCGCGAAACCATCCAGCACGCCATCGATGCCGCCAAGGCTGCATTCCCGGCCTGGCGCAACACGCCACCGGCCAAGCGTGCTCAGGTGATGTTCCGTTTCAAGCAACTGCTGGAGCAGAACGAAGCGCGCATCGCACAGTTGATCAGCGAAGAACACGGCAAGACTCTGGAAGACGCTGCCGGTGAATTGAAACGTGGTATCGAGAACGTCGAGTTCGCCTGCGCAGCGCCGGAAATCCTCAAGGGCGAGTACAGCCGCAACGTCGGCCCGAACATCGATGCCTGGTCCGATTTCCAGCCGCTGGGCGTAGTGGCCGGCATCACCCCGTTCAACTTCCCGGCGATGGTGCCGCTGTGGATGTATCCGTTGGCGATCGTCTGCGGCAACTGCTTCATCCTCAAGCCATCCGAGCGTGATCCAAGCTCGACCCTGCTGATCGCGCAACTGCTGCTGGAAGCCGGTTTGCCGAAGGGTGTGCTGAGTGTCGTGCATGGTGACAAGACTGCGGTGGACGCGCTGATCGAAGCGCCGGAAGTCAAAGCGCTGAGCTTTGTGGGTTCGACGCCGATTGCCGAATACATCTATGCCGAAGGCACCAAACGCGGCAAGCGCGTTCAGGCGCTGGGCGGGGCGAAGAACCACGCGGTGTTGATGCCGGATGCGGATCTGGACAACGCGGTCAGCGCCCTGATGGGCGCGGCTTACGGTTCTTGCGGCGAGCGCTGCATGGCGATTTCTGTAGCCGTGTGTGTGGGCGATCAGGTGGCGGACGCACTGGTGGCCAAACTGGTTCCACAGATCAAGGCGCTGAAAATCGGTGCCGGCACTTCTTGCGGTCTGGACATGGGGCCGCTGGTTACCGGTCAGGCACGCGACAAGGTCAGCGGTTACGTCGAAGATGGCGTGGCGGCGGGCGCGACCCTGGTAGTCGACGGTCGCGGGCTGAGCGTTGCCGGTCATGAAGAAGGTTTCTTCCTGGGTGGCTGCCTGTTCGACAATGTCACTCCTGAGATGCGCATCTATAAAGAAGAGATCTTCGGGCCGGTTCTGTGTGTCGTCCGGGTGAACAGCCTGGAAGAGGCGATGCAACTGATCAACGATCATGAATACGGCAACGGTACTTGCATCTTCACTCGTGATGGTGAAGCAGCGCGTCTGTTCTGCGACGAGATCGAAGTCGGCATGGTCGGCGTCAACGTTCCATTGCCGGTGCCGGTGGCTTACCACAGCTTTGGCGGCTGGAAGCGTTCGCTGTTCGGCGACCTGCATGCTTATGGTCCGGATGGCGTGCGCTTCTATACCCGTCGCAAGGCGATCACCCAGCGCTGGCCGCAGCGTGCGAGCCATGAAGCTTCGCAATTCGCTTTCCCTAGCTTGTAAGTAGAAGGGCAGTGCAAAGAAGGCCGACCTATTAAGGTCGGCCTTCGCGTTTCGGGGCTTTTTTGACCGATATGACAGGTTTGTGAAAATAAGTGTTGACGGCAGATTCTGAGTCTCTATAATTCGCCCCACTTCCGGCGCAGTCGAAGCGGAAAACTCCTTGAGATTCAATGAGTTAAGCAGGTTTCGAAGGCGGGCCGCTTCAGTTCATCGAAGCCTGGAAGGCGTTGGAAATGCCGGTTTGTTGGGGCGCTTTCAACGGTTCGATCTTCTCGGTCGAAAGCGAAGAAAAAGAGGTGTTGACAGCAGCGTGTAACGCTGTAGAATTCGCCTCCCGCTAACGAGAGATCGGAAGCGCAAGTGGTTGA